>JAHELT010000288.1 GCA_024644045.1 Chromatiales bacterium | reverse complement strand
CAGCGCGGCGCCGAGGTGCTGCTGGTCACGCCTTCGGCGGATTTTTTCGCCGAGCCGCATGTTGACGGTCTGATCGGCTACGCGAAAGTATTGCACCAGGCCGGTATCAGCTGGACGCTGAGCTCGCACGCTTCGGAGGCCGCCAACTTCGGCCTGTTCGTCGGCAGTTATGCCAACATGCGCAAAGTGGCGCTGCGTATCCGAGAGGCCGCACTCGAGCTGGGCGTGCGGCGTATCGTGTTCGGTGAATGCGGCCACGCCTGGCGGGTCGCCTACAGCTTTCTCAACACCCTGGCGGGCCCGTTCGACTTCCTCGACAGCGACTACCCGGTGCCGCAGCACATCTGCGAGGTGACCTTCGAGCTGCTGCAGCAGAACCGCCTGCGCGTCGATAAATCCGCCAACGACGACATGGTGCTCACTTACCACGACTCGTGCAACGTTGCGCGCGCCTCGCGCATGGGCGATATGCCGGGCGGCCAGTTCGTGATTCCGCGCGAGATCATCAAGGCGACCTGCAACCACTTTTTCGACATGCCCGCGGACACCATCGGTGAGGCGACCTTCTGTTGCGGCGGCGGCGGCGGTCTGCTGACCGACGACCTCGTGGAGCTGCGTGTCAAGGGTGCGCTGCCGCGCATGCAGGCGCTGCAGCAGGTGGTTCAGGAGCACGGCGTCACGCATATGGCGGCAATCTGTGCGATCTGCAAGAGCCAGTTCAGCAAAGTGCTGCCGTTTTACGGTTTCCAGATGGATCAGATCGTCAGCGTGCATCAGCTGGTCGGCAACGCGATCGTCCTGGACGCAGGCGCTGCCTGAGCGGAACCGCGTCCTCGAGCGGGCGGCAGCGCGGCAGGTTTTCTAGCATTCGGTAAATTCGAGCGGAGGAACGATGGGCACTTCAAGCGACCAGATGGAAGGAAAACTAACGTTTCGCAAGTATCGCGAAGGCGACCACGAGTGGCCCAGCTTCGCACAGCAGATCTTCGAGGCCGATCACTCTTACAAGTGCCCGACGTACGTACATCGTACTCCGCCGTGTCAAGGCAGCTGCCCCTCCGGCGAAGACATCCGGGGCTGGCTGGACATCGTGCGCGGCATCGAGAAACCGCCCGAGGGTGTCTCCATGGCGGAATACGCGTTTCGCCGCTCGACGGACGCCAATCCGTTTCCCTCCATGATGGGGCGGGTGTGTCCCGCACCGTGCGAGGACGGCTGCAACCGCAACAACGTCGAGGACTTCGTCGGTATCAACGCGGTCGAACAATGGATCGGCGATACCGCGTCCGAGCAGGGCTTCTCTTTCGACAACAGCATGCCGCTGTCCGGAAAGCGCGTGGCGATCGTCGGCGGCGGCCCCGCCGGGCTTTCCGGCGCCTACCATCTGCGCCGGCTCGGGCACGCCAGCGTGATCTTCGACGACCATGCGGACCTCGGCGGGATGTTCCGCTACGGGATCCCCGGTTATCGCACCCCGCGCGCTTTCCTGGACCGGGAGATCCAGCGCATCCTGGACATGGGCGGTATCGAGCTGCGTTTGAACACCCGCGTGGGGCGCGATGTCCCGGTCAAATCGCTGGAAGACGAGTTCGACGCGATCCTGTGGGCCATCGGCTGCAAATCCGGCCGCCCGCTGCCGGTGCCGGGAGCGGATGCGCCGAACTGTGTGTCCGGGGTGGAGTTCCTCGAAGCGTTCAACACCGGCGCGCTGCAGGTGGGGGTGGACAAGGTGGTGTGCGTGGGCGGCGGAGACACGTCGATCGACGTGGTGTCGGTCGCCCGGCGGCTGGGCAAAATCGACAAGATCAATCCCAAGGACCGCCCGGAAGCGGTGATCGGCGGTTACGTGGCACACGATGCCGCCTATGCGGCGGCGCGTGAAGGCGCCGAGGTCACGCTGACCGCGCTGTTCGAACGTCCGGCCATGACCGCAACCGAGCACGAGGTGGACGACGCCTTGCGCGAGGGCGTGACCATCCTGAACGGCGTGATGCCGGTCGAAGTGCTGCTGAACGATAATGGCCGCGCGCGGGCGCTCAAGATGGCGAAGTGCACCCTGGAGGACGGCCGCCCGGTGCCGGTCGACGGCAGTGAGTTCGAGCTCGAGGCCGATCTGATCGTAGCGGCGATCGGCCAGGGCGGGGATCTGCGTGGGCTCGAGGAGTTCGACAACGGACGCGGGCTGATCGATACCGACAAGCTGTATCAGGTGGCCGAACGACCGGGCCATTTTGCCGCAGGCGACATTATCCGCCCGCACCTGCTGACCACCGCGATCGGCCAGGCCTCGGTGGCCTCGACCACCGTCGATCGCTACCTGCGCGGCGTGGACCAGCTGCGCCAGCGACCCAAAGTGGACGTGCACCACTTCAATCTGCTGGAGAAGCTGAAAGAGGCGGAACTTGCGCCTACCGCGTTCGAGCCGGCCACCGTAACGCCCGACCTGCGCGGCACCGACAGCGGCAACTGGGCGATCCACAACTACGAGGACCGTTCCGCGCAGGAGATCATTCCCTCCGACCGACTCTATCTGGCGCACTTCCAGTACACGGCACGCATTAAGCGCGAATCGCACGGGCCGGATGCCGAGCGGGTGCTCGGCCACTTCGAGGAGCGCGTGCGCTGTCTCAGCGAAGAGCAGGCAATTGCCGAAGCCAACCGTTGCATGAGCTGCGGGATGTGCATCGAATGCGACAACTGCGTGATTTTCTGCCCGCAGGATGCGGTGTTCCGTGTCAAGAAGGACCAGTCCACGACCGGCCGCTACGTGGACACCGACTACAGCCGCTGCATCGGCTGCCACATCTGTGCCGATGTCTGCCCCTCAGGCTACATCGACATGGCGCTGGGTGATCACTAGGCGCGTGTTGAAAAGGCACATCCTGTGACTTTTCAACGCGTTGTTGATGCATGGCGGTACCTGCCTGTGTCGCCTGCGTCCCGCGGGCAGCGATGAACGGACACCCGTTCACCGGAGGTCGAAGGTTCGCGGCCACGGCGCTCGTGCTTGCGGCCGTGTTGTCGGCCGGCGGCGCGGCGGCGGAAGTCTCGCTGGTGCCGGTTCCCGCAAGGGGCCGAGGAGATGCCTGCGTCGAACCGACCGAGGTCATGCGCCGCAACCACATGGAGTTCATTCTCCATCAGCGCGACGAAACCGTGCACCGGGGTATACGCACCAGCAGGCACAGCTTTGTCGGTTGCATCGACTGCCATGCCGTCAAGCGTGACGACGGACAGCTGGCACGCTTCGATGACCCGGAGCACTTCTGCACGCGCTGTCACAGCTTTGCGGCAGTGCGCATCGACTGCTTCGAGTGCCACGCCGATCGGCCCGCGAATCAGGCCCCCGCGGCAGAACGATCACCCACAACGTTGAGCCAGCTTGCGCGCGCGGCTGGGCTTCCCGGCCTGCCGTCGGTGCGGCACGCGGAGCAGCTGCCGTGACCGCCGCCACGCCGTTCGCCGATCGTGCGCGCCGGCGGTTTCTCAAAGGCCTTGGCGTGGTGCTTGGCGCCAGCGCCGCGCCGGGTGCGCTGCTGGTCGAGCTTGCAGCGGCCAAAGCCCCCGACGAGGCGGTCAGCGGCGCGCGGCGCTGGGGGTTGCTGATCGACACGAGCCAATGCGCCGAGAGTTGCGATGCGTGTGTCCGCGGCTGCAATGAAGAGCATGGTCTCGTCGGCAAGGACCGCCCCGCCACCGACGCTCAGTGGATCCGCAAACTGAATCTCCGTCATCGGACTACTGGACACGCGCACTCGCTGCCCATGCTGTGCCAGCACTGCGATGCACCGCCGTGCGTCGACGTGTGCCCGACCGGGGCATCGTTCAAGCGTGCCGACGGCATCGTGCTGGTCGACAAGCACATTTGTATCGGCTGCCGCTACTGCATGATGGCTTGCCCCTACAAGGCGCGCTCCTTCATCCACGAGACGCTGCGCGACCAGCTGGCGCACGCGCCGCGCGGTAAAGGCACGGTCGAGAGTTGCACGTTGTGCGTTCACCGCGTCGACCGCTCCGGCCAGGACGCCGTCCCCGCGTGCGCGGAAGCGTGCGTCGAGGAAGGCCACCACGCCATCGTATTCGGCGATCTCAACGATGCTACCAGTGTCATCGCAACACGGTTGCGCAGCGAAGGCGCCCGGGAGATCCGCGCGGACCTCGGGCTGAACACCGGTGTGCGCTACCAGAGAATGCCATCGTGATGCGGCCGGGTGCGTTTTCGGTGATCGGCCCGCGCAGTGCGGGGTTTCGGATTCTTGTGGTGGCCCTCGGCGGCGTGCTGCTGGCGGGGCTGTGGGCGGCGCACACCATGGAATCCGAAGGTCACCACATCACCGGGATGAACAACCAGATCGTGTGGGGCATACCTCACGTGTTCGCCGTGTTCCTGATCGTCGCTGCTTCCGGTGCGTTGAACGTAGCCTCGCTGAACTCGGTATTCGGGCGCGTGGCCTACCAGCCGCTCGCCCGCCTGTCCGCGATACTCGCGATCGCGCTGCTGCTGGGCGGACTGACCATTCTGGTGCTCGATCTGGGGCGCCCGGACCGGCTGATCGTCGCCATGACCTACTATAATTTCAGATCGATATTCGCGTGGAACATCATTCTCTACACCGGTTTCGTCGTGATTGCCGGTATCTACGTCTGGTTCATGATGGAGCGGCGTTTCCAGCGCTACAGCAAACCCGTCGGTTTTGCCGCTTTCGCATGGCGTCTGACCCTGACCTCGGGCACCGGATCTATTTTTGGATTCCTGATTGCGCGCGAAGCCTACGATGCGGCCGTCATGGCACCGCTGTTCGTCGCCATGTCGTTCGCGTTCGGCACGGCAGCCTTTCTGATTACGCTGCTCGCGGTCGCCCGCGCCAGCGCCCGCCCCCTCGATCCGGACATCCTGGCACGCCAGGCCAGGCTGATGTCCATCTTCGTCGTTGTGGTCCTGTACTTCGTCGCCGCCTTTCACCTGACCAACCTGTACGCGGCAGAGCACGGTGGCGTCGTGCGTTTCCTGCTGGTCGACGGCGATCCTTACGCGTTGCTCTTCTGGGCCGGTCAGGTGACGCTGGGCAGTCTCGTGCCCCTGGTGCTGCTGTGGACACCGCGTTTGTCGCGCTCACCCGCCGCCTGTTTCGTCGCGGCGTGCCTGATCGTGCTTGGCGGGCTGACTCAGCTGTACGTCATTATCATCGGCGGACAGGCCTACCCGCTGATGCTGTTCCCGGGCTACGAGGTATCGAGCACGTTTTTCGACGGCGAGACCGGCCGCTATTCGGCTACGCTCAACGAGTACCTGCTCGCGGCTGGCGGCATTGCGCTTGCGGCACTGATCGTCACGCTCACGGTGCGGGTGTTGCCGATCGTGCCGGAAAGGCTGCGCCTCGCCGCGGGCGACAGCGTCACGGCGCGGACCTGACGCGCAGCCGGCCGGCATGGCCCGACTCTACGTTTCCGGCGCCCGCAAATCCTCGGGGAAAACCGTAATCGCTATCGGGCTGAGCGCGGCGTTGCGGGCGCGCGGGCTCGCCGTGCAACCGTTCAAGAAAGGGCCCGACTACATCGACGCCATGTGGTTGTCGGCCGCGGCCGGCCGGGCATGCTACAACCTCGACTTCAACACCATGAGCGACCCGGAGATCGATGCTATGTATGCACGCGGCGAGACTGCGGACATTTCGCTGATCGAGGGCACCAAGGGCCTGCACGACGGGGTAGCGCTGGATGGCAGCGACAGCAACGCCGCGCTGGCCAGACGGCTGGCGAGCCCGGTGCTTCTGGTTGTCGACTGCAACGGCATGACCCGCGGTATCGCCGCCCTGCTGCAGGGCATCCAGGGCTTCGACCGCGCCGTGCGCATCGCAGGCGTGGTGTTGAATCTGACCGGCGGCGCCCGGCATGCCGCGAAACTGGACGCCGCCGTCAAAGCCTACACCGACATTCCCGTGCTCGGCAGCGTGCCCCGTAACGCGGTGTTCGAGATCCATGAACGCCACCTGGGGCTGACCCCCGTGAACGAGACACAGGCGGTCGACGCGCGCATCCGCGCGATTCGCGAGCTGGTCGAAACATCCCTCGACCTCGATGCCGTGCACGCTGCGGCCGGCGCCGTCGAGCGGATAGCGGCGCCGCTCAGTCCACAGCCTCGCGGCACGCGGTCTGCGCGCGTGCGCCTGGGGGTACTGCGCGACCGCGCATTCGGCTTCTACTACGCCGACGATCTGGAAAACCTGTCCACGGCAGGTGCGGAGCTGGTGTTCATCGACGCGCTCTCGCAACCCGACTTACCCCCGGTCGACGGGCTGTTTATCGGCGGCGGCTTTCCCGAAACGCAACTCGACGCGCTGCACGACAACGCATCGCTGCGGGCCCAGATCAAACGCAGGGTCGAGGCTGGACTTCCGGTCTACGCCGAATGCGGCGGCTTGATGTACCTGGCGCGAACGCTGTCTTGGCGCGGCAAAACGGCCGAGATGGTTGGCGCCCTGCCGCTCGACTGCGTGATGCTCGATCGGCCGCAGGGCCGCGGTTACGTCAGGCTCGAGACCACCGGACACTCGCCCTGGTCGGTCGTGCAACCGCCGGCAACGACGGTGAACGCGCACGAGTTCCACTACTCGAAGGTCGAGAACATCGGTTCCGAGATCGTCTTTGCTTACCGCGTACTGCGCGGGCACGGCATTGACGGGGCAAGGGACGGCGTCGTTTACCGCAACACGCTCGCCAGCTACACACACCTGCGGCACACCGCGCAATCCCCCTGGACCACCGGATTCGTACAGTTCATCGAACACCAGCGTCCGAAGCCGCATGCGAGACCGCAGCATGGCTGAGCTGACACCGGCGGCCGCCGCGCAGATCCGTGAATCGGCTGGTCAGGCCGATGCGCTGGGCCTGCCGCTGCGCATCGCCGTGGAAAAACGCGACGACGGGACGCTGCATTACGCCATGGGCTTCGACGACGTGGGCGGCGAAGACGACCTCAAATTCGAGAGCGAAGGCATTGCGATCGTGGTAGCGCGAAGCAGCGCCGAGTGGACGCACGAACTGGTCGTGGACTACGTGCAGCTCGACTCGGGCGAAATGGCTTTCGTGTTCCTGAATCCGAAAGATCCGAACTACGCGCCGGCGTGAGCGCGAGCGCCCGCGGCCGATGCTGATTGAAATTCCTCACGTGCTCGGCCGGACCGAGCTGGAAAAGGTGCGGAAGATGCTCGCCGCATGCACCTACGTGGACGGCAGCGCCAGTGCGGAACCGCACGCAGGATCGGTGAAAAATAACGACGAAGTCGCGCGCGACGACGCCCACCTGGAAGCGCTCAACGACATTGTCATGGGCAATCTCGTGCGCCATCCGCGCTATCGCGCAGGCGCGCTGCCGCGCCACGTGGCCACACCGATCTATGCCCGCTATCGCCCGAACCAGGGCTACGGGACGCACATCGACAACCCACTGATGGGGGCCGGCCAGCCGTACCGTTCAGACATCGCCGTGACACTGTTTCTCAGCGACCCGGCGGACTACACCGGCGGCGAACTCGTGATTGACGCCGAGTTCGGCGAGCGCAGCGTGAAGCTCGATGCCGGCGATGCGGTGCTTTACCCCGCGTCGTTCACGCACCGGGTCGATATGGTCAGCGCCGGCGAGCGGCTGGTCGCGGTCACCTGGATTCAGAGCCTGGTCCGCGACCTCGAGTGCAGACGTCTGCTGTTCGAAATCAGCCAGACGCGGGAGTTGTTGCGCCAGGAGAAGGCATCCAGAGATGCTCTGGACCGCATCGACGCCGTTTACGCCAATCTCATGCGCCGCTGGGCCGAGCTATAGCAGGAGGCAGGTAGCAGACCTAAGAAAAAAGAGAAAAAAGGGGACAGGTTTATTTAAAGGCTACTTTAAATAAACCTGTCCCCTTTTTCCCCTTTTTTTGACCCCGTTGATCCGCAGACCATAAAAAAGCCCGGCAATGCCGGGCTTTGTCTGGAAACGGTGCGCGGGCTACTGGCGCACGCCGGGCGCGTTGATCGGTATCCCGTTGCTCATGAAAGTCAGAAAGTACTCGAGCGCCTTGTACTCGTCGCTCTGCGCACCGTAACCCTTTGCACGCACCTGTTTGTTACAACCGTTGAACCGGCGATGCGAAGTGCCGAAGCCTGCAAGCGGCCCGTTGCCGCGCGCCTCCCACTTCTTGCGGTACACCGGGAAATGGCTGAGGTCACCCAGCGCCGGGTGCAGCAGATCGGCACGGACATTATATCCCGCATAGTGATAATGACAGTCGGCGCATGACATGTTGAGCTGCCCGCGCTTGGCGTAGTAGTGCTGCTTGCCGCGGTCGTACCACTCGAGAGCCCGCGGGTCGTTCGGAATGACGACGTTGATGCGTGAGCCGTTCGAGGTGCTCGCCATGTAGGCGGAAACGGCCGCCAGCTCGCCCGAGCCGAATTTCAGCGCCTTCTCACCGTTCTTGACGCGGCACTCGTTGATCTCCCCTTCCAGGGTTTTGATCTGCCCCGTGGCTGCATCGAAGTAGGGATAGTGCTGACGGATGTTGATGCCCCCGTTGCGAAAGCAGCTGGCGTAGGTCTTGCCGTTCGCGAACGGCTTCTCGAACGCCTGCTGTCCGATCTCGAGGCCGATTTCGTAGGGTGGGAACTCTTCCATAGACTCCCACTCGATGCGCCGGCTGGCGTCGATCGAATAGACCCCGTTCTGAAAATCGTCGAACGGCGTGTTCGGATAGCGGTCCTTGAAGTACTGGCGAAACGCCTGCATGTCCTCTTCCGGCGTGCTCGCCGCGGCGAACGGTGCGGTCGCCAGCATGCACACAGCAGAAACGAGCAGCATGGTTTTTTTCATCGATTGTCTCCTCATCGCGCCGAGCTACTTGATCGTCGCTTCCCGGCTGTCGCTCTGACCCTGGTTGTCGACCCAGCTGATCTTGATCTTGTCGCCCTTGTTGCCACCGGCGAACTTGAACGAGATGTAGGGGTTTTTCGATATCGCCGTCCCCCAGTAGGCAGTCATCACGACTTTGCCGTTGTGTTCCGCGACCACTTCCTGGATGAAATGTGCCGGAATCTTGTTGCCGGTCTTCTTGTCCTTGCGCAGGCCGGTCTCCATCGGGTGATTCATCAGGGCTTTCACGGTCGTGACGCCGCCCTTGGCCTTGGCCCGGATCTTGATAGTTGCTGCCATGAGTGTGTGCCTCCTGGTCTCAGCCGCCGCAGCCGCCGATCGTGACTTTGACCTCTTTTTTGGTCGTATAGATGTTGCCGCCCGCCTTGACCACCGCGATCACATCGGATGTCTTCGCCATCTTTATGCGAGTGGACACGAAGGCTTCCGTGCCCGCGGGCAGAATATAATTCGAGGTCAGCGGTTGATTGTTCGCCGAGGCGACGATGGAGATCGACTCCACGTTGTCCAGCGATGTGGATACGGTGACCGGAACCACTGCACCGTTCTCCGCAATGTCGGGCGCTTTGATCTTTATCTGGTCGGAATCATTGGCGCTGGTCGTTCCAAGCAGTCCGGTCAGCGCTTCCGGCACGCCTTTGGCCATGAATGCGTTTTTCGGCCACTCGGCAAACACCGCGCGCGGTGCCATCAACCCCGCGCTGGCGGCCATCGCGACCGTGGAGGTGGCCAGCGTGCGTTGTAGAAAAGTTCGACGTTTGAGTATCATTAGCTCCTGTCCTCCGTCGTCTGGCCTAGAGCGTCCAGACGTACTCTGTAATCTTGTCAATGTCGCTATCGCTGATGATTGCGTGCGGACCGAACGGCGGCATGATGGTGCGCGGGTTCTTCGTGCGCGGGTCGTAGATCTGCGCGCGCAGCGCCGCCTTGTCGGGAAAGCGCGCCTGCATGGCGATCAGCGGCGGGCCGATGTTACCGGGCAGGTCGCCGTCACCCATCATATGGCATGCCAGGCAGTTGCCCTTCCTGCGGTTGAAGGCAATCTTCTTTCCTTCCGCCACCAGCGCCGCATCCTGGGCGACCGCGCTTGGCGCAGCGATCATGTTCAGCGCACCCAGCAGGGTGGCGACAGAGGCCGCTGCCAGCAGCCTATCGAGCTTTCGCATTTTGTTCTCCCGAGTGTTTCAACGCCGACAAGGTGGCCGGTCACGGTTTTGCCACGGTGAAACCGAGATTCGACCAGTTCTGCATGCCGCCGCGGTACCACTTGATCTTGTGCGAGGGGTAGCCGAATTTCAGCAGGTTCTTGATGTTGTTGGGCGACTGCCCGCACCACATGCCGTTGCAGAACATGACCAGCGTCCTCGCGTCGCTGTAGTCCCACAGACCTTCCAGCTCTTTCACGCCGAACTTTTCGGTCAGGATCTCGCCGATCGAAATCGGGTCCGCACCCTTGGCCGGATTGAGCCCGGTCCACGGAATGTTCACGGCCCCCGGAATGGTGCCTTTGCTGACCCATTCAGGGGTGCGCGAATCGATGACCAGGATCGATTTGTCACCGTTGCTCATGCGTTTGAGGTAGTCCAGCACTTCCGTTTCACCTAGCGTTTCCACGCCCGGGGCGAGCATGATCGGCTGGATGCAGAACGGCGGACAGGGGCGTGACGTCTTTGCAAAAGCGGGATCGACAGTCGCTTTATTGTCCTGATTGCGTTTGATCTCGACGCTGCGGCCGCCGTGCATGACGGTTACGCTCATCACGTCGGGCGTTATACCTACCGGCTTTGCCAGTGCCGTACCGGCCACCATCAGGCCGAGCGTCAGCGCCGAAACAGCTTTCATTGCACGCATGAATCCCCCCTGTTTGACATAGATCAACCGAGCCACGCTCAATCGCAGTCCGGCTCTTCTTCTTCGTCGCTGCTCTCATCCTGAGCAGCCTGCGGGCCCGACTGATAGCTGTGGGTCACGGCGAGCGGTTGACCGCGTACGTCGGCGCCGGCCGACGCGGCGACGGCGCCCAGCGACAGCACCAGCACGCGTAAGAAGCTGAATATACGATTTCTCACGGTCACTTTACTAGTCTATAGCGCGGGGAGGCTCGCTCAACCTATCAACCGGGCTATCCATCCCTATCACCGAGGGGATAGTTCAATCTCCTCTCGTAGGTAGGCTCAAAGGCTGTCCAGCCAGGCGCCCACCGCCTCCAGCAGGGCCTCGTCGCTGTCCTTGAAGTAGTGGTCGGCTCCCGGGACCACGATCTGTCGCGATTTCGGATTTCCCGCGGCGGCCATTGCCGCCTTGCGTTCCGGTGCCTTGCGCTTCACGGCGGGGTAGTCCCGGTCGCCGTAGGCGTCGAGCACCGGAATGTTCAACCCGGCCAGCGGAAACGGCGCTTGCATCGGCTGTTTGTAGTCGGTCGCGCCCATACCCAGGCCGATATACGCGTGGATCCTGTCGTCACCGCGCGCTTTCAACCACGCCATGCTCATGTGTACGCTGCAGCTGTGGGCAGCGATGACAATGCGTTCCACGCCCTGCGCCTGGAGAAAATCGATGCCCGCCTCGATGCGCGGAAACCCGTACTGCAGAATCGGCACGTAGTCATAGTACTTCGCGTCTTTACCCAGCACCGGCATCTGCAGCGACAGGGTGTGCCAGCCGCGCTCCGTCAACCCTACGCGCAGCGGCTGAACCACGTCGTGCCAGTCCGGGTGAAAGCCGCGACCGTGGAGCACAATAACCGCGCCGCGCGGCGCCGCCGTCTCGGCCTCGGTGAAAATGGCGAGAAATTTCCGTTTATCGGCGGTCAGATAGAGTGGTTCGCCGTCCAGAATGGCATCCTCGATCTCCGCGGCCAGGCGCGCCTCGCGCTCGAAATCCGGGGCCTGCGCTGCCGCACCTGGCTGGCTGAACAGGATCGCCAGCGCAATGAGGATGCGATGCGAGTGCCAGTAATGAGTGCCGGCCACCGATCAGCGGGCGCCGCGACCGGCGGCTGCGCACCTTGCACGCCTAGAAATCACGCGCGTACCCGATGGCCAGCTCGAACTGATCCATCTCCAGTTCGATCACCTGCTGTGGATCAAGCGGGTTGCGGCCGAACACCGAATTGCTCGGCGCATACAGGGCGGCAAAATTGAGCTCTCCCCCACCGATCACCCGGGTGAAGCCGAAGGTGAAGTGCTGCTCGATGACGCCGGGCGCCAGAATGTTGAAAAGCACCTCGCTCTCGGGGATCGGTTGATCCGTCTGACTGTAACCTGCCCGCCAGGTCCAAGCCTCGTCGGAACGCCACTGATACCCGAGCTTGACCACGGTTATGTCCTGCCAGCCGAACCCCGCACCGTTGGCGCCCCCCAGGCAGCCGCTGCCCGGACAGCTGTTGAAAAGCGGCGCAATCCGGTTCGATACCGCCGGCACGTCCTCGTAGTTGATCTGCTCGACGTCCACCAGGAACGTACCGTCATCGGTCACGTCCCACGCCAATCCCACGGTGGCGTTCGAGGGTATGTCGAAATCGCCCCGTTCGGCGAACAGCCCCGAATAATCGCTGAACTCGTCCATGTCGATTTCCGGCTGGTACGCCGCGCCCAGCCTCACGCCGGGGGTGACTTCACCTTGAATCCCCAGGCGGATCCCGATGCCGGTGCCGGTGTCTTTGCCCCTGTTGGTGAGGTTCGACGGGGCGGTGGAAAAAGCGGCGAAATTGGCGAGCCCCTTGGCTTCGAACTGCTGGTAAGCGACCACCAGACTGGCGCCCCATGACGCGGTCTTGGTGAACGACCGGGAATAGGTGGTCGCGATGAACAACTGCGCCAGATCGACCCCGGTCGAGCCGGCCCCGAAAGTCCCGTTCAGTTCCACCATGTTGCCGGAACCGGGGTCGGGCAGTGTCGCAACCCCGCCGTCGTAGTCGGTGTTCAAGCCGCCACGACCATAAACCGATACGCCCACGCTGCTTACTTCGTCGAGCTGCCAGTTGTAGCCGAACTGGGGTATCAGAAACAGTTCGCTGCCGCTGTCGACGGACTGATTGCCGTTGCCGACGCTGAACGGGCATTGCGGGGGACAGCCGGGAATGGCGGAGAGGGGCGTCCCGGCCGGTGCTGCAATACCCCGGGCAGAGTAAGAGCGATTCGGGTTGAACAGCGAACCCCCGATGTCGTACCCGGCGCCCTGCCAGACCATGCCGGCGGGGTTATTGGCCGCGGACAGCGTATCCTGCGACAGGGCTGTACCCGCGCCTGCCAGGCCTTTTTCCTTGATACTGGTGCCGTGAGTAAAATAGCCGTTTGTGGCATGCACCATGCCGGGAACAGCGATAGCGATCGACGCAAGCGCAGCACCGCACACGCGCTTTGAGTACTTCATTCTCCATCCCCCCGCACTTATCCCCCGGCCTTCGTTTTGCGCCGGGCGTTTTTCGTCTCTTAAATAAACAGGCTGACGTCCGACTCGCCGGCGAACTCAAAAAACGTGGATGCGCCACCGTAGTCGATACCGTCGATGAAATCGTCAGGGCTCAGATCGAACAGATCGATGGTCATCTGGCAGCCGATGAGCTTGACGCCCGATTCGATGCAGATCTCGCGCAGCTCCTCGACGCTGGCGACGCCTTTTTTCTTCATCTTGCTCTTCATCATGCTCGTCATCATCGCTTCCATGCCCGGCAGTGCGGTGCCTGCTACAGGGAACCACTTGTCCATGCCCATAGGCATCGGCATCCCCGGATTGCCCAGCGGGCTGATCTTGAGGTTGAGATCTTTTCTCAGCAGCTGCAGCCCGTAAAAGGTGAAGAACACGCTCACTTCATAGTCGAGCGCCGCCGCCGTGGAAGCCAGTATGAAGGGCGGGTAAGCCCAGTCCAGCGTACCCTTGGTCGCAATGAGCGCCATTTTCTTGGTGTTCGAGGTCGTGTCCATAAGACACCTCCATCAGTTGCCAACGCGGTGTGTTTTTCTGCAGCTAAGCTTTCTGGATCAGGTAGGTGAACACACCGTCGCCTTCTTTCGATTCGAGCAGCGAATGACCCGTTTGCCGGGTGAATGCCTCGAAATCCTTTACCGAACCGGGATCGGTAGCGACAATTTCGAGAACCTGACCGCTGGACAAGCCTGCCAGCGCCTTTTTCGCACGTATGATCGGCAGCGGGCAATTCAGCCCTGTTGCGTCGAGCCGCTCGTCGTAGTCAACCATGCGCTGCTTTCCTCGAATTTGACCAGATTGGCGAGGCGAATTCTGGTCGAGTCTCACGGTATCGCTGGACGTTGCAAGCGTCAGTGACTAAGTCACACACTTCCCGTGCCGGCAGCGACTCGCTTCAAGCCGGCGTGATTTTCCAGTGCGATTGAGCCGCGGGAGAGCGACACGAGCCGGTGGCGCTCCAGGTCCTTGAGCAACCGGCTTACGACTTCGCGCGACGACCCCAGGTCCGCCGCGATTGCCTGATGCGTCTTACTGATGCGGCCTGAGGCCTCATCGGCCACCGCCAGCAGATACGTTGCCAGTCGAACATCCAGGCGCTGGAAGGTTACGTCCTCGAGAACATCGATGACATCTACCAGACGCCGTACCAGCTGCGCAAAGATGTGCTGCCGCCACACGCTGTGATCGTTGGACCAGCGACGAAAGACATCGGAGGCGATCGCCACCGCTTCGACTTCCGTTTCGGTGACCGCGTGTGCCGGAAACGCTCGCTGACTCAGGATGCACGCAGCCGATAGAATGCAGCTGTCGCCGCCCTCGATGCGATACATAGTGATTTCGCGTCCCTCTTCGCCGGTTTTGTAGACGCGGACCCGGCCGGCCAGCATCAGCGCGAGGTGCTCGCACCGTTGGCCCTGGAAACACATGTGTTTTCCGCCGGGGATGCGCATCAGCTGCGCGTGTGAAAAAAAGGCCTCGCGTAGCGCCGCATCCGCGTGTTCCAGAAAAGGGAACACCCGGTAAACGCGGGGAGCCCAGGAGGGGATCTCCATTGTGTTCGAGTGTGTCTCGGCGCGGTCCGGCACTGCAGGTTGTACCCCAGAAACCCTCACGTAGATCTGTTTCGACAGGCTATCGGGACTCCCGTTCCCACGCCTCGGCGCGGGGATGCCCCGAAAGGCCACGGGAAACGCTGGCCCGGCTGACATCCCGCACCCTGGTCAGCGCGGCATCGATACGCTCGTCGAGCAGCCCGCCGAAAAAGTCCAGAGACCAGATGCCGACGATGCGTTTTACGAGGGGCTTGCCACGGCTGTCCACCAGCACCAGCGTCGGCGTCAGCTCGACCCCGAAGCGGTCGGCCAGCGCCGCGGTGGTCGACCGGTGACCGCGGAAATCCCTGAGCGGAATAGGCTGATCGACATCGACGACGCGCATGATCACCCTGGCGTCGTAGTCCCCGCTGCGCAGCATCGGTTTGAGGAATTCCTCTTCGAGCAGGGTACAGTACGTGCAATCCTCGGCGGAGAACTCGAGCAGGATGACGGCACCCTGCCGCGCGGCCAGTGACGCATCGGCCGCCAGGTCGGTGGCTGCCGCAACGCGAACGCCGCTGTCGAGCCCGTCAGCCCGCACGAGCCCTGCAGCTGCGAGCATCAGGAACACGAACACGGACCCGCCGGATCGCTTCAGGCCGCCGGCGGTGGCGGTGATAACACTGCCCTCTGGTGCCACGCTCGCCCTCAGTTATATTAGAAACATCTGAAACTACCCGCTCCGCCGGGCACCGTGTATATCCCCGATGGGGGGCAGCGCCCGCCAATCCGGGCGATGGCCGCAATCCGGCGGTTTGCTCTACAGTCGGGCGCACCCGTGCCTGAAGCGCCGCCTTGTTCATGGGATGCCTGACGGTACGGGGACACGCGGATCTTTGGATCCTGAGCGGCGCGCTCCCCCGAGTCACGACCCGCGAGGCAGAGCGGCAGCAAACACGGCATAATCGCCGTACCCCGCGTCCGGCGCTTCGAACGCCTCCGCTGAGCGCATTCGGGCGCACCCCTGCGAGGGAACCAAGAAGCAATCGGGATGAGGAGCTGACATGTCATTATCGCGCCGCGAATTCCTGCACACCCTGGCCATCGCCGGCGCGGCCGGCCTGCTGCCGCGAGGCGGCGCGGGCGCGCAATCGGATTTCGGATTGTACGAGTTCCCACCGTTCGGCAACGCCAGGATACTGCATTTCACCGACAGCCATGCACAGCTGCAACCGATCTACTTTCGCGAACCTCATGTCAATCTGGGGTTTCACGCCGCACGCGGGGTTTTGCCGCACATCGTCGGCACCGAGCTGGCGAAGTCTCTGCCTTTCCCCAGAACGGCGGCGGAAACCCATGCCTTCACCTACCTGGATTTCGACGAGGCGGCCCGGCGTTACGGCAAAGTGGGCGGCTTCGCCTATCTGGCGACGCTGGTCAAACAGCTGCGCCAGCAAGCCGGACCCGGTAACAGCCTGCTGATTGACGGCGGCGACACCTGGCAGGGTTCCGGCACCGCGTACTGGACGCGCGGCGCCGACATGGTCGGGGCGACCAACCTGCTCGGCGTCGATGTGATGACCGGTCACTGGGAGTTCACCTACCGCGACGAGGAGATCCTGAAGAATATCGAGGCCTTCGACGGCGATTTCGTGGCGCAGAACGTGCGCGCGACCGAGGACGCCCTGTTCGAGGGCACCCATGTCCACGATGAGGACACCGGTCACGTGTTCCCGCCGTACACTGTGAAAACCGTAGGCGGCGCGCGCTTCGCGGTAATCGGCCAGGCGTTCCCGTACACACCCATCGCCAACCCCAGCCGTTTCATCCCGGACTGGACGTTCGGTATACAGGACGAGGCGATGCAGAACCTCGTCGATCAAGTGCGCGAGCAGGAGAAACCCGACGCAGTCATCGTGCTGTCCCACAACGGCATGGACGTCGACCTTAAGATGGCGTCGATCGTGCGTGGTATCGATGCGGTTTTCGGCGGCCACACGCATGACGGCGTTCCGGCCGCCGTGCCGGTCAGCAACGCCGGCGGTGTAACACTGGTCACCAACGCCGGCTCGAATGGAAAGTTTCTTGGCGTGATGGATTTCGATATCAGGGGCGGGCGCGTACGCGACTATCGCTACCGACTCGTGCCGATCTTCTCGAACTATCTGAAGCCCGACCCCGTGATGAGCGCCTACATCAGTCGTGTCCGCGCGCCTTACTACGATCGGTTGCATGAACGGTTGGCGGTCACGGACGAGACCTTGTACCGGCGAGGCAACTTCAACGGTACGTTCGACCAGGTCATCTGCGATGCGCTGCGCGCGGTCAACGACGCGCAGATAGCCCTCTCGCCCGGTTTTCGCTGGGGTACCAGCGTGCTGGCGGGCGCCGCGATAACCCGCGAGAACGTGCTCGATCAGACCTGCATCACCTATCCGGAAACCTACCGGCGCGAGATGACCGGCGCCGATCTGAAGCTCATTCTGGAAGACGTGTGCGACAACCTGTTCAACCCCGACCCTTACTATCAGCAGGGCGGCGATATGGTACGGGTCGGCGGCATGGATTACGTATGTGACCCGACCGAGAGTATCGGCAAGCGCATCAGCGGTATGCGGCTGGACGACGGCACCCCGATCGACGCGGGTCGAAAGTACATCGTCGCCGGCTGGGCGACGGTCAACTCACAGGCGCCCGGGGCGCATATCTGGGATCAGGTTACCGAGTACCTGAAGGCCGAAAGCGTCGTACGAATCCGCAAGCTGAACACGCCGATGCTCAAGAACGTCGGCGACAACCCCGGGCTGGCCGACTACCGGCGCACGTGATAACGATACGGCCAGGCCCTCTGCACCAGGCTCAGAGGGGCTCGAGCTTTCGAAACCGGGCCGGCAGTATTCTGAAATCCACCAGCACGGTGACGAGCGTCGCGACGCTGGAAGCATCCTCGTAGAGCAGGCGGTAGTACCTGAACTTCATGGTAAGGGCGCTGCCGAAAACGATCGACGCCGCCGCGAGGAACGAACCCAGCGCGAGGGTCGAGGTACCGGTCATGCCCTGACCGACGGTGCAGCCCATGGCGAGGATCCCGCCCACGCCCATCAGCAGCCCGCCGACGACGTGGTTGATAAAGTCGTCCAGCCTTCGGAACCACTCGAGGCGGATTTCGCCGCGCACGAGGGCATACAGGAAAGAACCGAGAATGACGCCTACGAGCACCGCCAATCCGAACGTTGCATAGGTCATCGAAAATCCCTGCTCGACGTACTGGACCGCGTGCGCGGTCGGTGCGATGAATGTCAGCGACTGCGCGCCCACCGCATAGGGGCGCTGGTCCATGAAATCGACCTCTTCCAGCAACGTCTGCCCCAGCGGGCCCGCGGTGACGTACCAGGCGCCGACGATGAGCACACCTGCCACCAGGCCGGCAGCGAGATTGTCGATATCCCTGCGGAATGCGCGCGACTTGAAAACCCAGCCCAGCAGCAGCAGCGAGAGCAGCGCGGCAAGCAGCCATCGCCAGGTCGCCGGCTCACCGGCTCCGCTCAGCCCCGCGGCGAGCGCGCCCAGGTCCTGACTCTCGATGTCCATCAGGGTGAAATCGATCGCCAGCGGCTGCATCCACTGGAAGAACAGCAGGTAGAACGCATCGGTGAGCAGCATCGCGTACGCCCCTGCTGCGATGCACAATAGAACAACGATGGACTTGAGATTGCCGGCACCGAGACGCACGGCGGTCTTGTTGCCGCAGCCACTACCGAGCGTCATTCCGATGCCGAACAGAAAACCGCCCAGTAGATAGCGCGGCCATACGAACATGGGCATGCGGTACGGCGGGTTGGACGTTTCGTTGTCCACGGTCAGGCTCATGTCGACGAGCGACAGTGCCTCCAGCACCGCCACCGCGCTGATGCCCAGCGCGATCGCCAGCAGCCACGACCGGAAGCGCCCGAGGTCCCCGATATTCACCATATCGGACACCGCACCCATCACGCAGAAGTTGGTCTTGGCGGCGACAGCGCCGAAAACCGCGCCGAGAACGAGACCCCAGAGCAGAACCGTCGAAAAGGCATCCAATTCCATCAAGCGAGAGACTCTTGTCGGATACTCGCCGCCGATTGCAGCGTTTTTGCCTATTGCGTTCCAGACCCGGATTGGGCCGGTTCGCCCTGGGCGCCGCCCGGCATCATCTGCTGCCAGGCGTTGAACATCTTCTCATATTGCTTCGGGTCCATCATCTGCGGCATGGCCGCGCCGGGCGTTGCGCCCGGACTCATCATGCCGCTCATCGGGCCCATCATGTTGCCCATGGCCCAGGGATTCACCGTGCCGCCCGTCATGCCCATCGCCGGGCCCATCATCCCCATCATGGGCGCCATCATGCTGCCCATCGCGGGATTCATCATGCCCATCGCGGGATTCATCATGCCCATCATCGGGTTCATCATGCCCATCGCGGGATTCATCATGCCCATCATCGGGTTCATCATGCCCATCGCGGGATTCATCATGCCCATCATCGGGTTCATCATCGGGTTCATCATCGGCCCCATCATACCCATCGCGGGCGCCATCATCGGCCCCATCATGCCCATTGCCGGCGACATCATGCTACCCAGCATCGTCGGGTTCATCATGCCCATCGCCGGCTGCATCATACTCATCATCGGGCCGAAATCCTTCTGATACCGGGCGACGTCCTCGCCCGTGTGGCAGTTGGCGCAGGTGGCGATCGGATTCGGCGACTGCATCATCTGCATCATCATTCTGGCCCAGACATTAGGGTCAATCGACTTGTGCATCGCCTGAGACATGGTGTTCGGGGCGGTCCCGGGCTGCGCCCCCTCGCTCTGCGCGACGGCCACGCCGGCGGACATCGTAAGCACGGCACACGTAACAACGCTCAATGCAGTGGCTCGCAATTTCATAATGGTTACCTTGGTGATCGCAATGTAAAGGTGTTCAGAAGTCGCCCGTCGCCGCGCCTTCCATGATGTAGCGGATGCCCTGGCGGATGCGGGTAGCGTCGGCGCGCAGGTTCTTGTCCAGAATACTGTTTGGGTTTTGCGCATAGTTGAGCCAGTTGACGTCCCAATCCAGCGTCATCACCCAGAGTTTTCCGTTGGCATCTTCCAGCAGCGCAATCCGACATGGCAGAAAGACCACGAACTCCGGAACATAGTCGAGAATCTTGCGCGCAACGACCGCGTCACAAAACTGAAAAATCTCCACGCGCGGCGTGTCTTCATCGCCGGTGATGGCGCGCACGTCTTTCCACAACGGGCTGTGTCCTACCAGCTTGAAATTTATCTCATTGGCGCGCAGCTTCATCGAGTCCACCGCATCGTCGAACGTTACGTCCTCGGCAACCGCCATCTTCTCCGCCATCACGCCGATCATGTCGCGCATCGACAGCGGGCTCATCAGCATCATGCTCTGAAAGAAGTTGCGCTTCGCCGCAGTCGAGATTTCGCCGGTAACGGTGTTGGGCGTCCAGTGCTGCCTGGACTGGGTCGGGAATCCCGGCAGCGTGACGAGCGGAAGCTGGTCCGGCACCTCGACTTCGCCGTCCTCGCCGACGGATGGTTGTGCGTACGCGCCGAACATGAACCGCGGATCCATGGCCTGCATCATCGCGTTCATCACGTTGAACCGTGTCATCGCATCGACCATCGGCCCCATGGCGTGTTGGGCGAAACGGTTCATCCACTGCAGTTGCATCCAGTTGTACGGCATGTAGCCGTAGCCGGGGTATTGCATGCCCACCATGGGGTGCGGTATCGAATGCGGCATGGAAGGCGTTTCAGGTTCGGCCGGAAAGGCATAGTCGGCGCTGAAAAGCACGGCCGTCAGAATCAATGCCAGAGCGGCAAGACGACGCGGAGGTCCGAATGCTTTTGCTGACATACCCAGCCCCCTGCCAGCGGCGTGGAACCCTTGCGCGCCGGCCGCAGATTTATCGCCCGGCACCGCTCGCGCGGGCACCCTCGCTGGTGCGCCCGCGACCGCCGTGCCTGGGAGATTTGTTTTTGACATGATGAGTTCTCTCAACCCGTCATACGCTATCAGACTGTCCCGGGCTGCAACTCAGCCCCACTATACAGCGCGTGTCTGACAGGACGCATAGCACCTAGGGGATAGCCGCAGGCTGTTCGCACGGAGACAGGCGCCGGGGGAGGGCTTTTCCCGTTCGGATAAGAACGCGGGGGACGTCCTGACCATCCCCCGCTGCAGTCGAGTGCCTGTCGATTCGTCACTCGCCCGCGGCGTCCTGCTCGGGCGCCGGCGCCTGCGGGTACCCCATCATGGCCGCCCAGGCTGCAGGGTCGAAAGCCTGCCCGCTTGCCGTCGCCGTGGGCTGATAGGCGGCGGGATTGGCCCACTGCGCGAACATCTGGGGGTTCATGAATGCAGCGTAGCTGGCCGGATTCATGGCGGGCGCGTAGAGCGCCGGATTGGCAAACTGCATGTAGACCGCCGGATTTGCGAACTGCATGTAGGCGGCGGGATTCATGTATGCCTGGTAGGCGGCCGGGTTCGCCCAAGCCATCATGTTGGCGGGATTGGCGAACTGCATATAGAAGCCGGGCTGCATGAACTGCGCGTACGTAGCGGGGTTCATGAAATGGCCGTAGTTGGCGGGATTCATGAACACCGCCCATCCCTCCGGGCGCGCGAGGTTCAACGACGGCGGGGCAGTCGGCGCATTTGCCGGCGCGGTCTCCGAGGTTGCTGCGGCATCGTATGCCGTAACAGCGAAGGCATTTCCAGTCAGCCCCAGCAGTGCGCTGAACGCAATCGCGATCAGATTAGTCTTCATGACCCTTAATCCTCCTGTAAGAAATGGTCGGGAAAGTAATTCGCAATCATGCTAATTTAGAATATTCTAATAAAATATATTCCCCATGGGGGGTGAAACACCCCGGTTGGGCTAGATCCGCCGTCCGGGCGCAGGGCTTTCGGGGGTGGGGGGCGCCGCGCGGGCGGCTGCAAGCGACGGCTAGTCCGGGGCTCCGGAGGCGCGCCCGGCCGCGCCGGCATTGCCCTCGAGATCGCGTTGTCCCTCGATGAACACCCGGCTGGCGAGGATCTCCTGCGCCTCGATCGTGATCAGATCCGCTTTGGTCAGCGCGCCGGCGGCGGCGAACAGGCGATTCGCCTGGCGCAGGCGCGCGCGGTCCAGCGCGTTTCTGATCGAGCGCGCGTTTGCAAAGTGGGGAAGCGTCATGCGGATCCGGATGTATTCCCGGAAAGCGTCCTCCGCCTCGGCGCTGAACCGGTAGTTGAGCTCATCGAGCATCAGCCTGGCGATCGCGAACAGCTCGTCCGGCGTGTAGTCGGGGAAATCGATGTGATGCGCGACGCGGGACCGGATCCCGGGGTTGCTGCGGAAGAAAACATCCATGCGGTCCTTGTAGCCCGCCAGAATCACGACCAGGTCCTCGCGATTGTTTTCCATCACCTGGAGCAGGATTTCGATCGACTCCTGACCGTAGTCGCGCTCGTTCTCGGGCCGGTACAGGTAGTAGGCCTCGTCGATGAACAGCACCCCGCCCATGGCCTTTTTGATGACTTCCTTGGTTTTCGGCGCGGTGTGCCCGATGTACTGGCCGACCAGATCGTCACGGGTCACCGAGACCAGATGCCCGGTTCGCGAGTACTCCAGGCGGTGCAGGATCTCCGCCATGCGTTGCGCAACCGTGGTCTTGCCGGTGCCCGGGTTGCCCGTGAAGCTCATGTGCAGAGTCGGTGTCTCCGAGGCGATCTCGAGCTTCTTGCGCAAGCGATCGACCAGCAGCAGGGCAGCCGTTTCGCGAATTCGCGTCTTGACCGGCACCAGGCCGACCAGCTCGTGATCCAGCCGTTCCAGCACCTCCTGAACGTGCGATGAGCGCAGCTCCTGCTGCAGGTCGATGAGGGTCTCGTCGTCGTCATTCGCGCCAGGCAAGGTTGCGCCGGCGGGTGGCGAATCAGGTTCTGACACGGCGATCTGCAATCAAGACATGCGATCGTGCAAGCGCTGCATCAGGAGTAGCGCTCACCGGACGGCTTGTCGGCACTGTATGTATGCAATGAGTACCTGACGTTGCGCCCGGCGGTATCAGTGCGGTCGAGGCGAAATCCCGGTTCCTCCGCCGGCCGGTTCACGATGAATGACAATCTCAGACTCTCCACGCCGCTGCTCGCGTCAAACGCCGAAACGCGGATGTAGTGGTTGCCGAAAGCTTTACGGCACTGGTTGACCTCGTAGAGGATACCCGCCGGGTCTTTCAGATCGAACATCGGCAGACCCCACATTTCCCAGTAGGTGTTGCGCGGGTGCGGGTCATCGGTGTACTCGACGTTCACCGCCCAGTCGTTGTCGATGCAGTACTTGAGCTGGTGGGTTATCTGCTCGTCGCTGAGATCGGGCAGAAACGAAAACGTGCCTTGCGTGATGCGCATACTCATTGCTGGTCCCTCTTCACAGAATCAAACCGACGGCGTTGCAACCGGCACGAAATCCGGCGTGTCGGTCGATTCGTAGTTGAACGTCACGTCTTTCCAGACCTCGAGCGCGCTTTGCAGCGGCGTACAATGCTGTGCCGCAGCCTGGAGGATCTGCGGCCCCTCGTTCCAGATATCGCGTCCCTCGTTCCGCGCCAGCACCATCGCCTCCAGGGCGACCCGGTTAGCCGTCGCGCCGGCTTCGATGCCCATGGGGTGTCCGATGGTGCCGCCGCCGAACTGCAGCACCACATCGTCGCCGAGGTAGCTGAGCAACTGATGCATCTGCCCGGCATGGATCCCCCCCGACGCCACCGGCATCAGCTTGTTGAGCGAGGCCCAGTCCTGATCGAAGAAGATACCGTGCTCGAGCCGCATCGGCGTAAAGGTGTCCAGACACGTGTCGTAGATGCCGCGAACGGCGTGGGGATCGCCCTCGAGCTTGCCGACCACCGTGCCGGCGTGAATATGATCGACGCCGGCCATGCGCATCCACTTGGCGATGACCCGGAACGCGACCCCGTGCGACTTCTGCCGCGTGTACGTGCTGTGCCCGGCACGGTGCAGGTGCAGGATCATGTCGTTGGCGCGCGCCCACTTCGCCATCGACTGGATCGCCGTGTAACCGATGACCAGATCGATCATGACGATCACCGACCCCAGCGCCTTGGCAAACTCCGCCCGCTCGTACATGTCCTCCATCGTCGCCGCCGTGATGTTCAGATAGGTGCCTTTGATCTCACCCGACATCGCCGAGGCCCGGTTCACCGCTTCCATGCAGTAAAGAAACCGGTCGCGCCAGTGCATGAACGGCTGGCTGTTGATGTTCTCATCGTCCTTGGTGAAATCGAGCCCGCCCTTCAGCGCCTCGTAGACCACCCGCCCGTAGTTCCGACCGGAAAGACCCAGCTTCGGCTTGACCGTCGCGCCCAGCAGCGGACGGCCGAACTTGTCGAGCCGCTCGCGTTCCACGACCACTCCGGTCGCAGGCCCCTGAAAGGTCTTGAGGTAGGCCAC
Organism: Chromatiales bacterium; assembly: GCA_024644045.1. Taxonomy (GTDB): domain Bacteria; phylum Pseudomonadota; class Gammaproteobacteria; order JAHELT01; family JAHELT01; genus JAHELT01. Next base: position 59,483 of record JAHELT010000288.1, on the reverse strand, counting down.
CGGCACGCGCATGTCCTCGAGGCGCAGGGCCTTCAGCGGCTTGAATCCGAACACGTTACCGATAATGGACGCGGTCATGTTCGCGATCGAGCCCGCTTCGAACAGATCGAGGTCGTAAGCGATGTAGGCGAAGTACTCCGCGTCCCGGTCAGAGCCGTCGCCGGTGCCCGGCACCGGGTCCACGCGGTAGCACTTGGCGCGGTATTTTTCGCAATCCGTGAGCCGGTCGGTCCAGACCACGGTCCAGGTTGCCGTCGAGGACTCGCCGGCGACCGCCGAAGCGGCCTCGACGGGATCGACCCCCTCCTGCGGGGTGATGCGGAAGCAGCACACGAGGTCCGTTTCGCGCGGTTCGTAGTCGGGTTGCCAGTAACCCATCTTCCGGTACTCGAGAACGCCCGACTTGTAACGGTCGGCACCCTTGATCTCCACTGCTGCAGCCATGTCGTGTACTCCGAGAGAACAGTCGTTGAGCGAGGCGCCCGCGGCCTGACGGCGCCGGGCGGTCGCCGCCAGGTTTCAACGCGTGCCAGACACTACAGCAAGTTGTTACATAAATACATTCAATAAAATATATTCAAACAATAAGTATATGCTTATTCTTTGCCTACATAGATGAATACTTATAGCTTTTATATGAAACTCTTATTTTACATTATCGCGATGTGCCCAATATCCTGCGTGAAACACAGCAACCAGCGCGGACGCTATCGGGAGACGTTCATGTCAACCAGACATCCAGTGATCGCGGTGACCGGCTCATCGGGCGCGGGAACGAGCACCGTCAAGTCCGCGTTCGAGCACATTTTCTATCGCGAGCAGGTGTCGGCGCATACCGTCGAGGGCGACGCCTTCCATCGCTACGATCGCGCGGAGATGAACAAGCACGTGCAGACGTCGATCGCGGAGGGACGCTTTTTCAGTCACTTCGGGCCCAAGGCAAATCTGCTGCCGGAGCTCGAAAACCTGTTCCGGGATTTCGGTGAAACCGGCACGGGTAAAGTGCGAACCTACCTGCACAACGAAGAGGAAGCCGAACCCCACAAGCAGAAACCGGGCACCTTCACACCGTGGACAGCGGTTCCGGAGCGCACGGAACTGCTTTTCTACGAAGGCCTGCACGGCGGCGTCGTCACCGACACGGTGAACGTCGCGCGGCACGTCGACCTGCTCATCGGCGTCGTACCGATCGTAAACCTGGAATGGATCCAGAAGATTCACCGCGACACCGAGAAACGCGGCTATACCCCCGATGATGTCACCGAGAACATTCTGCGCCGTATGCACGACTACGTGCACTACATCACGCCGCAGTTCTCACTCACTGACATCAACTTCCAGCGCGTGCCAACCGTCGATACGTCCAACCCGTTCGTCGCGCGCGACATTCCGACAGCGGACGAGAGTCTCGTCGTGATCCGGTTTCGCGATCCACGCAAATTTGACGTGGACTTTCCCTACCTGATTTCGATGATCAACGATTCCTTCATGTCGCGGCGCAACACGCTTGTCGTGCCGGGCGGCAAGATGGGGCTCGCGCTGGAGATCATCATCGCCCCGATTCTGGACCGCATGATGGACCGGCGACGGGCCTCGCTGAAGGTTGCCTAGCCCGCGCCCACCGCATCGCGCACGATGTCGAGGCGCCGGCGCACCTCATCGGCGAGCTCGGCCACCTGCGGATTGTCGACCAGCGACAGCACCGAGCGCGGATCCATGAAACCGACGGTCACGGTGCCACCCTCTTCTTCCCGCACAATGACATTACACGGCAGCAGCAGCCCGATATCCGGATCGGTCTCGAGCGCCCGATGGGCGAGTGGCGGGTTGCAGGCGCCAAGGATCATGTAGGGCCGGCGCTCGACGCCGAGCTTTGCTTTCAGCGTGCTCTGGACATCGATCGTGGTGAGCACACCGAAGCCCTGCGCAGCGAGCGCCTTGGTGACCTTGTCCACCACGTCGTCAAAAGCGCCCGCGGCACGGGTGAAGAATCCGTACATGTCATGTCCTCTGTTTGAGTATCCTGCGCCGGTGTATGCGACGCCTGCCGTCTCGTTCACGAAGCCGGTGTTGCGCGTGAATCGGTGCGACAGGTGTTTATCTTGAACAACGCGTAGGGCGGACACCAGCCGATGAGTGCGGTTGCGATCGGTACGACGCCCACTGCGCCCCACCAGGATTCGTAATAGAGGCCTGCGCCGATGATGAGTGCGCCCGCCACGTAGCGGACAAGTTTGTCTGTGCTGCCGATATTGCGTTTCATGAGGTTGCTCCTTTCGTGTTTAAAGTGAGGGGCGAGATGCCTGCGCTCGCCAGTTGTGACTCGAGTGGCATTGTCAGCCAACGCGTGTTCGGGCGCTGTGATCCATATCAGTCGCTTCCAGACTTCGCCAGTGGTAGTGGTAGTACACCACCGGAATCACCAGCAGCGTGAGCACCGTCGAAGCGAACAGCCCGAAGATCAGCGATACGGCCAGACCGCCGAAAATTGGATCGTCGAGAATGAACAGGCCGCCGAGCATCGCGGCGATAGCGGTTAGCGCAATGGGCCTGGCACGCACGGCGGCCGCGCCGATGGTCGCGGCCTGCAAGGCTTTTCCGGCACGGACCTCCTGCTGGATGAAATCCACCAGGAGTATCGAGTTGCGCACGATGATCCCCGCCAGCGCGATCATTCCGATCATCGAGGGCGCGGTGAACTGCTGACCCAGCAGCGCGTGACCCGGCATGATGCCGATCAGGGTCAGCGGAATCGGCGCCATGATGATGAGCGGTACGCCGTAAGATCGGAACTGCGCGACCACCAGCAGGTAGATCAGGATGAGTCCCACCGCGTAAGCGGCACCCATGTCACGGAACGTTTCGAACGTGACCTGCCATTCGCCGTCCCATTTGAGGCTCCACTCGTAGGGGTTGTCCGGCTGGCGCGTCAGGTACTGCTTGATCGGCGCGCCTTCGACCGGCGTGTCACCGAGCGCGGTCGAAATAGTGTACAGACTGTAAAGCGGACTGTCCGTGCCGCCCGCGACGTCGCCCGTGACGTACACGACCGGCAGCAGATCCTTATGATAGATCGTCTGCTCGCGCGTGGTGCGGTGTATCTCGGCGATCTCGGACAGCGGCACCAGCGTCCCCGAGGCGGAGCGCACCCGAAGCGTTTGAATCACGTCTGGATCAGCCTGATCGGTTGCGGGCAGTTCGACCCGCACCGGGACCGGCACCTTCAGCGCCGGGTCGTGCAGGTAGGACATGTCCTCGCCACGCAGCGCAGCGGCGATGGTGGTCGCAACAGACTGCTGCGACACGCCCAGCCGCGACGCGCGTGCGCGATCGACTGCGACAACCAGCTTTTGCTGGGGCGCCTCTGTGGTGTCGTCGACATCCACCACGTGGGCGGTCGCTGCGAACACCTCGCGCACCGCGCCGGCGACATCGCGCTGCCGGGTGTAGTCCAGCCCGTAGATTTCAGCCACCAGCGGCGCCAGAACCGGCGGACCCGGTGGCACTTCGACGATTTTCACACTGGCACCGTGGCGCGCGCCGATTTCGACCAGGGCACCGCGTACCGCACCGGCGATTTCGTGTGATTTCCGGCTGCGCACCTGCTTGTCGGTCAGATTGACCTGAATGTCGCCCTGATAGGGCGAGCGCCGCAGGTAGTACTGACGCACCAGACCGTTGAAGTTGATCGGCGCGGACGTCCCCGCGTAGGTCTGATAGTCGGTGACCTCGGGGACCGTATCCAGGTGGTCCGCGAGTGCCTGCAGCACTCGGTGGGTGTTTTCAACCGGTGTCCCCTCAGGCATGTCCACCAGTACCTGGAACTCGCTCTTGTTGTCGAAGGGCAGCATCTTCAGGACCACGGCCTGCGTTGCGACCAGCGACAGCGACAGCGCGATCAGTACCAGCAACGCCAGCAGCAGGCCCCAGCGGTAGCCGCGCCCCCGTCCGCGCCGCAGAAAAGGCGTCATTGCGCGCGTGAACAATCGCTGCAACCGGGTGTCGCCGCTGTCGTTGTGTGCGGGGACGTCGGCGCCGTCGAGAAGGCGCCGGTAAAGCCACGGCGTAAACACGAAGGCGACCGCGAGCGAGATCAACATACCGCTCGACGCGTTGATCGGTATCGGCCGCATATAGGGCCCCATCAGACCCGTTACGAACGCCATTGGCAGCAGCGCCGCGATCACCGTGAGGGTCGCGAGGATGGTTGGCCCGCCGACTTCGTCGACCGCGGCTGGAATCGCAGCGGTCAGAGACTTGCCGCCCATGATCCGGTGGCGATGAATGTTTTCCACCACCACGATGGCGTCGTCCACCAGGATGCCGATGGAAAAGATCAGCGCAAACAGCGAAACCCGATTGAGCGTAAAACCCCATGCCCATGAGGCGAACAGTGTCATCGCAAGCGTGACAACGACCGCGGCGCCGACCACCAGCGCTTCGCGGCGTCCGAGCGCGAACCAGACGAGGACGACCACGGACAGGGTGGCGAAGATCAGTTTCTGGATCAGCGTTTGCGCTTTGTCCTGCGCGGTCTTGCCGTAGTTGCGCGTGACCGTGGCCTGCACGCTGTCGGGCAGAAAAATGCCGCGCAGCTGCTCGAAGCGCTCGATCACGGCCTCACCGACCGCGACCGCATTCTCACCGGGTTTCTTCGAAACCGCGATGGTCACCGCCGGATAGCGCCCCGTTGCCGCAATGCTCTTCGCCGCAGCTGCAGGGCCGGCACCGAAGCTGACGTACCGTTCCGGCTGATCGGCACCGGTGTGCACGTCGGCAACGTCGCGCAGCAGAACCGGAGCACCGTTGCGTACTCCGACCACCAGCTCGGCCACTTCCTCGGGGGTGATCAGAAAGGTGCCGGCCTGAACCAGCACGCGGCGGTTGTCGTCGACCAGACCGCCCGCGTCACGTGACGCGTTGGCCGCCGACAGGGCCCGGCGCAGGTCATCGAGCGCCAGACCGTACCCCGCCAGCCGTTGCGGATCGAAGCGCACGTGCACCACCCGTTCGGGGCCGCCGAGTGTTTCGATATCGCGCGTGCCGGGCACCCGTTGCAGCTCGGCTTCGATGGTGTGCGCGATGCGCAACAGATCGGCTGCCGAAAGGTCGGGGTTTTCGCTCCAAAGGGTTCCGGCGACGATCGGCACGTCGTCTATGCCCTTAGGCTTGATCAGCGGCACCCCGACGCCGGCGTTAGGCGGGATCCAGTCCTGGTTTGAGTAGAACGCATTGTACAACCGCACGATCGCCTCGGTGCGCGGTTCACCGACCTTGAAACGGACCGTGAGCGCGCTCATTCCCGGGGTCGAGGCAGAGTACACGTGCTTGACGCCCTCGAGCTCTGAAACGATCTGCTCGGCAGGCGTGGTGACCAGCGACTCGACCTCCTTCGCGGAGGCGCCGGGATAAGAGATGAAGACATTGGCGAAGGTCACGGCGATCTGCGGCTCTTCCTCGCGCGGCGTTATCAGCACCGCGAACAGGCCCAGCAGCAGCCCGCTCAAGGCCAGCAGCGGTGTGATCTCAGAGGTCAGGAATGCGCCCGCGATGCGCCCCGACGCACCGAGGCCGGGGCGTGCAGGCACGCTCATTTGTCACCCGCGTGCAGGAACTGGTTCTTGTAAGCAATGCCCGCGGCGATAGGATCGGTGGCCACGCGTTCACCGGCGGTCAGCCCTGCCAGCACCGCTACACGCCCGTTGCGGGAGGGTCCGGTACGCAGGTAACGAAAACCGACCCGGCCCGCATCGTCCAGCACATACACGGCCGTGACTTCGCCGCGCCGCACGACTGCGCTGTCCGGTACCAGCAGGCGCTCCTGTTCCCCGCTCACGAAGGCCACCTTGACCAGAGTACCGGGAAATATGCCGGTGACGGCCGGCGGGAGCGTCGCGCGCACGCGAAACGTATGCGTCACCGGATCCGCGCTGGGCGGAATCCGCAGCGCCGTCGTTTCGATCGAGCGCTCGCCCGGCAGAATCACGCGGGCTTTCTGGTGCGCGCGCAGCGGATGGATGTGCTGCTGCGGGACTTCCACCACGACACGCAATTGATCGAGCGACAACCCGCTCATCAGCGGCGCGCCCGGCCCTACGGTTTCGCCGAGCTGCACATGCCGCACGGCGACAATACCGGCGTAGGGCGCGCGCACCACCGTGTAAGCCAGCCCCTCGCGCGCTTCGGCCACTGCGGCCTGTGCCGTTTCTTGACGGGCGCGTGCGGATTCGAAGTTGGCCGCCGCCGCATCGAACTGCGCTTTCGCTATCAGCTTCTTTGCGTAGACGTCTTTGGCACGGGTGTACGCGAGCCGCGCTTCCTCCAGGCGTGCTTTGGCCTCGGCCAGCGCGCCCTCGGCAACATCGACCCGCGCACTCTGCTGGGTGTCCGTTAGGCGGACGATCACGGCGCCCTTTTCGACCTCGTCGCCCACATCGAACAGCAGCGCGACCACGCGTCCGCTGGTCTGCGCCGCGACGGTGGACTGATTGACCGCTTCCACCACGCCGTCGAACGCGGTCTCGTGCGGCACGCGCGCCCGGTCGACCACTGCGGTCGCCAGGTTTGCGCTCTCTGCGACCGCCACCGGATACCGCGGTGCGGGCGGCTCCGAGCAGGCTGACAATAGCGCTGCCAGCAACAGCAGCGCGGCTGCGTCTGGCGAGCGCATGACCGGCAGACGCATCTTCAGGTGGACCCGGCCGGAGTGTGAAACGCGGCCCCCGGACGCACGCCCAGCCGGCGCAGGACCAGCACTAGGGGACAGAACCCGGTGAACGAGCTTTGCAGCAGGTTGGCACCGACAAACGCGGTGAACCACAGCCAGTACGGGCTGTGCCACTGGGCCAGCGCCACGGACATCAGTATGAACAGGCCGGCGACGCGGAACACCCAGCGATCGATGTTGGCCGTCTGCGGCGCGCTTGCCGCCGTCGATTCAGCGGGCATGACAGAAACCCTCCTGGTTAAATGACATATCATATCTTGCTAATTTAATATATACTAATATAATAATCCAGGTTTATAAACCTCTTATTCTGTACGCCGCTCTTGGAGGGAACTAGGTATGCAACGAACCGCCGTTATGATCCTGGCGCTACTGGCCGCTGGCGGCGCGCAGGCCGAGGATGCGCGACTGCCGGAATCGCGCCGGATGGCCGTGCAGTTTCAGAAAGCGCTCGGCGCTCAGCTCATGGACGCGATCGCCGCCGGAGGACCGGTGCAGGCCATCAGTGTGTGCAGCGAACAGGCGCCGCAGATTGCGGCACGCTTTTCCGCTCAGAGCGGCGCGCGCGTGGGGCGCACGGCGCTGCGGCTGCGTAATCCCGGAAACGCGCCCGATGCTCGTCAGCGCGAGTTGCTGGCGCGTTTCGAGCGTGAGCTTGCTACCGGCGTCGAGCAGCCACCCGAGCACTTCGAGACCTCGCCCGATGGGAGCGCGCGCTACATGAAAGCGATCGTCGTGCAGTCGAAATGCCTGGCCTGCCACGGTCGCACGCTCGCACCCGAGGTCAGTACGGCCGTCGCCCGGCACTACCCCGCGGATCAGGCGACGGGTTTCAGCGCCGGCGATCTGCGCGGCGCCTTCTACGTCGACTGGCCCCGGTCTGGCGAGGCAACGCAATGATTCGCGTTTGTGAGCATTGCGGCATCAGGAACCGGATCCCGGTGCAGCGGCTGTCGGATGCCGGTCGGTGCGGTGCCTGCAGGAAAACCCTGCGCCCGGTGAGCGAGCCGCTCGATGCGGATCCGCAGTTGTTCTCCGAGATCACGCACGCGGCCCCGGTGCCCGTGCTGGTGGACTTCTGGGCGCCCTGGTGCGGTCCGTGCAGGATGGCCGCGCCGGAGGTCGCGAAGGCGGCGCAGAATCTTGCCGGTAAAGCGATCGTGCTGAAGGTCAACACGCAGGATCACCCGGACCTCGCCCGTCAATTCGGCGTGCGCAGCATCCCGAACTTTGCGCTATTTCAGCACGGCTCGCTCACGTGGGAACAACCGGGCGTGATACGCCACGAGCAGCTGGAGCGTGTTGCGCTCGGCCAGACCGGGTAGCGGCCCACCGCGCTGCGGTAGCGACCTCTCCCCGAACAAAGGCTGGTATGCCGAAGATTACTCGCGCTGCGCAGTGCGTCCATCACAATGAAAAACACGCTCGCAAACGGCGCCAGGCACGCAAATACGTCTGCCAGGCTGTGCCTGGCGAGAGTCTGCCTTTAGGCATCGAATCGCTGGCCCCGGGAAGGGGGCGAAGTTGCAGGGTGCGCGAAGCGCAGCATGCTCTGAGCAGAAGGACAAAGAACGATTCAAGCCTCCCGCTGGCGGCCAGCTGCTTAAGCGCAGCCCTCAGGCTGTGCAGTAATGCGCGTGCAGCACGCGGATGACGTCGAGCGCGGGACCCGGGGCCACACTGTAGAAAATCGTCTGCGACTCGCGCCGCGTCTGCACCAGACCGTCGCTGCGAAGCACCGCAAGGTGCTGCGACAACGCCGACTGCGACAGCGGGATACGCTTGTTGAGCGCGCCCACCGACAACTCGCCATCGCCGAGCACGCAGAGCACCTGCAGCCGGTGCGGATTGGCCAGCGCCTTCAGCAGATCCGACGCTGCGGCCGCGTGCTCCCCCATCTCGTCGGCCTGCGGCAGCACCCGCGCCTGCGACGTTTTTCGTCCGCGCGATACGCTCATCGAAATATTGTTCACACCTAATTTAGATTTTTCTAATCTTAAAGCCTGCGGCCGGATTTGCAAGGGCCCGATCTGATGGATGAGCCGCCGGCACGCATCTCCCCTCGCTCGCCAAGCAGCGGGCGACGTGTGATGATTGAAGCGTGATCCATCGCCGCGGGCCCGGCAGCGGTCACGTCCTTCGCAATGGCACACTTTATCCTTTACAGTAGCTGGAACCTCCTGCACACCACGTTCAATGTCCTGATGGCTGCAGACAACAAGCAATCCCGAGCCGATAGCGGCGCATCGACGAATGAGGTGTACGCCTCCTCCGGTACGCGGCGGCTGTGGGTACTCATGCTGATGCTGTGTGGCCTGCTCGCACTGCTGGTGATCGACGCGCTGGTTCCGTTCCTGGACGCTTACCTGTCAGCCGGTTTGCTGATCGCGGCGCTGCTGGCCTGCGTGGTGTGTGTGCGGCTGATGCGCCGCGATTGTTTCGAGCCGCTGCGCGAGTTGCAGCTGTGGGCGCTCAAAATTCGCGGCGGCACACTGTCGGCGCGCGTCGACTGCCCGCCGGGCACCGGGTTCAGCGAGCTGGCTGAAGACATCAATTTCATCGGCGAGATGTTCGAATCGCTGGCCCGCGAGGCCGACGAGCAGCTGGCCGAGCACACCCGGCACATCACACAGAAAACACGCTCGCTGACGGTCCTGTACGACGTCGCCGCAAGCATCAACGCGGCGCGCGACCTGGACGATCTACTGACCCGCTTCCTGCACACGCTGACCGATGTCGTGGGCGCCGCGGCGGCGGCCGTTCGCCTGACCGATCACGACGACAGCATGCGGTTGATCGCGAGCGTCGGGTTGTCCGAGCAAGCGAGGGAGCGCGAACGCGTGCCCCCGGCCGCGGCCTGCTTGTGCCGGCAGGCAGCGGACGCCACGGGCATACTGGTGCAGCCCTCGATGACCGAGTGTCAGGCTCGCGTCGGCTGCGAATTCTTCGTCGACGGACTCAGCGATATGGCCATGCTGGTGGTGCCCTTGCAGTACCGGGACCGCACGCTGGGCGCGTACAACCTGTACGTGCCACCGGGTAATCTGCAACCCATGCAGGAGATGGAGGAACTGTTCATCAGCATCGGCCGCCACCTCGGAATGGCGATCGAAAAGGCACGCCTCGACCAGGAAGCGCAGTTTCTCTCGATCGTCGAGGAACGCACCCACATCGCCAGCGAGCTGCACGATTCGCTGGCCCAGACGCTGGTTAGCATCGGCTTTCAGGTGCGTATCCTCAAAGAGATGCTGGAACAGCGGGACGCCGGCGACTGGACCCGGCAGATGCAGCGCATCGAGCGCACGCTGGAAGACGCCAACCGCGAGGTGCGCACCCTGATTTCGCACTTCCGCGGTTCCATCGACAAGCACGGCCTGATAGCGTCGGTAAAGCAGGCGGTCGACCGCTTCCGCGGCGAATCGGGCATCCAGATTTTTTTCCAGCAGGAGTGGCCGGCGCGTGAACTGCCGGCGAACCACGAAATCCAGGTGCTGAGGGTCGTGCAGGAAGCGCTCAACAATATCCGCCGCCACAGTCAGGCGAATACCGTGAGAGTGATGCTCAGCGGCATCGATTCGGACGGCTACCGGGTGCTCATAGAGGACGACGGTATCGGCATCGACAGCGCCGCCGCCGAAGCGCAGGGCGGCGACCACTTCGGGCTGGATATCCTGCACGAACGCGCAAAACGCATCGGCGGCGACCTGTCCATCGAAAGCGAGCCCGGGGAAGGCACACGCGTGGTAATGACCTTCAACTACCCGCCTGCCGAGCAGACCCGCCGCTTTCACGTTGACCTCAGGCACACGGACTACGACGTTGCGCGTTCTAATCATTGACGATCACACGCTGTTTCGTGAGGGCCTGGAGACGCTGCTGACACGTCGTGAGATCGAGGTCGTGGGTTCCATCGGCGACGGCCGCGACGGCTTGCGGCTTGCCCTGCAGCTGCGCCCGGACGTGGTGCTGCTGGACATGCGCATGCCGCTGGTCGACGGTCTGTCGGTCCTGCGTCAGCTGCAGCAGAAAGCCTTGCCCATGCCGATCGTCATGCTGACCACCAGTAGCGACGACCGCGACCTGGTCGAGGCGTTACGCGGCGGGGCGCGTGGTTATCTGCTGAAGGACATGGAACCGGATGCCCTGGTGACCGCCCTGCGCCAGATCGTTGCCGGCGAAACCGTGGTCGCGCCGGACCTCGCCCCGGCACTGGCCAAGGTCGTGCAGGGCGACGTGGCGGACAGGACCAGCGCTACCCCGTTCGACGGGCTCACGCCGCGCGAAACCGAGATTCTGGGGCTGCTTGCCGAAGGCCAGAGCAACAAAGTCATTGCCCGCAACCTCGGGATCTCCGACGGGACGGTGAAGCTGCACGTCAAGGCGATACTCAGGAAGCTGAAGGTCCATTCCCGCGTGGAAGCCGCCGTGATGGCCGTCGAGCATGGCTTGCGTGCCCGCAAGCCGGCCGGCTGAGACCTCAGGAAAGCGCCCTCCTCTCCGTAGATTCAAGGGCGGCTATCAAGCGAACCGCGCTCCCGTCCGAGGGAAGCCAAGACAGCGGGCTACAGCAGCGGCGCAATCACAAGGCTGACGATCGCCATCACGTTGATCAGAATGTTCATGGACGGCCCCGAGGTATCCTTGAACGGGTCGCCCACGGTATCGCCCACCACGGTGGCCGCATGCACATCGGAGCCCTTGCCGCCGAGGTTGCCTTTCTCGACATACTTTTTCGCGTTGTCCCAGGCACCGCCAGCATTGGCCATCATCAACGCCATCAGCACGCAGCCCAGCAGCGCACCGCCCAGCATTCCGCCGAGCGCTTCGGGCCCGATGATGAAACCGACGAGCGGCGGCATCGCCACCGCAATGGCGCCGGGCAGAACCATCCGTTTCAGGGCCGCCGTCGTGGCGATGTCCACGCAGCGCGCCGTGTCCGGCTCGGCTTTGCCCTCCAGCAGGCCGGGTATCTCTTTGAACTGGCGGCGTATCTCGTGAATCATGTCAAACGCCGCATCCCCCACCGCGGTCATAGTGATCGAGGCGATCAACAGCGGCAGCAGCCCACCGATGAAGATGCCGGACAGCACTACCGGGTCGGACAGCTCGAGCGAGAAGTCCGGGTTCTTGACCGACATGGTTTCCACGTAGGCGGCGATGATGGCCAGCGCGGCAAGTCCGGCGGCGCCGATCGCGAAACCTTTTCCGATCGCCGCCGTGGTGTTGCCGAGCTCGTCGAGCGAGTCGGTGATCTTGCGCGTTTCCTTACCCAGGCCGCTCATCTCGGCGATGCCGCCGGCGTTGTCCGCGACCGGTCCGTAAGCGTCGATCGCCATGGTCATACCGACGGTTGCCAGCATGCCGACGGCGGCGATGCCCACGCCGTACAGGCCGGACAGCGCGGCCGCGAAATAGATGATCGCGGCGAGCGTCGCCACCGGTATGGCGACGGACTGCATACCGATGGCCAGACCGGCGATCATGACCGTCGCGGTGCCGGTCTCACCCGCTTGCGCGATCTTGCGCACCGGCGCAGCGCCGGTGTAGTACTCGGTGACCAGGCCGATGATGATGCCGCCCACGGCGCCGCACACCACGCACCAGAAAACATTGCTGACCACGCCGGCGCCGCCGATCACGAAGTAGGCGACGACGATGAACAGCACCGCGGCCGACACCGTGCCGGCACGCAGCGCAACCTCGGCGTCACGATTGGACAACGCGCGCACCATACCGATGCCGAGCACCGAGCACACCAGCCCGGCGGACGCCAGGGCCAGGGGCAGAAACATCAGCGCCGGGCGCTCGCCCAGCCCGACCAGCACATCGGCGGTCAGGGTCGAGGCAATCGCGATGGTGGCGATCATCGCACCGCAGTAGGACTCGAAAATGTCCGAGCCCATCCCCGCCACGTCGCCCACGTTGTCGCCCACGTTATCGGCGATCACGCCCGGGTTGCGCGGATCGTCCTCGGGAATGCCGGCTTCGATCTTGCCGACCAGGTCGGCACCGACATCGGCGCTCTTGGTGAAGATGCCGCCGCCGACACGCGAGAACAGCGCCACCGAGGATGCGCCCATGCCGAACCCGTGGATCGCATGGGCGGTCTGCGGATCGCCGCCCAAGAACCAGTACAGTGAGCCCAGGCCGAGCAGCCCCAGCGATGCGACACACAGGCCCATGATCGAGCCGCCGTAGAAGGCTACCGAGAGCGCCGAGGAAGCGCCTTTGGTGTGCGCCGCGTTCGTCGTGCGCACATTAGCTTTGGTCGCGGAAAACATGCCGAGGTACCCGGCGGTCGCTGACATCAGTGCACCCACCGCAAACGCCAGCGCAGTGTGCCATCCGAGCGACACCCAGAGCAGCACCAGCAGCACCCCCGAGAACATGCCCAGCATGCGGTATTCGCGGTGCATGAATACCATCGCGCCTAGATGAATCTGATCGGCGATCTTGACCATCCTGGTCTCGCCGGCCGGGTAGCCGAGCATCACGCGGTAAATGATGAACGCGAAAACCAGGCCGCCGATGCCGAACAGCGGCGGCAGAAAGCTGACGTCACTCATAGAACTCCCCGAATCGTACGGACGACGGTGGTCACCCGCATAACGTTTGTTTTGGCTCGGCACCGTGCCGGTGCCGCAAGGCGCGAGTCTTATACCACAAACGCTGCCGAGCGTCAGGCTCGAACCCTCGCACCCTTCCCGGCGTGTTCAACCCGCCCCGTTGTCCGTGAACCGCGATGCGCGGCCGCGCTCAGGGGTAGTGCTTGTGCTGGCTGCGGCGTGTCCCGGCGCGTTGCACGACCACACCCTTGACCGCGCCCAGGTCGCTCAGCTCCAGGGTGGGATAGCCGGGGTTGAGGGGCTGCAGCAGCAGACGCCCGCCGCGCATCTCGAGCCTGCGGAAAATATACTCGTCGTTGTGCTCGGCGAACACGAACGACCCGTCGTGTACCAGTCCGCCCGGATCGATGACGATCAACACGCCGTCGGCGAACTCGGGTTCCATGCTGTCGCCGAGAACGCGCAGCACAAAGGGTTCGCTCGCGCCGCAACCGCCCGTCTGCATCGCCTACGCGCCCGCCGCGGCGGCGCCGGATCGCTGCGCGTGCCGGCTGTATCGGCTTGCCGAAAGAAGTCCCCGCATCGTCCATCCCCGTGACTTAAAGATGCTTACTTTACCGGCCGTTATACCCGTTGTGAATCGTCGTCAGCCGCAACCGATCCCTGGTGTCCTGTACCTGGTGTGCCTGCTGGGCCTGCTGCTCATCGCCGCGCCGGCGCTGACGGACGACCGCCACTACAAGGCCGAGATGCACCAGTCGGCGTGGTATACGCAACGCGACGCCGAGTTCTGCGAGCTCAGCCATCCGATTCCGCTTTACGGCCTGGCCCGCTTTCGCCACACGCCGGACCAGGCGCTGGCGTTCGAGCTGTCCGCGCACGATGCGGTTACTGCGCCCGGGTTTGCAGCGATCAGCACCGAGCATGCCCAGTGGATGCACGTGCCCGGTGGCGACGATATCACGCAGGTAAGCCTGCAGCCGGGCGATACGCCGATCAGACTGAACCACGCCCTGTCACTGCGTTTGCTGCTGGAGCTGGAGGGCGGTATGCAGCCGACCTTCCGCTACCGTGACTGGGGCAATGCGCACGAACTGATCGCGGTGCAGCTGTCGAACGTGAACTTCGCGCGGGCGATGCACGCGTTTCGTCAGTGCGTAAGTCTGCTGGAAGACAACGATGCAACGGCCATCGCACGCATCGAAGTTCGCTTCGCACTGGACAGCGCGGCACTCGAGACTCACGCGCGCAGGCAGCTGGACCGCATGGCCGAGAGCGTCGCCGCCGATCCGGGCGTCAGCCGGGTCGTTGTCACCGGTCACGCCGACAGCAGCGGCGCAGAGGACTACAACCTGTCGCTCTCGGAGCAACGCGCCCGCAGTGTGCTCGAGTACCTTTCCGGTCGGGGCGTGGACGAGTCGCTGCTGGAGGTCGTTGCGCTGGGAGAATCCTCGGCGTCCAACCGGCATCGCGTGCCGGCAGCGCAACGCCACGTCCTCGTCGAGATCCTGCGTTGACCAACGTTGCGAGCTTTACGCGCCTGGCGAGCTCTTCGCGTGCATTCCCGGACGGGATGACAACGCAGCCACGCTTTCAGCGGAAGGAGGCCCGGGCGATGCCGGAGCGCCGGCGGTCAACAGGTGCGCCACTTCGCGCAGCGTGACCGCATCGGCGCGCTTCGCGCGGCTGCGTTCGCTCACTGCGCGTCGCCATGCGCGTGCGCCGGGCACGCCACGGTACAGCCCGAGGATGTGCCGCGTAATCGCGCTGAGCGGCACACCCTCTGCGAGCTGACGCTCGAGGTAAGGTAAGAAGCGGTACAGCACCGCCTCGCGCGTGCAAGCATGCGGGGCAGCGCCAAAGAACTCCCGGTCCGCCTCTGCCAGCAGGAACGGGTTCGCATACGCTTCGCGGCCCAGCATCACTCCATCGCAATGGCGCAGCTGCTCGCGCACGTCGTGCAGGTCGCGGATACCGCCGTTGACGACGATCTCGAGGTGTGGGAAATCACGCTTCAGCGCATGCACCACGGGATAGCGCAGCGGCGGAACGTCCCGATTCTCCTTCGGGCTCAGGCCGTTCAGCCAGGCGTTGCGTGCGTGCACCACGACAGTGGTGCATCCGGCCTGCTCGATCCGGCTCACGAGCCGGTACAACCGCGACGCCGATTCATCGTGGTCCAGCCCGATACGCGTCTTCACGGTCACCGGTATGTCCACCGCTGCGCGCATCAGGGCGACGCTGTCGGCTACGATGTCCGGCTCGTCCAGCAGGCAGGCGCCAAAGCGCCCGGCATTGACACGCGGGCTCGGACAACCGACGTTGATGTTGACCTCGTCGTAACCAAAGTCCTCAGCAAGCTTCGCCCCGTCCCGCAGCGCGGCGCGATCGCTGCCGCCGAGCTGCACGGCCACCGGATGCTCGCTTTCGTCGAAACGCAGCAACCGCTGCCGGTCCCCGTTCAACAATGCCGCCACCGGAATCATCTCCGTGTACAGCACGGTGAAGCGCGTTATCAAGCGCATGAAATAGCGCTGGTGACGGTCGGTGCACTCCATCATCGGCGCGACACAGATCTTGTGGGCTAATGCGGGCATTGCGATTAGGCTGCTCGGCGTTCTCGATCTCGGACCTGACGCAATCATAGCCGCTGGCGGCGCGGCGCGAAATGCGATTCGCCCTGCGATAAATCACCGGCACGCGGTTATAATGCTGTGATCCGAAGCGGCAGCCGCCAATGATTGCCTTGTCCGAACTGACCGATCTTGTCGAGCGCCTCGGTGAGGCGAACGTTACCTGTATCGGCGATCTCATGCTCGATCGCTTCATCTACGGCGACGTCGAGCGGGTCTCGCCGGAGGCGCCGGTGCCCGTGCTGCGGGTGGTGAGCGAAACCGAGATGCTCGGCGGCGCGGGAAACGTGGCGCGCAACCTGGCCGCGCTGAAGACGCACAGCGCGCTGGCGGCCGTGGTCGGCGACGACGAGGCCGGCCACCGCACGGCGTCGCTGTTACGGGAGCTGACGCACTGCAGACCGTGCCTGGTGGTCGAACCGGGACGCGGTACCACCATCAAGACCCGTTGCATCGGCGCCCACCAGCAGATCCTGCGGGTCGACCGGGAGCAGTGCGACGCCATTGCCGAGGAGACGGCAGAAGCGCTGCTGGCCAACCTGAAACATGCGCTGACCGCAGCTCGCGCCTGCATCCTGTCGGACTACGGCAAGGGCGTGCTGACCGCAGAGCTGACGCGTGCGGTCATCAAGCTCGCGCAACGTAACGGCTGCCGCGTGGTGATCGATCCGAAGGGCACCAACTACGAGCGATACCGCGGCGCGGACGTCATCACTCCCAATCGCCACGAGCTGACCCAAGCCACGGGGATGCCGGCGCGCCAGGAGGCCGACCTCGTGCAGGCGGCCCGGCAGTTGCGCGAGCGCTATGAAATCGGCGTCGTCGTTGTAACCCGCAGCGAAGAAGGCTTGTCGGTCATCGAGGCTGACACGGTGCACCACCTGGCTGCGGAGAGCCAGGAGGTGTACGACGTTTCCGGCGCCGGGGACACCGTCGTCGCGACGTTGGCGGCAGCGCTTGCCGTCGACGCACCGATCGTGCTGGCAGCCCAGCTCGCCAACATCGCCGCGGGGATCGCGGTGCGCAAACTTGGCACCGCGGCGACGGAGGCGCGCGAGCTGCATGCCGCATTGCGCCAGCAGCAGCTGCTCGACATCGAAGGCAAGGTCGTCGACTGGGAGCAGGCGCGCCGCATCACCCAGGCCTGGCAGGCCAACGGTCTGACCGTGGGCTTCACGAACGGCTGTTTCGACCTGGTGCACCCGGGACACGTCGCGCTGCTGGAGCGTGCGCGCAAGCGGTGCGATCAGCTGATCGTCGGCTTGAACGGCGACGCGTCGGTAAAACGCCTGAAGGGCGAGCAGCGCCCGCTGCAGAACGAAGCCGCCCGCGCCACCGTGCTTGCCTCCATGAGCAGCGTGGACCTGGTCGTGGCATTCAGCGAGGATACGCCCCTGGCATTGCTGGAGACGCTGCGCCCCGATGTGCTGTTCAAAGGCGCCGACTACACGCTCGACGAGGTGGTCGGTGCCGAGCTGGTGCGCGGTTACGGGGGGCGTGTCGAGTTGATCGAGATCGTACCCGAGCAGAGCACCACGCGGATCGTGGACCGTCTCAGCAGCGTTTAATGGCGCGCCCGTCGGGCGGGCTCAGGCGGTTGCAGCGCCCATCGCCGGCCTCAAGCCGGTGGGCGGATGCTCACCCAGGCGCAGACCGCGCGACAGGTACGCGTTCAGATCGACACCGAAGGCGCCGTTCGGATGCGTACAGCGGACTGCATAGCGATTGCCTTCGGCGTCCGCAGCGTCGTGGCGCAGATGCACGATGCGCTCGCTGCACGGCGTCTTCGCTGCGTCCCGGGTCATGATGACGCGCGGTTTCAACTTGTGGTCGGGGTGCGCGGACAGCACGATTCCGACCTCGCCATTGGTCATCTCGACGATGCTGCCGGGCGGGTACACGCCCACGCACGCGACGAATTTCTCGCTCAGCTTTTCATCGAACTGCCGGCCGCTGTTGTCATAGATGATCGTCAAAGCCTCGAACGGCGAGCGCGCGCGGCTGTAACAACGGGCGCTGGTAATGGCATCGTAGGCGTCAGTGATCGCGATGATCTTGGCCAGCTGGGGAATGTTCTCCCGCGGCAGCTTGCGCGGGTAGCCCGAGCCGTCGACCCGCTCGTGGTGGCTGTAGGCCACGTCCACAGCCGGCGTCAGCATAGCGTTACTGGCCATCAGCACGGCGCGGCCGAACACTGTGTGCTTTTTCATGACGACGAACTCGTCATTGCTGAGCGCACCTTCCTTGTTGAGGATTTCCGAGGGCACGCGAATTTTCCCGACGTCGTGCAGCAGGGCGCAGTACGCGACTTCTTCTATTTCCTGCCGCCGCATGCCCAGATGCCGGGCAAACGCTGCGCTCAGGATACTCACATTCATGCTGTGTTCCGCAGTGTATTCGTCTTTGTTCTTGATCTGGGTAAGCAGCGTCAGGGCGTCGGGATTGCGCAGCACGCTGTCGACGGTCTCGTGCACCGCCTCCTGGACCTTGTTGCCGTCGATGCCCTTGCCGAGCTCGATTTCCTGGAAGATGTTCTTGACCAGCTTGCGCGTGCTTTCGCGGACGCCGTTGGCGGCTCCCAGCTCGCGTTCTACCGACACCTCGTAGTCACCCATGCGGCTGGATTTCGGCATACGCTTGTTGGTGCTCTTACGCACGTCGACCGACACGACACGGCACACGCTTTTCAACTGATCGAGCTGCCGCTTCGATTCGATCACGAATCCCTGGTAGATGAACGGCGAATCCAGCCAGGGAATATCGAGCTGGCTGACGTACATGCCGATCTCCACGTCGGTCGCGGGAATCTCAACGGTCTGCACGGAGGAATCGACGATCTTCTGTACCATCTGGCTCCACACTCGGTTGGCGGAAACGTCACCCGCGGGTAGCGGCCGGCGCGGCGGAATCTTGATCTGTCAGCGGCCCGCAGCGCGCCTCGTGCACACTGTGCCATAGGGCGTCCGCGAAGCACTGCAATCGACGCCGCCGCGGCGGACGAGCGCCTCTTGCGGCGTGGACCCACCGGCGCGCTGGCGCCTCAGCGTCGGGCGCCCGCGAGGATCCAGTTCAGCAGCAGATCGTAGTTGTCGCGGTTATTGACGTCGTCGAGGTCAACGCCCGAGACCACCGCCTGGTCGCCGCCGCAGTCGGAGGGTTTGCAGCAGGCTTTCCGATTCGCGCGATTGGTAACCCGCCCCGACGAGATTTCGGCGCTGCCCTGAGTGAACCATTACCGGCCGGGTATGCCGAGATAAAGGAAATATATTGCATGAGTATGCTAAATAATGCATTCTTCCGCGAGCAACACGCGGAGTCTCCATGATCGAGTTCCAAACTGATCCCGGGCAGTACCGGCACTGGCGGCTCCGGACCGACGGCGAGATCGCCTACCTGACCATGGACGTCGACGAGAAGGCCGGGCTGTTCCCCGGCTACGAACTGAAGCTCAACTCCTATGACCTCGGCGTCGACATCGAGCTCTACGATGCGGCGCAACGGCTGCGCTTCGAGCACCCCGAGGTGCGCGCGGTGATCGTTGAATCCGGCAAAGAGCGGGTGTTCTGCTCCGGCGCCAACATCCGCATGCTGGGCGGCGCCTCGCACGCGCACAAGGTCAACTTCTGCAAGTTCACCAATGAGACGCGCAACGCCATCGAAGAGGCCGGCGCGGACTCCGGGCAGCATTACCTGTGCGCAGTCAACGGCACGGCAGCAGGCGGCGGTTACGAGCTGGCGCTGGCGACCGAGCACATCGTCCTGGTCGATGACGGGAGCGCCGCCGTATCGCTGCCCGAAGTACCTCTGCTGGCCGTGTTGCCGGGCACCGGCGGACTGACGCGGCTGGTGGACAAGCGCAGGGTTCGGCGCGACCTGGCAGATGTATTCTGCACCGTGGAGGAAGGCATTCGCGGGCAGCGCGCCCTCGACTGGCGCCTGGTGGACGAAATCCTGCCGAGCTCGCGCTTTGCCGAGGGCGTTCTCGAACGCGCGCGCGCGCTGGCTTCGAGTTCCGGACGCCCGGCGGACGCTGAAGGCATCCGCCTGACGCCGCTCTCGCGCGAGATATCCGACAGCGAGATCTGCTACCCGCACCTGCGCATCGAGCTCGACCGCAGCCGGCGCGTAGCCACGCTGGTCATTCACGGGCCCGAAACGCCGCCACCCGCCGACGTTAAAGGGGCGCATGCGCTCGGCGTGGACTTCTATCCGCTGGCGCTGGTCAGGGCGCTGGACGACGCGCTGCTGCAACTGCGTTTCAACGAGCCGCAGCTCGGCACGCTGATCTTCAAGACCCAGGGCGACGGCGAGCCGCTGGCCGGGTACGACGCGCTCCTGTTTCAGTCCGGAGACTGGCTGCTGAACGAAATCGTGCTGTACTGGAAACGCACCCTGAAGCGCCTGGACGTCACCTCGCGCACCACCATTGCACTGATCGAACCCGGCAGCTGCTTCACCGGCTTCGTTGCCGAGCTGCTGTTCGCCGTCGATCGCAGCTACATGCTCGACGGCCGCTTCGAGGACGACGACACGCCGCCGGCGAGGATCCGCCTGAGCGCGGCCAGTTTCGGCCCGCTGCCGATGGGTAATGGGCTCACCCGGCTGGCCACCCGGTTTTACGGCGAGCCCGAGCGCGTGGCCGCAGCGCGGCAGTACTGCGGTCAGCCGATCGACGCCGCCACTGCCCTGGACGCGGGACTGATCACGTTTGCCCCGGACGACATCGACTGGGACGACGAGATACGCATGCTGCTCGAGGAACGCGCCAGCTTCTCGCCGGACTCGCTCACCGGCCTGGAGGCAAATCTGCGTTTTGCCGGCCCGGAAACCATCGAGACGAAGATTTTCGGGCGTCTCAGCGCCTGGCAGAACTGGATTTTTCAACGCTCCAATGCGGTGGGCGAACGCGGCGCGCTGCGCACCTACGGCACCGGCGAGCGGCCGGACTTCGACCACGAACGGGTCTAGCAGGGTGTCGAAGAACACGTTTCCCCGGCCCCGCCGGGCGGTTCACGGACGGACAGCCATGAATCGACAACCTTGCGTTGTTGCTTCATGCACCAGGTCAAAATCGCATTCATTGACGCAGCACGTTGAACAGGTCACAGGCTGCATCTCGACAAGCGCTTAGAGGCTCAACTCATGTCACAAGCTATCGTTGAAGTTGACTACGACGAACTGATCCCCAACAACGTCGGTCTGGCCGACGATCGGCGTCTGCGGCGGGCGCTGGAAAGCTGGCATCCCGGGTACATCGACTGGTGGAAGCAGATGGGACCGAACGGGTTCCAGGACGTCGACGTGTACCTGCGCACCGCGGTCGGCGTGAGCAGAGACGGCTGGGCCAAGTTCGACTACGTCAAGCTGCCCGAGTACCGGTGGGGTATCCTGCTGGCACCGGCCGAGGAAGGCCGGCGCATCGCCTTCGGCCGTCACAAGGGTGAACCGGTGTGGCAGGACGTGCCGGGCGAGTACCGGGCCATGCTGCGCAGGCTGCTCGTCGTGCAGGGCGACACGGAACCGGCCTCGGTGGAACAGCAGCGGCACCTGGGAAGCACCGCGCCGTCGTTGTACGACATGCGCAACGTCTTCCAGGTCAACGTCGAGGAGGGTCGCCACCTGTGGGCGATGGTCTACCTGCTGCAGAAGTACTTCGGACGCGACGGGCGCGAGGAGGCCGAGATGCTGCTGCAACGCCGCTCCGGCGATGCCGACCGGCCACGCATGCTGGGCGCATTCAACGAGCGTACGCCGGACTGGCTGTCGTTCTTCATGTTTACTTTTTTCACCGATCGCGACGGCAAGATGCAGCTCGAGTCGCTTGCCCAGTCGGGATTCGATCCGCTGTCGCGGACCACGCGTTTCATGCTGACGGAAGAAGCCCATCACATGTTCGTCGGCACCACGGGCGTGGCGCGAACCATCGAGCAGACGTGCCGCGTAATGCGGGAGAACGGCATTGAAGACCCGTATGCCACCGAGAAGGTTCGCGCACTGGGCGTGATCGACCTGCCCACGATACAGCGCAAGGTGAATTTCCACTTCAGCGTGTCACTGGACCTGTTCGGCGCCGACGTGTCCACCAACGCGGCCAACTACTTCAACGCCGGACTCAAGGGCCGCTTTCGCGAAACCAGCATCGAAGACGACCATCAGCTCATGGATACCACCTACCCGATCACCAAGCTGGTGAACGGCGATTTCGTGCGCGTGGACGAGCCGGCGATCAACGCGATCAACGCCCGCCTGCGCGACGACTACGTCGTTGATTGCGAGAAAGGCGTGGAACGCTGGAACCGCAGCATCTCCAGCGCCGGTATCGAGTTCGAGATACGCTTGCCGCACGTGGCGTTCAATCGCAAGGTCGGCGAATTCGCGCAACTGACGGTCACGCCCGACGGCGCGCTGATCGCCGACGACGCGTGGCAGGCGCAGCGCGACGACTGGTTGCCTACCGCGGACGACCTGCAGCACCTGCACGACGTGATGCACCAGGTCGTGGAACCGGGCGAGTTCGCGCGCTGGATTGGCCCGCCGAAAACCTACATCGACAACAAGCCGGGCAGCTTCGAATTCGTTAAGCTCCACGGGTAGCGCACCGGTGGCGAGCGCACATCCGTTGCCGGCCGGGGGCGAGGGCGCCGCGCTGCGCAGGGGCGCGAGCGGGGCGCAGGCCTACAACCGCCATATCGCCAACCGTGTGCGCGGCATACGCGCGCAACGTGGTGTCTCGCGCAAGCTGCTGGCGCAGCATGCCGGCGTTTCCGAACGCTATCTCGCGCAGATTGAGCAGGGCCAGGCCAACCTCTCGATTGCGCTGTTGTGGCAGATCGCGCAGGCTCTGGACACCGACCCGCTCACGCTGCTGAGCGAAGAAGTGTCGGCAACCGACACTGCCACGCTGCTGCAGGCGTTCATCGCACAGTTGGATGAGGCGCAGCAGCAGGAAGCCTTCGCGCTGCTTCGCGAGCGTTTCGAGGCCGCCCGTGACGCGCAGCAGGGTATCGCGCTGCTGGGTCTGCGCGGCGCGGGCAAGACCACGCTCGGGCGGCTGCTCGCCCGGCGCACCGGCCTGCCCTTCGTGCAACTGACCGATGTCATAGAGCGCATCGGCAACATGGCGATCGAGGAAATATTCTCCCTTGGCGGGCAGCCGATGTACCGGCGCCTGGAGAAGCAGGCCGTGGCTTGCGTGCGCGACGACTACCGCAACGTGATCCTGGAGACCGGCGGCAGCCTGGTCTCGGCCGCCGATACGTACAGCCTGCTGCGCCGGCATTTCTTCACCGTGTGGGTGAGGGCTCTGCCCGAAGAGCACATGCAGCGCGTGATCGCACAGGGGGACTTGCGTCCAATGGCCGGCAACACCAGCGCCATGGAAGACCTGCAGCAGATTCTGCAGGAACGTGAGCCGCTGTATCGGGCCGCCGACCACGTGCTGGAAACTTCTGCCCGCAGCGTCGACGATTGCATCGAGGAGCTGGCCCGCCTGGTGCCGCCGGGGACTGTCCCCTGAGTACAACCTCGAAACAGTTCCACATATTTTGAGCGGTTGGTTAGAAAGCCGTGGCTGATCGGGGACTGTCCCCCGCTTGCTGCAGGGTGGGGACAGTCCCCGAAAACGACGGCGTATTGGCAAGCCGCTCAGTGAAAGACGACAAGTTGAACGACAGTCACAGGGGACAGTCCCCTGGCACACCCTCGAACCAGTTCCACATTTTTTGAGCGGTTGGTTAGAAAGCCGTGGCTGATCGGGGACTGTCCCCCGCTTGCTGCAGGGTGGGGACAGTCCCCGAAAACGACGGCGTATTGGCAAGCCGCTCAGTGAAAGACGACAAGTTGAACGACAGTCACAGGGGACAGGCCCCTGGCTGGCTGGCGGCACTACTCGCCCTTGACCGGTTGCGGGGAAAGGTGCTCGGCGAGCACTGCCTGAATCTCGGGCTCCATGCGTTGATCGGTATCGGCCGGGAGGTTGATGCGCGCCGCAACCAGGGTGTCGTCGTCAGCGGCGGCGAGGCGGACCTCGCGGCGCAGGATGTACAGACTCGTGGTGATCAGCACCACAACGCCGACCCAGGTGGTGACGGCCGGCACCTCCCCCCAGATGAAATAGCCGAACGCCACGGCCCATATGATGTAGCTGTACTCGAACGGCGCCACCACGCTGATGGGCGCCACCCAGTACGCTTTGGTCAGGTAGTAGAAGCCGAAAGTCGCATTCAGGCCCATCAACAGCATAAGCGCAAGATCCCCGGGCGCCGGCATGCGCCACGGGCGCAGCAGGAACAGCAGCGAGGGATCCCGGGTTGCGACCTCGCTCCAGAAGACCGTCACGTACACGCTCCCGACGCCGCTGCCCAGCACGAACACCAGCATGCTCACCAGCGCCATCACCGAGGGCAGCGCGGTCTGTCCGATGTAGCGCGTGGTCAGCGTCATCAGGGCATAGGTGATGGCCGCGGTGAGTGCCAGCAGCGCGCCGAGCTCGATGCTCAGGCCGGTCGGCCCGATGACGATGGCGGTGGCGATAAAGCCGACGAACACTGCGCACCAGCGCCGCCAGCCCACGGGCTCGCGCAGCAGCAGCGCCGACAGCGCGGTGGCGAAAATGGGCGCCGTGAATGTGATCGTCACTACTTGCGCCAGCGGTAGCGCGGCCACCGCCATGTAGTAGCCGAGGTAGGAAGCGAACCCAAGGCCGCCGCGCAGCAGCAGCCAGCCGGTCCGGCGCAGGATCACCCGCCGGCCGCGGTAGGCGATCCGGACCATGATGGCAAGCGGCACCAGCGCCACCAGGCCGCGGATGAACACGATCTGCAGCACCGAGTAGTCGTCGGATAAAAACTTGACGATGATGTCCTGCAGCGCGAACAGGAACAGCGCGCCCATCACCATGGCGATACCGGCGTCGGGACGGTCGACTGCAGCTAGCTGGGGAGGCATGAGGAGGACTAAGTTGCGCCGATTGAACCTATTTGGAAAGCGACTTTTTGTGATTACATCAATCGAGAAATTCGATAACCTGATCCCCTCGCCGGCCAGGGGTCGCGCCCGTGAAGCTCGAGCACATCCGCACGTTCCTGGAGATTGCCGCCTGCGGTAACTTCAACCAGGCCGCCGTCAATCTGGACGTCAGCCAGTCGACCGTCAGCGCGCGCATCAAGACGCTGGAACAGCAGTTCGGGCGGCCGTTGTTTCTGCGCAGCCACAGCGGCGCGGAGCTGACCTCCGCCGGCCACCGCTTCCGCCGCTACGCGCTGGGCATGCAGCACCTCTGGCAGCAGTCGCGCCAGGAGATCAGCCTGCCGCAGGGCTACCGCACCGCACTCGGCCTCGGCGCCCAGATCAGCCTGTGGGAGCACCTGGTAACGAAGTGGATACCGCGCATGCGCCGCGTCGCCCCGGATGTGGCGCTCCGTCTCGAAGCCGATTATTCGCAGAGCCTCATGCGCCAGCTCTCGGACGGGTTACTGGACGTCGCCGTGATGTACCAGCCGCGCCAGCAGCCCGGGCTGCTGATCGAGCCGCTGCTGGAGGAAACCCTCGTGCTGGTCTCGACCGACCCGCGTGAAGTGTCGGCGGGCTGGGTGGAAGACTATGTTTTCGTCGACTGGGGAGACGTGTTCCGGGCGCGCCACGGCGAAGCCTTTCCGGAAATGGACACGCCGGCCGTGTCGGTGGGCCTGGGCGCGCTGGGGCTGCAGTACATACTGGAGAACGGCGGCTCCGGTTACTTTTCGCTGCGGGTTGTGGAGCCGCTGCTGGCCGCCGGCAGGCTGCACCTGCTGAACGGCGCGCCGCGGCTTGAACGGCCGGCGTACGTCGTCTACACCGACAACCCGAAGGACACAGACATCCTGCAGCAGGCGCTGCACGAGCTGCGCGCCATCGCCACCGGAGAATAAACCTGCGCGCTACCGGTAGCGGGCAACGGGGTCGCCCAGCACGGCCATGTTCGGCGTCACTCCCAGGCCCGGCAGCCGCGGGGCCTGCATACAGCCGGCTTCGCGCTGCGGCGCGCCGTCGGCGTTCTGCACCGTGACGTAGCTGTTGAAATCCGTCGCACTGAAGCGAAACCCTTCCGGTGTCGAGTGCGCCAGATGCGCAATCGCGGCCGTGGTGATGTCGCCGCCCCAGCTGTCCTCCAGGGTCATGGCGAGGCCGAGCGCGACGCAAAGGTCGCGCAGCTGTCGCGTCCTGCTCAGGCCGCCCAGCTTGGAGATCTTGAGATTGACCACGTCCGCGGCGGCATCATGCTGCGCGCGCAGCAAGGCAGCCAGGCCGTCGATGTTCTCGTCGAGCACGAAAGGCAGCCGCGTGCGGCGGCGCACGCTGAGCGACTCTTCGTAGCTGCGGCACGGCTGCTCGATGTACACGTCGAGGTCCGCCACAGCGTCGACCACGCGTGCCGCCTCGTGCAGCAGCCATCCGGTGTTCGCATCGGCGACCAGTGTCTCGCCCTGATCGAGAATCTCGCGCGCCGCGCGAATGCGCTCAATGTCGTCGCGCACCGCACCGCCCACCTTCAACTGGAAGCGCGTGTAGCCCTGCCTGCGGTAGTCCGCGATATTCCCGGCCATCTGCTCGGGGGGGGCCTGACTGATCGCGCGGTAGAGCACGATGCGTTCGCCATAGCGCCCGCCGAGCAATTCGCATACCGGCAACCCCGCGGCCTTGCCGAGCAGATCCCAGCAGGCCATGTCGAGCGGTGACTTGACGTACGGATGCCCCAGCAGCGCACGGTCCATGCGTTCGTTTATCACGCCGATCTGCAGCGGATCTGCGCCCAGCAGCTGCGGCGCCAGCTCGGCGATACCGGTACGCGCGCCGGGACCGTAGGCGGGCAGGTAGAACGGGCCCAGCGGGCAGACCTCGCCGTAGCCGCAGGTGCCGTCGTCGGCCTCGATCTCGACCACGGTGGAGTCGAACACCTCGACATACTTGCCGTCGGCCCACGCGTAACGGCCTTCCCGCAGCGGCAGGTCCACCTGGTAGACGTTGATCGCGGCGATTTTCACGGCATCAGTATACTTGTTTCCGCCGCGCCTGCCCGGCGGCAGGCTGCGCCGGCGACGCACCGCACGGTTTCGGAAATCGAAACACCGTAGCCTGACTGCGACATGAGAATTCTACTCGGTGGCATCGGCCTGCTGATCGCGTTACCGGCCGTGCTGGCCGTCGCCGTGATGCTGTGGCCGGACGCGGAGCTCGATCCGGCAGCGCAAGGTGCTCTCGCGGCCGAGTATCCGACGGTCGCTGCGCACGACAACCGGTTCAACGCCCTGATGGGCCTGCACGCGCCGCTGGACGAACCCGATTTCGTTGCGTACGGCGAGCAGCGCGTGCGCGAGATAAACAGACGGCTCGCCGAACATGACCGCTCCGCGAACCCGAGCGCAAGTATCGGCTTCGGCGATATCTGGCCGGCGGTGGATTGGGACCGTGCGGCGCTGCGGCAACTGTGCAACGCCGATGAACGGCCGTGCGCACCCTACTGGCGCGAACAGCAGACCGCGATCGACTCACTCGCTGCACGCTTTCGCATCCGGCTGCAACGCCTGACTCGTCTGCATGCACTGCCGGGTTACGCGATGACCCTGACGCCGGATCACCGCGCGCCCCTGCCGCGGTTCGTCGATCTGCTGGCCCTCTACAACCTGCGTCTCAACGTGCTCGGCGCTGCGTGCCTGGAAGCTGCACCCGACGCGCTCGAGGCTTTCGCCTCGGAGATCGCCTTCGCCCGGCGCGCCATGCGTGAGGCCCGGCAGCTGCTGAGCAAGATAGTGGCGGTCGAACAGCTTCGGCGATCCGTCTATGTCTATGCGCAATGCGTGGACCTGTTACCGGCCGGCGCGAACGCGCCGCAAAGCCTCGCACCGTTGAGCCCCGAGGAGATCTCCCTGCGCGAGCCCTACATGACCCTGTTCCGGGAAACGGTGCGGCTGCTGACACACCTGTCGACCGACACGCAGCAGGCGCTGCCCGGCCGCGCACTGCGTCCACTGATAAAGCCCCACCGCAGCACGAACCTGGCGTTCGGCACCTACGCCACGCTGGCCGCGATCTCCGAGCTGCCGCCGGGGCGCCTCAGCGAAGCTCCGCGCCTGCTGAGCGGCCTGCGGGCACCGTGGCACGAGTACGTGATCAACCCCGTCGGGGCCATACTGCACGAGATCGGCGCGCCGTCGAACACCCGCTACGCCTACCGCGTGCACGATGCCGACGGCTTGATCTCACTGTTCAACGTAAAACTGGCGTTACGCGATGACGGAATCCCGGCAGACCGCATCCCGGCCACGCTGTCGGCGTCACGCTGGCGCAATCCCTACGACCAGGCCCCACTGCAGTGGGACGGCGACGAACGCGTGCTGTTCTTCGCCAGCCCTGATCCGGACAGCAGGGCAAACCGGCTGCGGCACGCACCGTAGACCCGGCCTTCAGGGCGGGAAGCTCGGCCAGGTGTCGCTCAGCCGGTAGCCCTGCGGCCAGGGGTCGTCCGCGCGCACGAAGTGCTGGTGAATGCCGGTGATCCAGGCGCGCCCGGCCAACGACGGCACCACCGCCGCACGGTCGCCAACGGTGGTTTCCGCCTCGATGGCGCAGGCGAACAGCGAATCGATCAGCGAGCGGCCGTGAAAAATCTCGCCGACGTTCAGCTCACCGCGGGCGTGCAGCACCGCCATCCGCGCGCAGCAGCCGGTGCCGGTGGGCGAGCGATCGATCTTCCCGGGCCGGATCACCACCGCGTTGCGGCCGGTCTTAATGCCCTGGCGCAGCTCCAGCGGCGCGGTCATCTGACAGAAGGAAATGTGCTTCCAGTCGGGGTTCTCCGGGTGCGTGAACCCCAGCTGCTCGTTGGCGGCACGCGTGATGCGTATGCCGGTCTGGGCGATGTCGCGGGCCTCGTCCGGGCTCAGCGCAAACCCCAGCGCGGCCGCGTCGACCAGAACAAAGCTGTCGCCGCCGTACGCGGTGTCGACATCGAGCGTGCCCAGACCTTCGATCTCGAGCCTGGCATCCAGGCGTTCGACAAACGATGCGACGTTGCGCACACAGACCTGCTCGACACGGCCCCCGTTGCAGGTGGCGACCACCTCGATCAGGCCGCCGGGCGCTTCCAGCAGCAGCCGCGTATGTGGCTCCTGCATGGGCAGCATG
This sequence comes from Chromatiales bacterium, assembly GCA_024644045.1. GTDB lineage: Bacteria > Pseudomonadota > Gammaproteobacteria > JAHELT01 > JAHELT01 > JAHELT01. The sequence continues at coordinate 30,396 of JAHELT010000288.1, read as the reverse complement.
CCGCTCTCCAGCAGCACGGTCGCCACACACAGGCTGTTGGAGCCCGACATCGGCGGCGTATCTTCGGGCTCCATGATGATGAACCCCATGTGCGCATCCGGATGCTTGGCCGGCACCAGCAGGTTCACGTGCCGGAACACGCCCCCGCGCGGCTCGTTCAACATCAGATTGCGCAGCGCTCCGTCGTTCGCGATGTAGCGCGACTGCTCCCACAGGGTGTCTCCGGGCGGCGGCGCGACGCCGCCGACGATGACGTCGCCCACCTCGCCCTCGGCATGGCAACTGACTACATGAATCGTCTGCTCGGTCTGCATGATCACTCCGCGGCGAAACGGGCTGGGGCGTTCGCATTCTTGCACACACCGCGGGCCGGCCCAATTCGCCGCGGGCGGAAATCCTTTATCCTGCGACGGATGAGGAGTCGGGCGGCGATGTGTTTGTGGCTGGCGTGCTGCGCGGCGTCGGCGGGCGCGGGCGCGTTCGACTGGCAAGCCATGCCGAGCGGACGCTGGGTGAACGTGCCGACACGGGGCGTTGCGGCGCCAAAGGTGTTCCACGGCGGCGCGGCGATCGCACCCGACCGCGGCGAGGTGTTCTTCTTCGGCTCCGACACCCACGAGCCCGCGCCGCCGGAACGCGGCGAATCCAACGCGCTGTGGCGCCTGAGCCTGAGCACACTCCGCTGGCAGCAGGACTACCCGCAGGATCCCAAGACCGCGTACCGTATTCTCGCCGACGGCCAGTGCGTCACCTCGAGCGGCCGTCCCTGGGCCATGCACACCTTCGATGCGGTCGAGTACGACCCCGAGGCACGGCGCGTAGTGGTGATCAGCTTCCCCGAGCACACGCGCTTCGCACCCGATGCCCGGTTTCCCATGTTCCGCGGCGACTGGTACACCCGCTTGAAGCCTGCGCACTGGGAGTACGATCCGGACCGGCGCCTCTGGCAACGCCTGGACACGGGACCGCCGAACCTGTTCGCCCAGGCGCTCACCTGGGATCCGCTGGGGCGGCAGCTGATCGGCCATGACGGCCGCTACACCTATCATTTCGAGCGCGGTGCGCGGCGCTGGTCGGCGCGCGAGGCCCCGTCGGACGGCGCCGGCTGGTCCCGCACCATCGTGTACGACACCTACGCCCGGGCGGCGCTGCTGTTCGGCAAGAACGGCGGCGACAACACCCTCTACACTTACCGCCCGGGCGATCCGCGCTGGCGGCGGGTAGAGGTGCGCGGCACCACGCTGCCCGCCGAAGGCGCCGCGATCGCCTACGACTCCCGCAACCATGTGATGGTGTATCTCGCCAATCGGGGTAAAGATCCTTACTACAACGAATCGGGCGCGGCGGTTACTTTCGTCTACGATTCACCCACACAAACCTGGCAGCGGCTGACGATCGACTCACCGCCGCTCTACGGCATGAACTACCTCATGCAGTACGATCCCGTGCGCAACGTGGTATTGCATTTCGAGCGGGACGAGGATTCCGCCGACCGCCTGCGCGTGTGGGCGTTCCGTTACCGTTGAGCCCGACCTGCGTCCAGCGGCTATAATCGCCGGCTTATGCGAATCGACTGGCAGAAATACGATCCGAAGGGCGGTTATGACGAGCTGATCAGCTCACCCGGATACGCGCGCGCGCCCGCGCGTGGCCTGGCCAGGTACCTGCGCTCGCTGAGTGATCAGCAGCTCGCGCGGCGCCAGCGTCAGGCCGATCTGGCGATCGAGGAGATGGGGATCACCTTCACCGTGTACAGCCAGGGCGAGAACATCGACCGGGCCTGGCCTTTCGACATCATCCCCCGGGTCTTCTCGAACCGCGAGTGGGCACACGTGGCGAGCGGGCTGGAGCAGCGCGTGACCGCGCTCAACCACTTCATCCAGGACGTTTACACCGAGCAGCGCATCATCAAGGACAAGGTGTTTCCGCGCGCGGTGCTCAAGGGATCAAAGGGGTTTCTGCCGCAGCTCATGGGCGTCAAACCCCGCTACGGCGTCTGGGCGCACATCTGCGGCTCGGATCTGGTGCGCGACAAGGACGGGACCCTTTACGTGCTGGAAGACAACCTGCGCGTGCCCTCGGGCGTGTCCTACATGATCGAGAACCGCAGCGTCACCAAGCGCGTGTTCCCGGAGCTGTTCCGCAAGCACCACATCGAGCCGGTCGACGACTACCCTGCCCAGCTGTTCGACATGCTGGCATCGCTGTCGCCGCGGCCGCTGGACTACCCCGAGATCGTCGTGCTGACGCCGGGCATCTACAACTCGGCCTACTTCGAGCACAGCTTTCTCGCCCAGCGCATGGGCGCGGAACTGGTCGAGGGCAGTGACCTGACGGTGGGCGATGACGACGTCGTGTACATGCGCACCATCCACGGGCCGCAGCGCGTCGATGTGATCTACCGCCGCATCAACGACGACTTCCTGGACCCGGAGGTGTTCCGGCCCGAGTCGGCGCTGGGCGTGGTCGGGCTGATGCGCGCCTGGCGCAAGGGCAACGTGGCGCTCGCCAACGCACCGGGCGCGGGCGTGGCCGATGACAAGATCGTCTACACCTTCGTGCCGAAGATGATCAAGTACTACCTGGACCAGGACCCGGTCATCCCCAACGTGCCGTCCTACCTGTGCATGGACAAGAACCAGCGCCAGCACGTGCTCGAGAACCTCGATCAGCTGGTGGTCAAGCCCGCCAATGAATCGGGCGGCTACGGCATGCTGGTAGGCCCCCATGCCAGTGCGGCCGAGCGTAAACGCTTCGCGGCATTGATCCGCAAGTCACCGCGCAATTACATGGCGCAGCCGACCCTGACGCTGTCCACCTCGCCGACCTTGTGCGACGGCAAGCTGGAGCCACGGCACGTGGACCTGCGGCCGTTCATTCTGCAGGCCGAGCGTACCTACGTGACGGCGGGCGGACTGACGCGCGTCGCGCTCGTGCGCGGCTCCCTGGTGGTGAACTCGTCGCAGGGCGGCGGCAGCAAGGACACCTGGATCGTCGACGCGGAAGTGCGGCACTGATGCTGTCGAGGGTTGCCGAGCGGCTGTACTGGATGGCGCGCAACGTCGAGCGCGCCGAGAACAGTGCGCGTCTCGTCAGCGTCTATCGCGATCTGATGCTCGACCTGCCGCGCGGCGTCGGCCTGGAGTGGCGCCAGCTGGTCGACATCACAGGCTCAGAGGCCATCTTCGACAAACGCTACAAGAGCGCTGGCGAGCGTAACGTGCTGCGCTTCATGCTGGCGGACCGAGACAGTCCCAGTTCGGTATTGAGCTGCCTGGTGGCGGCGCGTGAGAACGTGCGCACAACCCGCGACCTGGTGCCCCGCGAAGGCTGGGAATGCGTGAACGAGTTGTACCTGTTCGCCCGCCGCAAGCTAGGCGGCCGCACCCTGCCCAAGGGGTTGTACGAGGTGCTTTCGCAGGTCATTGCGCAGTGCCAGCAGATCGCCGGGCTGCTGGCGGGCACCATGAGCCACGGCGATGCCTACCAGTTCGTGCGCGCCGGCCGCCATCTGGAACGGGCGGACATGACAACGCGTATCGTCGACGTCGGCTCGGCCACCCTGATCGCCAAGGGCGCGGAGCTGGAACGGCTGGAGAATCGCCTGTGGATGCACGTGCTGCAGGCGCTCAGCGGGTATCAGATGTACCGCCAGTATGTGCGCCGGCGCATTCGCGCACCGGCCACCATCGCCTTTCTGATCCAGGATACGCATTTCCCGCGCGCCCTGGCGCACAACCTCGAGCGGATACAACAGGCGCTGCAGCCGCTCCCGCGCAGCGACGGTCCGCTGCGTGCCCTGGCCCGCGTGCAGCGCATGATCGGCGATCTGGACGTGACCGGCCTGGAGCGCGAAGCGCTGCACCGTTACATCGACAACGTGCAGCTCGAACTCGGCGCGATCCATACCCAGATCGAGAGCACCTGGCTGATACCGCAGCTCGATGAAGCGGTTTAGCTGCGCCTGCGGGCAGGCCGTCTTTTTTCACAACCGCGGCTGTACGCACTGCGGCGCGCGCCTCGGGTTCGATCCGCGGCGCCTCGACCTGCTGACCCTGACCGCCCCGGGCGACGGCACCTGGACCGACGGCCAGGCCAGCTACCGCGATTGCCGCAACGCGCTGGAGCACGCTAACTGCAACTGGCTGGTGCACGCCGACGATCCCGACGACTACTGCGTATCGTGCCGCCTGAACCGGACCATCCCCAACCTGTCGAGCGCGCCGAGCCGCGAATACTGGGACAAGATCGAAGTGGCCAAGCGCCGGCTGATCTACTCGCTGCTGGACCTCGGGCTGCCCGTGCTCGGCCAGACACGCGGCTGGCCGCACGGCCTGGCCTTCGACCTGGTCGAGGACCAGCGCAGCAACCCGACGGTGTCGGAAGAGCATGTGCCGATTCACCACGCCGGCGGAATCATCACCATCAACGTGGCCGAGGCCGACGACGTGATCCGCGCCATGACGCGCAAGCAGATGAACGAGCGCTACCGCACCCTGCTCGGGCACTTCCGCCACGAAAGCGCCCACTACTATTTCGACCGCCTGGTGTACGAGCCAGCGACGCTGGACAGCTGCCGCGCGCTGTTCGGCGACGAGCGCGCCGACTATGAGGCGACGCTGGCCGACTACTATGCGCAGGGACCGGCACCCGACTGGACCGAGCGGCACATAAGCGCCTACGCCTCGGCGCACCCCGCCGAGGACTGGGCGGAAACCTGGGCCCACTACCTGCACCTGCGCGATTGTCTGGAGACGGCGGCCGCCTATCGGCTGGTGCCGCTGGAAAGCGGCGGGTTCGACGACCTGCTGGACACCTGGCTGGCGTTCAGCGTCGCTTTCAACGAGCTCAACCGCAGTATGGGGCTGGCCGATGCTTACCCGTTCGTCATCCCGCCGCCGGTGGCGGACAAGCTGCGCTTCGTGCACGACCTGCTGGCGGCGGGAGGGATTCAGTAGAGCGCCCGCGCCCCCGGCGCGCGCCGGCTTCAGTTCTGCAGCGGGCTGTGCCAGTCGAAGTGCTGGAGTGTCGAAAACGCCTGCTTCAGCGCCTGCTCCCAGTCGGATTTGAGCGACAGCAGGTAGGGGTGGTCGGCGCCGAAGGAGAACTGGCGCTCGAGGCGCAGGCTGCCGGCCTCGTAGAGCAGTACCTCGATCGGCGGTCCCACGGTGGCGTTGGAACGCATGGTCGAATCCATCGACACCAGGGCGCACAGCGCCGCCTCCTCCAGCGTGGTCTCCGGGCGGATGATGCGATCCAGGATGGGCTTGCCGTACTTGATCTCGCCGATCTGCTGGTAGGGTGTCTCGCCAGTGGCCGAGATGAAGTTGCCTTCCGGGTAGATCATGAAGACTTTCGGCCGCGCTTTTCCGATCTGGCCGCCGAGCACGAAGCTGGCGCTGGTGTCCAGACCGCTGCCGGCCGCCGCGTTCACGTGCTTCTGCTGTTGCGCGAGACTGATCTCACCCACGTACTCCGCCGCTTCGCTGAGGTGCTCGACACTGCTGAGATTCGGCAGCTTGCCCTGTTTCATGTCGCGTTTGAGCTGCATCACCACCGCCTGGCTGGTCGCCAGGTTGCCGGCGGTCAACAGCACCAGCACACGCTCGCCGGGCTCCTCGAAGCAGAACATCTTGCTGTAGGTGCTCAGCTGGTCCACGCCGGCATTGGTGCGCGAATCCGACGCAAACACAAGCCCGGCGTCGACGGTGATGGCAACGCAGTAGGTCATTGCCGGATTCTATCTCACCGGGGTAGGCACGCCTATCGCGATTGCGTGACACCCGCCGGGCGGCGCAGATCGAGCGTGAAAGGATGCTCGTAGGCCGGCTCTTCCGCCGGCACTTCAATGGTTCCGGCAGTATGGCCGTGATCCCAGAAGCGGGCGATGCGCCGGGCTTCCGCCTCGAACGCATTGACCGGGAAGGTGTCGTAGTTGCGCCCGCCGGGGTGCGCGACGTGGTAGGTGCAGCCTCCCAGTGAGCGCCGGTTGCGCGTGTCCACCAGGTCGAAGCGCAGCGGTACGTGCACCTTGATGGTGGGGTGCAGCCCGGACGGCGGCTGCCAGGCTTTGTACCTGACGCCGGCCACGTATTCGCCTTCGCGGCCGGTCGGCTGCAGCGGCACGCGGCGGCCGTTGCAGGTGACCACGAAGCGGTCTTCGATCAGGCCGCCGACGCGCACCTGCAGCCGTTCCACGGAGGAGTCGACGTAGCGGGCCGTGCCCTGGGCCGAGATCTCCTCGCCGAGCACGTTCCAGGGCTCCAGCGCCCAGCGCAGTTCGAGCTCCATGCCGGCGACGCTGACACGCCCGAACACCGGGAAGCGGAATTCGACAAACGGCGCGAACCAGACCTGCTCGAAGGCAAAGCCCGCATCGCGCAAGTCATCGACCACGTCGTGAAGATCGGCGGCGACGAAGTGCGGCAGCATGAACCGGTCGTGCAACGCCGTACCCCAGCGGATCAGGCGGGGGCGATGCGGCGACGTCCAGAAGCGGGCCACCAGCGCGCGCAGCAACACCATCTGCAGCGCGCTCATCTGCCAGTGCGGCGGCATCTCGAACGCGCGGAACTCGAGCAGTCCGCGGCGTGCGAGCGCCGAGTGCGGCGGGTACAGCTTGTCGATACAGAACTCGGCGCGGTGCGTATTGCCGGTGAGATCGACCAGCAGATTACGCAGCACCCGGTCGATCAGCCACGGCTGCTCGCAGTCGCCCTGCGGCAGCTGAGCGAAGGCGATTTCCAGCTCGTACAGATTGTCGTCGCGCGCCTCGTCCACCCGCGGCGCCTGGCTGGTCGGCCCGATGAAGCTACCCGAGAACAGGTAGGAAAGTGCCGGGTGCTGCTGCCAGTAGGTGATCAGGGAGCGCAACAGATGGGGTCTGCGCACCAGCGGGCTGTCGGCCGGCGCGGGTCCGCCCAGGGTCACATGGTTGCCGCCGCCGGTGCCGCTGTGGCGGCCGTCGAGCATGAACTTTTCCGTGCCCAGGCGCGCCAGGCGGGCCTCCTCGTACAGGGTGCGCGTGGTCGCCACCAGCTCCGACCAGCTCGCCGCCGGCTGCACGTTCACCTCGATAACGCCCGGGTCGGGGGTGATCGAAAAATGCCGCAGGCGTTGATCAACGGGCGGCGGGTATCCCTCGAGGCGCACCGCCTGCCCCAGCGCCTGTGCGCTCTGCTCGATAGCCTGCAGCAGCGCCAGCCAGTGCTCCAGATGCGTAAGCGGCGGCATGAACACGCACATTAATCCGTCGCGGGACTCGACGCTGAGTGCGGTGTGCAGCACGTGCAGCAGCTCGGACTCCGGCTCCGGCGGCGCGGCGGCGCTGACCGCCTCTCGGCCGCCGGCCGACGGCGCCGTACCGAGCGGCTCGCGCGGTTCGAAGGGATCGCGCTGCGCAGTGAGCGGGCGCGCCTCGGGCGGCAGCCACGGCAGGCGCTCGAGCGGCAGACGCAGCCCCAGCGGCGAGTCGCCCGGAATAAGCTCCAGCCGGTCCTCGCGCAACGGCCAGGCGCTGCTGCGCCAGCCCTCGTCGTCCTCCCAGCCGAGCGGCAGCACGAAGCCGGCCGGCCGGTCGAGCCCGCGTTCCAGCAGCTGCGCCAGGCGCTGCTGCTCGGGCTCGGGCAAGGCCTCGGCAGCGTCCGTATCCAGGTTCACGGGCAGCTGCTCTGCGAGGCGCCGGTAGTACCGCGCATCCTCGAAGGCTTCGATCAGATACGCCTCGGCAAGGCCCAGCTGCTTCACCAGGGTGACGGCGAACGCCTTCGCCCGATCGAGGTCGGCCGGCGGACGGTGATCGTCGGCGGCCAGCAGCGCCGGCTGCTGCCACAGGGGATGCCCGTCCGCGCGCCAGTAGCAGGACAGCGCCCAGCGCGGCAGCGGTTCGCCGGGGTACCACTTTCCCTGCGCGTAGTGCGGGATGCTGCCCGGCGCAAAGCACTCGCGCAGGCGCTCGAAAAGCCTGCCCGCGAGACGGCGCTTATCGTCGCCGAGCGCGGCGGTGTTCCACTCCGCGCCTTCCATGTCGTCGATCGACACGAAGGTCGGTTCCCCGCCCATGGTGAGGCGGACGTCGCCGGCCTGCAGTTGCGCGTCGACCGCCTCGCCCAGCCGGTCGATCGCCGCCCACTGCGGTTCGCTGTAGGGCCGGGTCACGCGCGGATCCTCGTGGATTCGCTTGACCTGGTTGTGGAACGTGAACTCGGTTTCGACGTCCTCGGTCGCGCCCGTCACCGGCGCGGCGCTCATCGGGTGCGGCGTGCAGGCGAGCGGGATGTGCCCCTCGCCGGCGAACAGCCCGGACGTCGGGTCGAGCCCCACCCAGCCGGCACCCGGGATGTAGACCTCCGCCCAGGCGTGCAGGTCGGTGAAGTCCTCACGCGGACCGCTGGGGCCGTCCAGCGCTTCGACATCGGGCGCCAGCTGCACCAGGTAGCCGGACACGAAGCGCGCGGCGAGCCCCAGATGGCGCAGCGCCTGGACCAGCAGCCAGCCGCTGTCACGGCAGGACCCGCGCGCCAGGCCGAGCGTGTCCTCGCAGCTCTGCACCCCCGGCTCCATGCGGATCAGGTACTCGATGTCCCGCTCCAGGCGCTGATTGAGCGACACCAGGAACTCGACGATGGGCCGGGGGCTGCGCTCCACCGCCGCCACCCATTCACGCAACCGCGGACCGTCTTCATCGACCGCCAGGTACGGCGCGAGGTCTTTCCTGAGCTGCGGCTCATAGTCGAACGGAAAGCGCTCGGCAGATTCCTCGACAAAGAAATCGAACGGGTTGATCACCGTCATGTCGGCGACCAGATCTACCCGGATGCTGAACCTGCGGGTCTTCTCGGGAAACACCAGGCGGGCGAGAAAGTTGCCGAACGGGTCCTGCTGCCAGTTGATGAAGTGCTGCGCCGGCTCGACGCTGAGCGAGTAGGCGTGAATCGGCGTGCGTGAATGCGGGGCCGGACGCAACCGGATCACGTGCGGGGTGAGCGCCACCGGGCGCGCATAGCGGTACTCGGTGTAGTGATCGAGGGCAACGCGAATAGTCATGCCGCGGATGGTAACCGAATTCGGGCGCCTGCAAGCACACCCCGCACGTCGAACTGGAGAAAACGGCGCCGCGCAGGACGCGTGGCGGCAGTCCACGGAAACAGGCGGCCAGCGCGCCTGCGACTGCTACAGCCTTGTGCCGCACTTCGATGTGGTAAAGACTGACCATCTTCCCAGTCGCGTAACGGCCTGCACCAGTGGCGTCCGGGATACGGTCGCAAAGGTCTGCGGTGCCCTGGTGGCAAGCGGAAATCACACCGAATCCCGGTCAGCGGTGAGTCGCCGGCCAGGCGGCCTTTCCAAACCGCCAATCGCGCTACCCCGGCCGCTGATCAGTGGTCGACTGGCGGGTCGTCCGGTTCGACGGTTCTCTGCAGGCGTCGAATGTAAGGACCGATCGTCAGACCCTGCACGACGATCGAGAAGATCACCACCAGGTAGGTCACGGTGAGAATCTGCTCGCGCGCGGCGCCCGCGGGCAGCGACAACGCGAGTGCCACAGAGATCCCGCCGCGCAACCCGCCCCAGGTCATGATCTTGATCGCATTCGGCGTGAACTCGTAGCGGTTGCGCATCAGGGTGACCGGCGTGGCCACGCACAGCCAGCGTACGAGCAGCACCACGGGGATCGCCAGCAGTCCGGCCAGCAACAGGTTGCCGGTGAAGGTCAGCACCACCATCTCGAGCCCGATCAACACGAACAGGACGGCGTTCAGGGTCTCGTCGATGAGTTCCCAGAACGTGTCGAGATGCTCGCGCGTAGTGCTCGACATCGCAAAGCGGCGCCCCTGATTGCCGATCATCAGACCCGCGACGACCATGGCGACCGGCCCGGAAAGATGCAGCGCGGTCGCGAGCGCATAGCCGCCCATCACCAGCGCGAGCGTCAACAGCACTTCGACCTGGTAGTTGTCGACACTGCGCAGCATGCGGTAGACGAGGAAGCCGAGCGCCAGGCCGAGCAGCGCACCCCCCACGGCTTCCTGCACGAACAGCAGCGCGATATGCGCGAAAGACGGCTCCTGCGTGCCGCTGGCGATTTCGAACAGCACCAGAAACACCACCACCGCGACACCGTCGTTGAACAGCGATTCACCGGCGATCTTGGTCTCCAGGCTCTTTGGCGCGCCGGCGCGCTTCAGTATGCCGAGCACCGCGATCGGATCGGTCGGCGAGATGAGCGCGCCGAACACCAGGCACCAGACCAGCGGCACCGGCAGCCCCAGCCAGGCGAACAGGAACCACGCCGCCGTGCCCACCAGAAAGGTCGACGCGATCACGCTGATTGTCGCCAGCGTGCCGATGATCCCTTTACGCTCGGCGAGATCGTCGAGATCGATGTGCAGGGCGCCGGCAAACAGCAGAAAGCTGAGCATGCCCTGGAGCAGCGTATAGTCGAAATCGACGGTGGCCAGGAGCGCCACCGCCTGCACTTCGACGGCGCCGAAACCGAGCGCGTCGCTGAGCACCAGTGCGAGCGACGCGAGCAGCGCCAGGATCAGCACGCCGATGTTCGGCGGCAGGCGCAGGTAGCGGTGGTTCACGTAGGCGAGCACCGCCGTCATGCTGACGACGATGGCGGCCGCGTCGAGAATCTGCATCGCTAAAGCGGCCTCCCGGGCAGGGATGGATTGATGTTGATGCGCATCACTTGTCAGGCAGCGGGATGAACTCGTCGTCCCCGGGGACGCCGGCAAACCGCCCCTCGCGCCAGTCGGCTTTTGCCCGCTCGATGCGTTCGCGGGAGCTGGAGACGAAGTTCCACCATACGTGACGCCGGCCTTCGAGCGGATCGCCGCCCAGCAGCACGACCCGGCTGTCGCGCGCCGCGCTCAACGCGACCTCGCCTGCGTCGAACAGCGCCATTTCAGTCGCATCGATAGTAGCGCCGGCGCATTGCAGCTCGCCTTCGACGACGTACGCCGCGCGTTCACCGTAGTCCCCGGGCAGGCGGAGCGTTGCCCCGGCATCCAGCCGCGCATCCACGTAGAACTGGCGCGACAAGGTCCCGACGGGCGAGCGGCTCCCGTACGCCTCGCCCACCACCAAACGCAGTGCGACGCCCGGCAGCGCCACCTCGGGCAGTGAGTCGCCAGGATGATGCCAGAACCCCGGGTCGGATTCCTCGTGTTCCAGTGGCAGCGCTACCCAGGTCTGCAGCCCGTGAAGAGCCATCTCCCCGCCCTTGTTTTCCGGCGACGTGCGCTCCGAGTGCACGATGCCGCGGCCTGCGGTCATCCAGTTCACCTCGCCCGGGCGAATCGTCTGCACGAAACCGAGACTGTCGCGGTGCACAATTTCGCCCGCAAACAGGTAGGTCACCGTGGCCAGTCCGATGTGGGGATGCGGACGCACGTCGAGCCCCGCGCCGGGTCCCAGCACGGCGGGTCCGAAATGATCGAAAAAAACGTACGGGCCGACGCTGCGGCGGTGTGGGGACGGCAGCACCCGGCGTACCTCGAAGCCGCCCAGGTCGCGACGCGGCGCGTCCGTGATCCGTTGTGTGAGCATGAGTTCCTCGCGCTGCAGGCAATGCTTTCGCCCGCGGTGATCCCTTAGAATGACCCCGCATCCGCGCCGGCCCCGCGTCCGGGGCATCCCGTACCACTGAGCTGGATGTTCGACCATGCACAGCCGCGAGACGATCGACGCCTACTACCGCCTGCTTGCCACGCGTGACCGGCCCGGTCTGCTGGCGCTGCTGAGCGAAGATATCAAAATCGCCTGCTACGGCCCACCGGGGTTGCTGCCCTGGGTCGGCGAGTTTGCCGGGCACACCGGGTTCGAGGCCTTCTTTGCAGTGCTCGCCGAGCACGTGGAGATCGTCAACGTGGAGCGCCTGAGCGTGATCGCCGACGAGCACAAGGTCGCCGTTCAATGCGTGGGCACATGGCGGATCAAGGCAAACGGCCGTCCGGTCGACGGCCATATGGTCAACGTGTTCGGCGTGGCGGGCGACCGGATCACCCGCTACGAGGTCTATGCTGACACCGCGGCGTTCGCGGCGGCCATGCAGCCGTGAGCCCCGCCGGCGCATCGGGCGCGGCGAGCGTGCGCCACCACTGAGTCGAGCCATGCAATACGAAACCGTCACGTACGAAGTGAGTAAGGGCATCGGGGTTCTCACGCTGAACCGTCCGAAGGTGCTGAACGCGATCAACCAGCGCATGGTGCAAGAGCTGCTGGACGTGCAGGCGCGGGTCAAAGACGACGCCCGGGTCAATGCGCTGGTTGTGGCCGGCAAGGGCCGCGCATTCTGCGCCGGTTACGACCTCAAAGAAGCCGATGCGCGCGAAGTGCGGCGCACCATTCAGGAGAACCGCGAGCTGCTCCAGCGTGATCTGGACATGACTATGGGCTTCTGGCACTGCCCAAAACCGACCCTGGCGGCGGTCCAGGGCCACTGTCTCGCCGGCGGCTGTGAGCTGGCGCTCGCCTGCGACATCACGCTCGCAGCGGAGGACGCGATCTTCGGTGAGCCTGAGCTGCGTTTCGGCGCCGGCATCGTGTGCATGCTGCTGCCCTGGATCACCGGTCCCAAGCAGGCCAAGGAAATGCTGTTCACGGGCGATGACAGAATCACCGCGGCACGCGCGCTGCAGATGGGCCTGATCAATCGTGTCGTCGCGACCGGTGAGGTGCTGCCCGCCACCCTGCACATGGCCCGCCAGATCGCCGGCATGGACGAGCCGGCGATGCGCCTGACCAAGGCCGCGGTCAATCGCAGCTACGAGATCATGGGTATGCGCGAGGCGCTGCAGAACGCGCTGGACCTCGACGTGGAGCTGACCAGTCTGGACACCCCGGATCGCGCGCGCTTTCGCGAGATTTCCAGGCGCGAGGGGCTGGCCGCGGCCCTGGCCTGGCGTGACGCCCGCTTCAGCGACGACCGAAGCTAGTGCCCTCTCACCGGCTCGCGCCGCTGCTCGAACCCGCCTCGATTGCGGTTGTGGGCGCATCGCCGCGCGCGGGTTCCGCCGGACAGACCCTGCTCGCCCTGAACCGGGAAGCCGGCTACGCCGGCAAGCTGTACGCGGTCAATCCCAACCACGCGGAAATCGATGGCGGTCCGTGCTATGCAACGCCGGCGGAGCTGCCGGTCGCACCCGATCTCGCGATCCTGGCGGTCGCCGATGCGCGCCTGGAAACAGCGCTGGTGCAGACAATCGAGCGCGGCGCGCGCGCCGCCGTGATCTTTGGCGGTGTAAACCTCGGCGGCGACCGCGACCCGCCCCTGGCGGCGCGTCTGGCGGCCATCGCGCGCGAGGCGGACCTGCCGGTGTGCGGCGGCAACGGCATGGGCTTCTACAACCTCGACCGGGGCATTCGCGCGAGCTTCATCCGCCCGCCCTACGACACGCGCCCGGGTGGACTGACACTGATCAGCCACTCGGGCTCCTCGTGGTCGGCGTTGAGCACCAACGACCAGCGGCTCGGCTTCAACCTCACGATTTCCGGCGGCCAGGAGTTCACCGTGACCGCGGCTGACTACCTGGACTACGCGCTCGGGCTGCCGAGCACCCGCACCGTCGGGCTGATCCTGGAAACGATCCGTGACCCGCAGCGCTTCGTGGCGGCACTCGAGAAGGCAGCCGGCTGCGCAACGCCGTTGGTGGCGCTCAAGGCCGGGCGCACTCCGCAGAGCGCGCGCATGGCGCTCAGCCACTCGGGCGCGATCGCCGGTGACGACGCAGCCTACGAGGCGTTGTTCGAGCGGTACGGTGTAACGCGGGTGGCCACCCTGGACGACATGGCGGCAACCATGGCGCTGCTCTCGCACCCCGCCGGCATCGGCGAAGGCGCCCTGGTGAGCACCCACGACTCGGGGTTCGAGCGCGAGCTGCTCATCGATCTGGCCACCGACGCCGGCACCGCGCTCGCCGGGATCGGCGCGCCCACCAGAGCCCGCCTCGGCGAACTGCTGGACCCCGGCCTGGAGCCGGTCAACCCGCTCGATGCGTGGGGCACCGGGCGCGACTACGAGGTGGTGTTCACCGAAACCTTCTGCGCGCTGCTGGCCGATCCGGCAGCGGCGGTCGGCTTTGTGTGTCACAGCCCGCGTGACGGGCATCCGCTCAGCCAGGCCTGGGCGCGCGCCGCCGCCGCGGCAGCGCAACGCGTGCACAAACCGGTCGCCATGGTCGCCAACCACTCGTGGACCCGGCACCCGGCAATCACGCAAGAGCTGCGCGAAGCGGGCGTACTCATGATCGAGGGCACCGCCTGCGGGCTGCGCGCTGCGGCCAGTGCGTTCGCGTACCGGGATTTCACAAAGCGTCCCACACTGATACCGCCCGCCGGACCGCCGGCGGCCACGCGGGCGCGCTGGCGCCGGCGCCTCGCGCAGCCCGCGCCGTTCGACGAAGCCGAAGCGCTGGCGCTGCTCGGCGACTACGGGGTGTCCGTGCCGGCAACGCAACGCGCCGATTCACGCAAGGCGGCGGTCGCGGCGGCTCACACCGTGGGACTGCCGGTGGCGCTGAAAACCGCTGCCGGGGGAATTCATCACAAGTCCGACCAGGCTGGCGTTTACCTGGGCCTGGGCGATGCCGGCGCGGTCGCCGCGGCCTACGACAGCATCGCCGCACGGCTCGGCCCGCAGGTCTTGGTGGCGGCCATGGCGCCCGCCGGTGTGGAGATGTCGCTCGGCGTGGTCCGCGACGCGCAATTCGGTTCACTGATAACCATTGGCGCAGGCGGTACACTGATCGAACTGTTACAGGACCGCCGCATGGCAATGCCGCCTTTCGACGCTGCGTACGCGCTGCGCCTGATCAAGCGCCTGACTGCCTGGCCGCTGCTCGGGGGCTGGCGCGGGCGTGCGGGCGTCGACGTCGATGCTTTTGCAGATGCTGCCGCACGGCTGTCCGTTCTCGCCGGCGAGCTCGGCGGGCACATCGCGGAAATGGACGTCAACCCGCTGATTGTCTCGCCGGCAGGGGCGGTAGCGGTGGACGCCTTGCTGATTACATCGTCCAAACCAGAGGTATGCAGCGATGACGGTGAGTAGAGAACCCAGCTTCACGGTGGGTATCGAGGAGGAATACCTGCTGGTCGACAAGGTCTCGCGCAACCTGATCACCGACTGCCCGCCGAACATGTTCAGCGACTGCGAGAGTCTGCTCGAGGGTCAGGTGACGCCCGAGTTCCTGCAGTCCCAGATCGAGGTCGGCAGCCGCGTGATGCATACCCTGCCGGAGGCGCACGACGAGCTCGCACGGCTGCGCACCACGGTGGCCGAGGTCGCCGGGCACTACGGCATGGCGATCATCGCCGCCTCCACGCATCCGTTCGCCGCCTGGGACAAGCAGCGGCGCACGCACAAGGAGCGCTACGCGACACTCGAGCGCGATCTGCAGGGCGTCGTCCGCCGGCTGATGATCAGCGGCATGCACGTGCACGTCGGTATCGAAGACGAGGACCTGCGCATCGATCTGCTCAACCAGGCCGCCTATATCCTGCCGCACCTGCTCGCGCTCAGCACCTCCTCGCCGTTCTGGCGTGGCGAGGATACCGGGCTCAAGTCCTACCGGGTCGCGGTGTGGAACGAGCTTCCGCGCACCGGGCTGCCCGAGCAGTTCGACAGCTTCGGCGAGTACCAGCGCTTTGTCGATGTGATGGTGAACGCCGGGCTGATCGAGGACAGCACCAAGATCTGGTGGGACATCCGCCCGAGCCACCGCTTCCCGACGCTGGAAATGCGCATTGCCGATCTGTGCACGAACCTGGACGACTGCATCTGCATCGCCGCCCTGTACCGCTGCTGGCTGCGCATGCTCTACCGCCTGAAAATCAACAACCAGCGCTGGCGCACCTACTCGCGCTACCTGGTCAACGAAAACCGCTGGCGCGCGCAGCGTTACGGGATCGACAAGGGCCTGGTGGATTTCGGGCGCGGCGAGATCGTGCCGTTTGCCGATCTGCTCGAGGAGATGCTCGCGCTGATCGAGGAGGACGCCGAACATTTCCAGTGCACGGAGCAGGTCGAGCACGCGCGCAGCATCATCGCACGCGGCACCAGCGCGCATTGGCAGCTGCGCACTTATCAGGAAGCACTCGACAGTGGCGCCGATCATGACGATGCATTGCAGCGGGTCGTGGACATGCTGATCGAAGAAACGGTACGCGATCTCTGAGGCCGAGCGCGCTCACGATCGTTAACATCAGGTCATGTTGGCCGGTTCGTGCGGTTTGGCCGCGCGGACTACAATAGCAGGCCAGCCACCAGAGAATCACAATGCTCCCACGGGCCGCTACCAAGGTCATGCTCCCCCTGCTGCTGCTTGCCGTCGCGGTGATCGGCTTCGGCTACCTGCGCTCCAGCAAGCCCAGCCAGCCGCAGCCGCGCCCTTCGGAGCGCAGCTGGGTGGTGGAGACCATGGAGGCGCAGCCGGCGCGGCTCGCCCCCAGCCTGACGCTGTACGGTGAGGTCGAAGCGCCCACCCTGCTGCAATCGGCCGCACCGGGCGCGGGCATCGTCAGCGAGGTGCACGTTCGCGAAGGACAGCAGGTCCGCAAAGACGAGTTGCTGCTGCTGATCGATCCGCGCGATTTCGAACCCGCCGTGCTGCAGGCGCGCGCCGACGTGCTGGACCTGGAAGCGCAGACCGCTGAGATGGAGCTGCGCAGCGAATCCGATCGCCGGGCCCTGGCCGAGGAACGGCGTATGCTGGAACTGGCGCGCAATGCGGTGGAGCGCGCCACCAAGCTGCAGCAGCAGAATCTCGGTTCCGATTCGACGCTCGAACAAGCACAGCAGGCGCTGGGCAAGCAGCAGCTCGCGCTCACCACGCGGCAGCTTGCGGTGGACAGCTATACCGCGAAGCTCAACCAGCTTGCCGCGCGCCTGGCGCGCAACCGCGCCCGCCTGGCCCAGGCTGAGCTTGCGCTGCAGCGCAGCCGCGTGGTCGCCGCATTCGACGGCGTGATCAGCGAGGTTAACGTCGCCGCCGGCAACCGTGTGCAGGCCGCGCAGGTGTTGCTGTCGCTGTACCCGCGCGACGATCTTGAAGTGCGCGCACGTTTGCCGGGCCGCTACCAGAACGAGATCCAGGCCGCCCTGTCGCGCGGTGAAACACTACGCGCCGTGGCCACCTCACAGGCAGCCAGGCTGCCGCTGGTGCTGCGGCGGCTCGCCGGACGCGCCGACCCCAGCGGCATCGACGCGTTCTTCGGTATCGATGCGCCCACCCATCCGCTGCTTCCGGGGAACCTGGTCGAGCTGGTGCTGTCACGCCCCGCGCAGGAGCGTGTGATCGCGGTTCCTTTGCAGACCGTGTACGGTAATAACCGCGTGTTTCTGCTGCGCGACGGTCGCATGCACGGTGTTACCGTGGAGGCCGTGGGCCACTTGACGAGCGCAGACGGGAGCGAGGCGCTGCTCATCCGCAACGATGCGATCGAGCGCGGCTCGCAGATCATCGTCACGCACCTGCCGAATGCCTTAGACGGGCTCAAAGTGCAACTGGCCGAATTGCCGGCGTCGTGAGCGAAGTCCACAAGAACGATCTGCTCGGCATGTTCGCGCGCCACGCGGTGGCGTGCAACCTGCTCATGGTGATCATGCTGCTGGCCGGCGCGATCGCGCTGAAGCTGCTCAACGTCCAGTTTTTCCCGAACTTCGAGCTCGACTTCGTCTCCGTGCGTACCGTGTGGAGCGGCGCCAGCGCCGAGGACATCGAGAGCGCAATTACCACCCCGCTGGAGCAGCGGCTGCGCAACGTCGACGGGCTGCGCGAAATGACTTCGACCTCGGCACCCGGCGTGTCCAATATCTCGCTCGAGCTCGAAGAGCACACCGATATGGTACTGGCACTGGATCAGATCAAGCGTGAGGTGGACAACTTCACCAACCTGCCAGACGAGGCCGAAGAGCCGAGCATCGTTCGCGCGACCCGCTATGAGTCGGTGGCGCGCGTGCTGGTCAGCGGACCGCAGGATTTCAGCGAGCTGCGTAATCTGGTGCGGCGCTTCGAGCGTGAGTTGCTGGATGCGGGCATCGACAAGGTGGACATCGTCGGCCTGCCCGAGGAAATGCTGCGCATCTCGATCGACGCCGCCACTCTGCAGCGCCTCGGGCTGGATCTGAACGAGATCGGCGCGCGCATCAATGCGCTCAGCCAGGACCTGCCCGCGGGCCTTGCGGGCGAGCGCGACGGCACCCGTGAGCTGCGCAGCCTCAACCAGCGCCGCGACCCGACGAGCTTCGAAAGCCTGCCGGTCGTGCGCGACAGCGGCACACGTATCGACCTGGGCGATATCGCCAGCATTGAGCGGGTGCCGCGTGAGCGCCAGGCCTATCTGACGGTCGACGGGAAGCGCGCGCTGGTGATGGTGTTGCGACGGGCGGAATCGGGCGACTCCCTGAAGGCTGCCGCACTGCTGCGCGGCTGGCTCGAAGAAACGCAACCGACACTGCCGCCGAGCGTGCAGCTGCAGGTCTTCGATGAGCGCTTCGACCTGATCAAGCAACGCATCGGCGTGCTGCTCAAGAACGGCTTCGGCGGGCTGGCGCTGGTGCTCGTCATCCTGTTCCTGTTTCTGTCCGGGCGGGTTGCGTTCTGGGTGGCGGTCGGCATCCCGGTGTCGTTCATGGCCACCCTCGCGGTGCTCTACGTGAGCGGCGGCAGCATCAACATGATCAGCCTGTTCGCACTGATCATGGCGCTCGGCATCATCGTCGACGACGCCATCGTGGTCGGCGAGGATGCGCAAACCCATTTCGATCAGGGCGAGGACGCCCTCGCGGCGGCCGAGGGCGGGGCACGCCGTATGCTCGCGCCGGTTGCGGCCAGCTCGCTGACGACCATCGCAGCGTTTCTGCCGCTGATGCTCGTCGGCGGGCGCATCGGTAACATCCTCAGCGCGATTCCGCTGGTGATCGTGAGCGTGATCGCAGCCTCTCTGATCGAATCATTTCTGATTCTGCCCGGTCACCTGCGCCACGCGTTCCACGATGCGCACCGCAGCCGGCGCCGGCGGCTGCGTCGCTGGCTGGATAACGCCTTCGCCGGGTTTCGCGACCGGCTGTTCAGACCGCTGGTCACCGCGGCCCTGGAATTCCGCTGGACGGTCATCGCCTTTGCGTTCGGCTGCCTGATTCTCTCCATCGGCCTCGTGGTCGGCGGTCGCCTGAACTGGGTGTTCTTTCCCTCGCCGGATTCGACGACGGTATTCGCCAACGTGCGCTTCGTCGCAGGCACGCCGCGAACCACAGTCGATGCGTTCCTCGTGGAAATGGAGCAGGCACTCGAAGCTACCGTCGCAGCGTTCGACGAGGATATCGTGCAGACGGCCCACACGGTGCACGGCGCCAGCAGCGGCCGCGGGCGCAGCATCACCAGTCCGCGGGTCGGCTCGATCTACGTCGAGCTGAGCGCGCCCGATGAGCGCACCACGACCAATGCTCAGTTCGTGCGCGCATGGCGTGAGCGCCTGCGACAACCGGCCGGCGTGGAGAACCTGACCGTGGCCGCGCGGCGCACCGGCCCATCCAGCCGCGACCTCGACGTGCGCCTCACCGGAACCGATCCGCATCAGGTCAAAGCGGCGGTCCTGCAGCTCGCGCAGGCTATCAAAGCGGTGCCCGGCACCAGCGCGGTGGACGACGATCTGCCCTACGGACGCGAGCAGCTGATTTATGAGCTTACGCCCGGCGGCGCCGCCCTGGGGCTGTCGATATCCTCGCTCGGCAGGCAGCTGCGAACGGCCTATGACGGCGCCGTCGTGCAACAGTTTCAGGACGGGGCCGACGAGGTGGAAGTGCGCATCGAGCTGCCGCCGGGCCAGCAGGAACGCCTGCGCAGTCTCGACGAACTGCCGATCCGCCTGCCCCAGGGCGGTTTCGTGCCGCTGGCGAGCGTCGCGCGCTGGTCGTACAAGCAGGGCTTCGAGAACCTGCGCCATGCGGACGGGCGTCTGGCGGCCAACGTCTCCGCAAACGTCGACCCGCGCGCCGCCAGCGTCGATGCGATCGAGGCGGGGCTGCGCGAGGGCACCCTGGCGCAGCTGGCGCGTACCCACAACGTCGATTTTTCGTTCGAGGGCCGCTCCCGCCGCCAGCGCGATACGCTCAGCGATCTGCGCACCGGCATGCTGCTCGGGCTGGTCTTCATCTACCTGGTGCTGGCCTGGGTGTTTGCCTCCTACGGGTGGCCGCTGATCGTGATGACGGCCATCCCGCTGGGCCTGATCGGCGCGATCCTCGGACACTGGGCCATGGGCATGAACCTGACGATCCTCTCGCTGTTCGGCTTCTTCGGGCTGTCCGGGATCGTGGTCAACGACAGCATTATCCTGGTGACCTTCTACAAACGGCTGCGCGCTACCGGCGTCGCCGCCGCCGAGGCGCTGGTGGAAGCTGCCTGCCAGCGCCTGCGCGCGGTGCTCCTGACCTCGCTGACCACCATCGCGGGATTGACACCGCTGCTGTTCGAGACGTCCCGCCAGGCCCAGTTCCTGATTCCGATGGTGACCTCCATCGCCTTCGGGCTGGCCTTCGGCACGGTGCTCATTCTGCTGGTGCTGCCGGCGATGCTCTCGGTGTACGAAGACTGGTCGCAGCGGCTGCGTCGCGGCGAACCCGCCGAAGCCTATGCCTGAGCAACGGCTGCCGGCTTCGCACGAAGGCCCTGCACGCCGCGGTGTGTGGCGTTTTGCCTGGCTGCCGGTGACCGCGGCACTGGTTGGCATACTGGTGGGCGTGCATCCGCTCTGGTGGCCGCAGACCAAGCAACTGCTGCTGTTCATCGGGCAGGCGAGACTGGCCACTGTCGACCCGGCGCTGCCGGGTGCAGCGAAACAATCGGAATACCTGGTGGTGCTGCGCGAGGCAGCACAGCGCGACAGCGCACAACGCTACTTCGCCACCCAGCCCGGGATCGATTACGTCGGCGAGAGCATCTATCCGCAAACGCTGGTCGTGGCCATCGGCGTGCCGGTCGGCGAAAGTAAAGATGCGCTCGCCTCACAGCCTTTCACGCGTGCCGTCCTGCCGGTGCTGCCCCTGTTCTTCTGTCACTGACTGAAGAAACACGGCGACCTTCCGCTTTACCTTTTAATGTCCTGTCCCTAGCCCGGCGCGAGCCCCGGCACGATGATCAGCGGCAGTATCGCCTGTGCGAGCGAAAACAGCTGCGTGACGATCGGTAACCCCATGATGCTCAGCACGATCAGCCCCAGCAGCAGGAAGTTGCCGTAGCGGGCGTTGTAGTATCGGTATTGCTGCGCGAGACCGCGGGGCAGGAAGTAAGGCAGGATGTAGTGCCCGTCCAGCGCACCGATCGGCAGCAGATTGAACAGCATCAGGAGCAGATTGACCTGCGCCAGGATCACGAAAAACGTCTGCGCGCCGTCGCTGAAGAACAGATCGATCTGCAGGGTGCGGCCGAGGAGATAGACATTGATGGTAAGGACCGCGAGCAACAGATTCATGCCCGGCCCGGCGGCGGCCACCAGCAGATCCGCCCAGACGTTGGTGAAATTGCGCGCGTCGGTGGGCACCGGCTTGGCATAACCGAACCCCACGAACACCACCATCGCGAGCCCCATCGGATCGATGTGCGCCAGCGGGTTCAGCGTCAGGCGTCCGGCCCGCTCCGCCGTGTCATCGCCGTTCCACTTGGCGACGATCGCATGCCCGTACTCGTGACAGGAAAGGGAAATGACCAGCGCAAGCAGGATGATGAGGAACAGGACGATGTGTCCTTCCAGGAACAGGTTGATCAACGCCCCGTGAACCCCCGGGTCACAACGCCTGGTCCGGCAGGTAGTCGCCCGGCGACTTGACGATGAGATTGAAACTGATGCTGATGCGCAGGGCCTCTGACAGATTGGGATGCACATAGTGCATCAGAAACGCCGGCCAGATCAGAATCATGCCAGGCTGCGGCGTCACCGTGAATTCGGGTTCGATCTGCGGATCGTTCCTGATCGCAGTCATGTTCACGCTCCCGCGCGGATCGTAAAACGTGATGCGTCCCGGGCGTACGTCGGCGCGATTGTGAGCGAGCGGCGTGTGCTGCGGCACGCGAACGTAGTAGGTTCCGCTCAGGTAGGCGTGCGGGTGGTTGTGCGGATCGTGGTAGTCGCCGCGCCGGTTGACGTTGGCCCAGCCCTGCAGCGACCAGTCGATCGGATAGTCGATACCCGCGCGTCCGCAGTAGTCGGTCGCCGATCTGTGGATGCATTGCATGAGCCAGGCAACGGCCGCGTCCTCGACGGCGAAGAAGTTTCGTCGCGTATAGTCCGTGGTCAAGTCCCGGTGTGCCGACTCCTGCTGCAATATGGTCTGCTCGAGCACCTCGTTCGCCCGCGCGTGCCCGGGCAGGGTACGCTGCATGAACAGCACCGGCCAGAGCTGGCGAAAGCCGTCCGCGTCGGGGGTGGATTCTGAACTCATCGGGGTCCACGGGGTTGCAATCCTGCACGAATCAATATACATGCTGGTGCAGTACTTTCGAACCGGATACTGCATGTTTCCTCAGCTTACCCTGTCTGGTGACGCGGCCGCGCGCGGGCTCGAGCACGGCCAGACGCTTGCCGCGCAGATTCAGGCAACGGTGGAGTTGTACCTGCGCCTGTTCGACCGGCCGCAGGCGGACATCGTGGCGCTCGCGGAACACTACAGCCGCGTGATTCGCGAGTACAACCCGGACAACGCCACCGAGATCGAGGCGATCGCCGAAGGTGCTTCGCTCGCGCCCTGGCAGATCTATGCGCTCAACGCACGCACCGAAATCCTCAACGGCGCCGCGCCCGAGTGCACCGCGCTTTACTTCGCGCGCAGCGGCATCCT
This sequence comes from Chromatiales bacterium, assembly GCA_024644045.1. Lineage (GTDB taxonomy): Bacteria > Pseudomonadota > Gammaproteobacteria > JAHELT01 > JAHELT01 > JAHELT01. The sequence goes on along the minus strand of JAHELT010000288.1, from coordinate 7,556 downwards.
CGGGCAGAACTGGGACTGGCTCTCGGCGCTCGAACCGCTGATGGTCCTGGCGACCCTGGTGCGGCCCGATGGTCACTGGATCGTGACCCTGACCGAGCCGGGCATGCTGGCAAAGATCGGTATCAACTCGTGCGGCCTCGGTGTGTGCCTGAACATTCTGCACCAGCCGCACGGTAACACAGGCGTACCGGTGCACGTGGTGCTGCGCGCCGTGCTCGATTCGACGAGCATCGAGCAGGCGAAGCAGGAAGTCCTGCGCTCCGGCAATGACAAAGCCTCGCACATCCTGCTGGCGGATGCCCACGGCGAATGTGCCGGCATGGAGCTCACCACCGAGGCAGTACACACGCTTTCGCCGCGCAACGGCGTGCTCGCGCATACCAACCACTACCTCACGGCGGGTGTTGCGGACCCCGATCCGGAGTCCACGACCCGAGACCGGTTGAGCAGAGCCGAGGCGCTCGGCGCGGCGGCCGACGAACAGAGCGTCGAGGACATGCGCCGCATTTTGCTGGACACCGCCGACGGCGAGCGCTCGATCAACAGCCGCTACCGGAACCGCGACGACTTCAGCGGAATGCAGGCCGGCACCGTCGCCACGCTGATCATGGACCTTCCCGGCAGGGTCATCCACGTCGCTCAGGGCAACGACCCGCAACGCGCGTTCACGCGTCTGGAGCTCTGATTCCGTTTCGCCTTGCCGCGCAGTCTTGACAGCTGCAATCCTGCGTGACGGCAAGGCCGTGCCGGGTGCCCTGCTCGGTGAGTCTACGGTTGCTGCCCTGATGATCCTCGCAGCGCTGGCGCGTTCATGACCGCACTGGGCGACTTAAGGCTGATACCCGCTCAGTCAGCGTACAGCTCAGCGCCCTGCAGGTAGCCACTCCAGGCGAACCAGTAAGCCAGGTGGCCCGGCAGCCGCGGCAGCGTCTGTCCGTCGGGTCCCGAAAGCTGCGTCTCGCCGACCGCCCACACCTGGCCATCGGCATCCAGTTTTCGCAGCGATCCGGCACGCCGCGTGAAGCGCCTGCCCGCGCTCCGGTAGGCGCGCACGCTGCGCGTGGCGGCATCGCCGATCAGCACGATATCGATCACACCGACACGATCGTTGATCACACGCCCGCCGCGGAATACGTCGAGCGGCCAGGCTTTCTGCACACCGGTCAGACGCAGTCCGAAAACCTGGTCCTTAGGCTGCAGCCGCCGGTCAGCCGTAAGGGCCGGAAACATGAGCGCGTCGCTCGCGAAGTACTCGCCGTAAGGCCTGCCGGGCGAATAGTCGCGGCTGAACCCCGTATCCAGCGACAGCACCCGGGTTCGCGGGTAACGCGCCTTCCAGTCCGCCCACGAAGTCGTTACCACCGGCAGGACCTCCAGCCGGATGCCGGAGCCGGTCAAGGCACCGACCACCGGGCGCCCGGTGAACTGGTTCCACAACGAGTGCGTCTGCTGGTCGTACATCAGCTTGTTCGACCGGTACAGGAATCCCGAAGAACCGAACACGAAGGGCGTATCGCGCCCCTCGACGCGGGTGTCGTACAAGATGCCGGAACCACACAAGGTGCAGTAAGCGAGTGAGACGGGCACACCGCCGACCACATCGTTGAACATTTCGTGCCAGTCCATGATGCGGTAGGGATAAGCACGTACGTCGCCGTTGATCGCGACCCCGAACACCAGCTCGTCGGGGCTCAGATAGGTCGCCTCCCGGGCAGTCAGGAAGGCCGGATTGGTCAACGCGGGAATGCCGTCTTTGACTACGCCGCCCCAGGCGATTTCCTCCAGGCGAATCTCGTGTGCGACACCGCTGTGCAGAAACACGCGGAAGTCAGGGTCGATCCGTGCGAACAGGTTCGCCTGAAACGCGTCGAGCCCGTCGAACGGCGGGTGCGGGTTGGCCTGCTGCCAGAGCATCCACGCAAACCAGTCTGCGCCGTGCTCGGCGCCGGTCAGCGTTTCCAGCGTCGTCGCGACAGCTTCAAGGTCGACGTTCAGGTAGCGCAATGCATAGATCAGCGCGGGAACCACATCGAGCTGCTTGCGCTCGCGCATCCAGCTGAGCGACGCGCGGCGGTACTCCCCCACCGGCGAAAACAACCGCTGCGCATGCTCGCGGGGTGTCTGCGCTGATGCAGGGTTCGCGGTCTGTGGAACTGCAGTCTGTGCAAACGTCAGGACAACGCACAGTGCCAGCATCCGGACGGGCCAATGCATAGCATCCCTCCATACACCCGGGTTGGCGGATAGCCGGCAATGATCCCAGCGGTACCGGCGCGGAATGCGAGCTTAGGCCCGCGCGCCGTGGGAAAGTTCAACCCCTGAAATAGAATCGGGACATTCTGCTTTTCCTGCCTGGTACCCGCTATGCGACCTCTGGACTTCCTAAAAGGCAGAATGTCCCCATTTTCCGCTGTTCGTGCAGTATTCGGGCTAGGGCTCGGGGCGGTTCGACTCGTACTCCAAATCCGGCTCACCGCAGTGGCGTAGAATCTGCGCGCGGACTGCATCGCGCAGCTCCAATGCCGCCGCCCAGCGATCGCCACCGGCTCCCGGCGCAACTGCCGGACCGATAACGACCGTCAACGGAGCATGCTGTGGCAACCAGGAGTCGTGCAAGATCATACGTGAGCCGCGGATTGCAACCGGCAAGATGGGTACATTGGCTTCTACGGCCGTGACGAATGCACCCATGTGAAACGGCAGTAGTCCGGGCATGCGCTTGAAGGTTCCCTCGGCAAAAACCGTCAATGTGCGCCCCTGCTGTAACGCCTGCGTCGCGCGCCGAGTATCTTCAATGCCTTGTTGAGTATCGTAGCGCTGCACGAACTGCGTACCCAGACGCTGCAAGGCCAATGCTATGACACCAAATCGCGACAGTTCCACCTTCGCCAGGAATGTCAGCTCGCGGCGCAATGCGAGAATCAGAATAAACGCATCCAGATAACTCTGATGATTCGCGACAACGACGCAGGCGCCCGGGTGGCCGGCAAGGTTTTCCGTGCCAAGCACTCGCAGCGGCGTTCGCGTGCACCACCTCAACACTCGCAACATTGCACGCACGGCGGACCATCGCCATGCGGAACGCGGCGGCACCACGGCGCCCACCCACGCAAACGGCGTACACATGACAGTGATGCACCACGCGTACGACCCGTATGCATAGGCGCCAAGGCGCCGTCGCCAGGCACGGATTCTCGGAACGGCGCCGGCAATCAATAAACGCGCGATCTGCCACCATACCGCCCGCACCGGCTTGCCGATGCGATTGCTTTCGTAGAGCTCGCGGCTTGCCAGGCGGCGGATTTTGCCGCTCGATGTCTTCAGCACAGTGTTCGGCGGCGCCAGCACAATGTCGTCGGGCGGCGCATCGATGAGCCGTGTGGCCACATCGTTGATTTCGGCGCGCAACGCATCGAGCTTATCGGCGTCTGTGATGCGCGTCTCCGCAAGCACGATCAGGCGTTCGGTGCCGGTTTCCGGATCGGCGCTGCCGAACACCGCAACCCTCCCGGTACGCACCCCGGGGAGCTCGCCGACTGTTTCCTCGAGCTCCGCCGGATAGATGTTGCGGCCCGCACGGATGATGAGCTCTTTGCTGCGCCCGGTAAGGTATAAGTCGCCGCCGGCGATATATGCCAGATCGCCGGTCTTCAGCCAATCTCCGTCAAACAGACGCCGCGTGTTCTCTGGATTGCGGTAGTAGCCGCTGGTCGCCGAGGGTCCGCGGAACTGCAGGTGGCCTTCGTGGCGCTCGGGCAATTCGCGGCCGGCTGCGTCTACCACGCGAATCTCGTGGCCCGGCAACGCCCGGCCGCAAGCGACGAGTCGCAGGGCTTTTTCGTCCCCGGCTTCGGCAGGTAGCGCCTGCCCCCTGCCCATCAAGGCGTCGCGCTGCACTGCATCGATCAAAGGACCACGGTGCAGCGGTGGAAACGTCAGGCCGACCGCGCATTCCGCCAGACCGTAGACCGGAAACATGGCCTCGCGTCGGAAACCATACCGCGCGAAGCGCTCGCAGAACTCCTCCAGCGTGCGGTGGCTGATCGTTTCGGCACCGTTCACCGCCGTACGCCACGAACTCAGATCAAGTCCCTGCAGGTCTTCCTCGGCGATGCGCCGCAAGCACAACTCGTAGGCGAAGTTCGGTGCCGCCGACAGCGTGCCGCCGTAGCGGTGAATTGCCCAGAGCCAGCGCTGCGGGCGGCTGAGAAACGCGAGCGGTGACATGATGACCAGTCGCACGGAATGGTACAGGCTGCCCAGCCAGGCGCCGATCAGCCCCATGTCGTGGTACAGCGGCAACCAGCTGATAAAAACGTCGTTCGACTCGGCCTGTAAACCCTCGCCGTCGGCCCGGATGTTGGCCAGCAGGTTGGCGTGGGTCAACACCACGCCCTTGGGATCCCCCGTGCTGCCCGACGTGTACTGGATGAAACCGATGTCGTCCGCCCGCACCGCGGCCACTTCGCAACTGCCGTGACCGCGCAGCTCTTCAGCCGTGACCACGTGCTTGAGGCTTTCCACCTGCGCGGTCAGCAGCTGTGCGACAAGCTTCGCTTCGGGCACAGTAATCAGCGTGGTTGCCTGACAGTTCTGCAGAATCGTGCTCTGCCGGCGCAGATGATCCTCGATCTGGGTACGGCGCACGGGCGGATAGATCGGTACCGGGACAGCACCCGCCAGCAGAATGCCGAAAAAACTGAAGAAGTAGTCGCTGCCGGTCGGCAGCATCAGCGTTACCGTCTCGCCCGGTTTGACGCCGCGTCGCTGCAATCCGCCGGCGACCTCGGCAGCCGACTCCCACAGCGCGCGGTACGTAACGATCTCGCCCTGCTCGTGATCGTCATAGCTTTGAATGTGCGCGCGCTCGGGATGTGTATCCACATGCCATCGCAGCACCTCCAGCAGCGTGTTTGCACCGATTGGCGCGCCCTCGGCAAACGCCGCGTGCGTGTCGACCGTGTCCACGGACAGTGCCACGGCTCCCTCCGCAACGCGCAGCGCGCGCAGTAAATCACGCGGTGTTTCCGCCGCCGTCAACGTATGCTCCGGCAGCGCAACGTTGAAGTGGCGCTCCACACGGGCGATGAGCTCGACGCGGCCCAGACTGTCAAAACCTAGATCGCGGTCCAACGCACTGTCGAGGGTGAGCCTGCGGTGCACGTTCTGCTCAGGGCGCAGCTCGCCCGCGACCTGGGCGATGACCGCAAGCAACGCCTCTTGCGGATCGCCGGAAACGGACTTCTGCGATAGCGGCGTCTGCTGGCTCATGAGCGGAATATAAGCTGTTTGCGCGGACGGCGATACTCACCGGCGGGTATCGGCCGCGCGGTGACCACCAGTTGGCAGGCGTTGGAACAGAAAGTAAGATGCGGCCTGGACATTCCCTCCCGGAGTCGCCCGCAGTCGCCGGGCGCCGGGGCAACGAGAAGGAATCGATGGTGACGGGCACGACCCCGTCCCGCCCCGCGGCAACGTTTTAAAAGCACAACAATGGGTCTGCCGCACGTTCTTTGGCGTTGAGCACCAACACACGGATACTCGTGCTATGCCGCGCCGCGCCCGGCGCACGCGGCACGACCCCGGAAACCTATGGCATCGACCGCGTACAAGCCCCGTCAAAACGCGCTGCGCTGCGCAGCGCAGCCGCTGGCGTGAAACTTTCATGCAAGTTGACGTGGTCGCTGCTGCTGTGCGCAGCCGTGGCCGCGTGCGGGGGCGGCGGTACCGCCAGCGGGCCGAGCGGCAACAGCGGAGGCGCGCCCGATCCGCTCGACGCGCCGTCCAACCTGAGGGCCTCGGCAGCCGATTCGGCGGCGACCCTGTCGTGGGCATCTGTTGCCGGTGCGACCCTGTATACCGTCTACCGTGCGACCGAAAACGGGGTCGAACCCGGCAACTACGCGGCTTTGGCTGGCGGTACCCGCATGAGCGTGACCGGTACCGGCGTGACCGTCGACGGCTTGATCAACGGCACCACGTATTACTTCGTTGTAACGGCCGCGGACGCATCGCGCGAAAGCGCGGCCAGCAACGAAGCGCAGGTGAAGCCGCAGCACACGCGGCAACCCCCGCCGCCGCCGGAGAACCTGAACGCCGCCCCGGGCGACGGCGAGGTGGGACTCGACTGGGACGACGTCGCCGAAGCAACCGCTTACAACCTGTATCTCGCCGCACAGAGCGGCGTCGGCCCCGACACCTACGCAACCCTGGACGACGGCGCCCGGCTGCTCTCGGTGATCACCCCGACCACGGTTGCGAATCTCGACAACGGCAAACAGTACTTCTTCGTCGTGACCGCGCTGAACGTCGACGGCGAGAGCGGCGTCAGCAACCAGGCGCAGGCGACGCCGGGGCCACCGCCGTCCGCCAATGCCCGTCTGATGGCGTTGACGCTCAGTGCGGGAACCTTGACGCCGGCGTTCGATCCGGCAGTCACGGGATACTCGAGCGAGGTGGACTTCGCCACGGCGAGCGTGACGGTGACCGCGACCAGCGAGGATGCCGCCGCAAACCTGAGCGTGAACGGCGTAGCCACCGCCTCCGGTCTGCCCAGTGCATCGGTGCCGCTGGGCGAAGGCGCCAACGTTATCGAGATCCTGGTCACGGCCGAAGACAACGTGACGACGCTGACCTACAGCGTATCCGTCACCCGTCAAAGCGCCAGCAGCTTTGCTCAGCAGGCCTTCGTCAAGGCGTCCAACACCGGCGCCGGCGATCAGTTCGGCTACAGCGTGGCGCTGTCCGGCGACACGCTCGCGGTCGGCGCGCCGTTCGAAGCCAGCGGCAACGGTGTCCCGGGCGACGATTCGGCGGCCGACGCCGGCGCGGTCTACGTCTTCGTGCGCAACGGCGGCGTCTGGACGCAGCAGGCCTATCTCAAGGCATCGAACAGCGGCACGCTGGACGAGTTCGGCAACAGCGTGGCGCTGTCGGGCGACACCCTGGCGGTTGCAGCGCACAACGAAGACAGTGCCGTGACCGGCATCGGCGGCAACCAGCTGAACAACTCGGCGACCGACTCGGGCGCCGTGTATGTGTTTACCCGCGACGGCGCCGGCACCTGGTCACAGCAGGCTTACATAAAAGCGTCCAACACCGGCGCGTTCGATCAGTTCGGTGTGAGCGTCGCCGTGTCCGGCGATACGCTGGCGGTGGGCGCGGTTTCCGAGGACAGCGACGCCACGGGCATCGACGGGAATCAGAACGGCAGTCTGGCGCCCGCGTCGGGCGCTGCCTACGTGTTCACGCGCGACGCTTCCGGAACCTGGTCACAGCAGGCTTACGTCAAAGCGTCCAACACCGACACCACCGACCTGTTCGGTTACCGGGTCAGCGTGTCCGGTGACACGCTGGCCGTGAGCGCACTGGAAGAAGACAGCGCCGCAACCGGTATCGACGGCGATGCCGCGGACAACATGGCGCCGCAATCGGGCGCGGTATACGTGTTCGTACGCGACGCGGGCGGACAATGGTCCCAGCAGACCTACGTGAAAGCCTCGAATACCAGCGCCAGCGACAACTTCGGCGCAGCCCTGGCGCTGGACGGCGACACG
>JAHELT010000200.1 GCA_024644045.1 Chromatiales bacterium | reverse complement strand
TTGATACATATCCCCGGTAAAGTTGTCAGCGTGCCGTGCAAGACGCGCGGAACGGGATTCAACTTAGAGGAGATACACGTATGAACGTTTCAAACCGGGACTGCCATCCCTATCACGTCAGCCGGTGGAGCGGGGTGCCGTTTTTCGAGCTGGTCGAGCCAATCGTGTTCCGAGTCGGCGCCGCAGAAGCCAGGGAATACTCGCGACGCTCGTGGTTCTCCAGGGCGCTCGAGGGCGTTCGCTTCCAACTCGCGGTGCGCCGCACCGTCGCTGAGCTTGCGGCGCTCGACGACCGCACTCTGCGCGACATAGGCTTGTACCGCAGCGGGATCCGCGCGGCTGCCGAGGCTGCTGCGAAGACGCAGTTTGCGGTTCCGTACAAGCTCGTCGCATGATGGGCGCGCACCCCCAACTGCCACACGGGACGTGATCGTAGCCATCCGATCACGTCCCGTTGAATTGCTTTACCAAACGCTCCAGCGAGGCTCCCACCGGTTGCGGCGGACTCGAGCCCGCGCCGCATTGCAGGATGGCGCCGCACCCCCTCAACCGCGCATTGCCACGCCGCCATAGTTCACCCCGCTCAATCGCGCCATGTCCATGTCGAACGTTGTGAGGTCGTCGTGGTTGAACTCGTTCAGGTGGGCATGGCCCGCCGCCCGCGCCAGCACGACCATCAGGTCGACTGCGGATCGTAGAAAACGGGCGAGCCGCTGCGAGGCGTCGTCGACCGGGAGACGCGCGCGCAGGTGCGGCTTCTGGGTGGCAATGCCAACCGGGCAGTTGTTGGTATGGCAGGCACGCATGCCCAGGCACCCGATCGCCTGGATCGCGGCGTTGGCAACCGCGACGCCGTCGGCGCCCAGTGCCAGCGCCTTCGCGAAGTCCGCCGGATGGCGCAGCCCGCCCGTGATGATCAACGTCACCCCTTTCGCGTCGCAACCGTCCAGGTGGCGCCGCGCCCTTGCCAGGGCCGGAATCGTCGGCACCGAGATGTTGTCGCGAAAGATCAGCGGGGCGGCTCCGGTACCGCCGCCACGCCCATCGAGGATGATGTAATCCACGCCCACTTCCAGCGCCGCATCGATGTCTTTCTCGATGTGCTGTGCTGAGAGCTTGAAGCCGACCGGGACGCCACCGGTCTGATCGCGCACCTGCTCGGCGAACTCGCGATAGCGGGCGAGCTCGGTCCAATCGGGAAAGCGCGCCGGGGAAACGGCCGGCTCGCCTTCGGGCAGGTCACGCACCTCGGCGATCTTGCCCTTGACCTTGGCGCCCGGCAGGTGCCCGCCGGTGCCTGTCTTCGCACCCTGACCGCCCTTGAAATGGAACGCCTGGGTGCGTTTGACCTTGTCCCACGAAAAACCGAAACGCGCCGAGGCCAGCTCGTAGAAGTAGCGCGAGTTGGCCGCCTGCTCCTCCGGCAGCATGCCGCCTTCCCCGGAGCAGATGCCGGTCCCGGCGAGCTCCGCCCCCTGCGACAGCGCAACCTTGGCCTCTTCCGACAGCGACCCGAAGCTCATGTCCGAGACGAACAGCGGTATTTCAAGGCGCAGCGGTTTCTGCGCGCCGGGACCGATCACGAGCTCGGTGCCGACCGGCTCGTCGTCGAGCCGCGGCAGCTTGTGCAGTTGGCCCACCACGAACTGCAGGCCGTCCCATCTGGGCAGGCTGTCGCGCGGTACCCCCATCGCGGCGGCCGGGCCGTGACGGCCCGTCTTGGTCAGGCCTTCACTGGCCAGCTTGCGAATGAACTTGACGTGCGGTTCGTCGTCGGTGCCGGTCGGGTCCTGGTACAAACCCTGGTAGGCGTCGCGCCGATAGGGCTGTGGATGGGCTTCGGCCCACGCCGCGATCTGCTCTTCGTCCACCCAGACCTGGTCGCCTTCGACCCAGCTGTCGAACTTCGCCAGGGTTTCGCTGTTGTTGTACTCGCTGACGCCGGTATCGAGCCGGTAGTCCCAGCTATGCACGCCGCAGATCAGGTTGACGCCGGAGACATGCCCGTCGGCCATCAGCGCGCCGCGGTGCGCGCAGCGCCCGTAAAGAACACTCACCTGATTGTCGTAACGTACGATGACCAGATCCACGTCGGCCACCAGCGCGTACGCGGGTGCCCGGTCCTCGAGCTCGTCCCAGGCTTTGATTGCGATTTTCTTCATTTCACGTTCCCAGTTGCTCCGACATCGGCCGCCACCATGCCCTCGCGCAAGGGCATTGCAGCGACTTTCCGGTTTTCTTCGCATTCACCCATGGTGGCCGCTGTGCGGCCGTAGCGCTTTGCCAGCGGCGCCGCCGTAACGCCGTGCAGCAGCGCGCTCAGCGCGACCGTGACGATGGTCACGGCAAACAGCTGCTCGGCGTGTGCGACGTCCGCTTCTTCGAGTATCAGCAGCACGAACAATATCGAGGCGATGCCGCGCGGTCCGAACCAGCCGAGAAACAACTGCGTGGGCAGCTTCAGACCCGTGCCCCAGAGAGAGATCACAATGGGCAGCATACGGACGACGGTGAGACTCAGGACGGCATACAGCAACACGCGGCCGTCGAGGTGCTCGAGGCTTTCCGGCAGCAGTGCCGCGCCGAACACCAGGAACGTGATCAGCATGAGCAGCTGGCCTTCGGTCTCCATGAACTCGAACAGGTAAGTGCACGGGTTGCGCAGCGTGTTACCGAACACCATGCCGCTGACGAACGCGGCGATGAAGCCGTTGCCGCCGACGAGTTCCGCGAGCGCGAAGCTGAGCAGCGCGACCGACAGAATGGCGATACCCTGAAACGCGGTCGTGGACCACTGCTTTTCGGCGGCCCGGTCCACCACGCGCCCGCCCAGCGCGCCGACGATGGCCCCGGCCAGGGGACCGAGCGTGATCTGCAGCAGCGCGAACTCGATCCAGCCGGCCGCGTCCGATTGCGCCTGGGAGGCGCTGGCCAGCGCGGCAAACAACAGCACGGCGGGCAGCGCGATGCCGTCGTTCAGACCGCTTTCCACGTTGATCGCCTGGCGGATCCGTACCGGCACCACTTTCGCGGCAACCACCGATTGGCCCAGCGCCGCATCGGTGGGCGCGAGCAGCGCCGCCAGCAGCGCCGCCTCCCACAGGCTGAACCCGGGGAACAGCGCCACCGCCGCGAGCATGCCGGCGATCATTACGAGCGGCAAGCCGATCAGCAGCATGCGCAGGGGCAGATTGTGATCACGCCGCAGACGGGTGAGGTCGATGCGCGCAGCGTCGGTGAACAGCACCAGAATCAGCGTCAGTTCCGCGATTATGTGCAGCGCGCCGTGTCCGGGATCCACTTGCGCCAGCGCGAAGCCGCCGTCGCCGACCAGGTAGCCGAACCCGATGAATACCAGCGGTGCGGTGATGATTGTGCCCTGCAGGCGCCCCGATACGAGCGCGTACAGCAGGAAGCCCGCTACCAGTATCGCAATGGAGACCAGATCCATAGCCGTCCTTTGAGGAGGGTGGCGCCGCGTGAGGCGACACCTCGAGATCAACGTGGCGCCGTTTGTTTGTCACGGCGCTCAGCGACCGGCATTCTACCGGTATCGGAAAGCAATGCGCACGAGAAACCGTGCTCCGGCGCGCGGGGTTCACAGTGTGCAGCGGCGTTGAGTGTGCAGGCGTCGTCCGGGCGTGAACTAAAGCGCACGCGCACTGCCAAAGCGGGGGTGCATTGTCGGGCATCGGCCGGCAGGTCATGCCCATCATCGAACCGGGGGATCAATCCATGCAGACAGGATTCAGTGACCTTCAGTCTCGGATACGCTTGTGCACAGCCTGCGCGGGTCTGCTGCTGAGTGTGCTCGGCGCCACCGCCGCCACGGCCGGCAAGGTGTTCGAGCAGGCCGGGCTCGCGATCCGCGGGTACGATCCGGTCGCCTACTTCACCGAGCAGCGGGCGGTCGAGGGCAGCCCTGGCATCACTCAGCAATGGGGCGGCGCAACCTGGCAATTCGCCTCGAGCGCGAACCGCGATCGGTTCGTGGCGGACTCCGGGCGCTACGCGCCGCAGTACGGTGGGCATTGCGCCTACGCGGCCGCCAACAATTACATTGCGCCCACTGACCCGCAAGCCTGGACGGTGCATAATGACAAGCTGTACCTCAATTTTTCGAAAAGCGTGCGGGCGCGCTGGAAGAAAGACATCGGGGGCAACATCGCACGCGGCGACCAACACTGGCCGCAGTTGATGCAAGAACGCTGAGTCCGACAGCTCACAATGGGGAGGGGACGCCCGACCCGATATCCTGGGGAAACAAGCATGCTGAAAATCTGGGGCAGGGCGACTTCCGTCAACGTCCAGAAAGTGATGTGGACGGTCGCCGAGCTGGACCTTCCGCACGAGCGAATCGACGTGGGTGGCGCCTTCGGCGGGGTCGATACCGACGAGTACCGTGCGCTGAATCCGAACGGGCTGATTCCGACCCTGGAAGACGAGGCCGCGGTGGTGTGGGAATCGCATGCGATCGTGCGCTACCTCGCGGCGAAGTACGGCAGCGGGTCGCTGTGGAGCGAGGAGCCGGCGCGCCGGGCGCAGGCCGACATGTGGATGGACTGGGCGCAGACTTCGGTGTTGCCGGACCTGACGACCGTGTTCTTCGGCCTGGTGCGGATCCCGTCCGCGAAACGCGACCTGCCGGGCATCAACAGCGCCGCGGAGCGCCTCGGAAAGACCTACGGCGTGCTGGAGCGCGCGCTCGAGGGGCGCGCTTTTCTCACCGGCGACAGCCTGAGCATGGGCGATATCCCGCTCGGCTCGACGCTCTACCGCTACTTCGACCTGGAGATCAGCCGGCCGTCGCTGCCCAACGTGGAGGCCTGGTATGAGCGGCTGCAGGCGCGGCCGGCGTATCGCGAGCACGTGATGGTGTCCTACGAAAGTCTACGCGTGGTGGAGTAAGTATCGGCAGACACCCGGCCTGATTCGACGCCCCCGACGAATTCTCGACAAATTGGGGACACTCCCCGATTTGTCGGAAAATCGTCGGGGAATTGGCCGCATAATGGTGCGCGATGGCAGAGGCGCTGACAACGGTCCTCGGTGGCAGCGGCTTTCTCGGCCGCACGCTCGTGCGCCGCCTGGCGGCTGCGGGCTACCGGGTGCGGACCGCGGCGCGCGGCCCGCAAGGGGCGGTTCACGACGGCGACGTCGAAACGCTGCGTTGCGATGTGCGCGATCCGGGTTCGGTTGAGGTCGCTGTGCAGGGCGCAGTGCTCGTCGTCAACGCCGTCGGTTTGTATCTCGAGCGGGGACGGGAGACATTCGACGCCGTGCACGTTGCGGGTGCCGCGAATGTGGCGGCTGCCGCGCAGCGGGCCGGAGCGCGCCTGGTTCACATCTCCGGCATCGGGGCCGATGCGCATTCGCCGTCGCGTTACGTACGCGCGCGTGCCGAGGGCGAGGCGCGCGTGCTTGCGGCTGCGCCCAACGCGGTCATCCTGCGCCCCAGCGTTCTGTTCGGGCCGGACGACGCGCTTCTTTCGACCCTGGACAAGTTGACCCGTTACCTGCCGGTCGTGCCGCTGTTCGGCGCGGGCGCTACCCGCCTGCAGCCCGTGTTTGTCGGTGACGTCGCCGAAGCGGTGCTGCGGGTCGCCGCGGGCAGCGCCGACGACGGTGCGGTTTACGAGCTCGGCGGGCCGGTGCAGTACCGCTACCGTGATCTGATCGCGGAGGTGCTCACGTACCGCCAACGCCGGCGCGTCCTGCTGCCGGTGCCATTCATCGTCTGGGAGCTCCAGAGTGCCTGCCTCGCGGTGCTCCCGAGTCCCCCGCTGACCCGCGATCAGGTCATCCTGATGCGCAATCACAATGTGGTCGGTGAGGATGCGCGCGGCTTCGCTGCGCTCGGCATCGAACCGCGCGCGCTCGCGGCTCTGCTCCCGGAATGCCTGCCTGCGGTTGCGGACCACGCTGCCGGTTCGCCGCGGTGAGGAGGTTGCAGTGAGGGAGCGCTGCGCCGAGTTTCGCTTCTACGAGGAGCTGAACGATTTCCGCCCGCCCGTCGAGCGCAAGGCGCCCGTCGCCTACCGCTTCAGCGGCACGCCCGGGATCAAGGATCCGATCGAGGCCCTCGGCGTGCCGCACACCGAAGTCGAGCTGATCGTGGTCAACGGCGAGTCGGTAGGCTTCGACTACCGGCTGCAGCACGGCGATCGGGTCGCGGTGTACCCGATGTTCGAAGCCCTGGACGTCACGCCGCTGGTGCGCCTGCGCGAAGCGCCGCTGCGCCGGACGGCATTTGTCGTGGACGTGAACCTGGGCAAGCTCGCCCGCCGGCTGCGCATGCTGGGGTTCGATGCGCTCTACCGTAACGACTTCGCCGATGCCGAGATCGCCGACATCTCCGCGGCTACGCGGCGGATCATCCTTACGCGGGACCGGCGTGCGCTGTATCCCAGCAGGATCACTCACGGTTACTGGCTGCGCGCGAGCAACCCCGATACCCAGACGCGCGAAGTGCTGGCGCGCTTCGATCTGTACCGGCAGATCAAACCGTTCCATCGCTGCCTGGACTGTAACGGACGCATCGCTGCCGTCCCGAAGTCGCTTGTCGTGGACGAGCTGCTGCCGCGCACGAAGCGCTACTACCACGAGTTCTACCGATGCAGCGAGTGCCGCAAGGTTTTCTGGAAAGGCCCGCACTACCGCCACATGCAGCACAAGCTGGGCGACTTCACCTAGCCTGAAGAAGGAGACTTTCCGGCGTTCCTTCGCGCCAGCGTGCACGCAGGGGCGGTAGGCTGCCGTTACCGTATCTGTTGCGATTGACGGCGGTGCCGGCACAGGCGTATACACTAGAGTCGCCGGAGCGCTGCACCGGATGGCCGGCGCGCGTTTGACCCGGCGATATTGCTGGAGGTCCGCCATGCGACGACGTCTGTATTTCGTCCTGCCCAACGTCGAGTCCGCGCGCCGCACCGAGAACGAGCTGCTGCTGGCGCGCATCGAGGAAAGCCACATCCATTTCCTGGCACGCGAGGACGTTGAGCTGGGCCGTTTGCCGTCGGCGAGCGTGGTGCAACGCAGCGACCTGTTGCACGCCATGATCATCGGTTTGATTGCAGGCGGCATGACCGGCGCGGCTGCGGGGGCGGTGATTTACTTCGCACCCGCCGAAACGGGTCTGGGAATCGGCATCATCCTGGTGGTGGCGCTGGTGGGTGCGGTGCTCGGTACCTGGGTTTCGGGCATGATCGGGATCAGCGTTCCCAACACGCAGCTGCGTCTGTTCGAGCCGGCAGTGGAGGCCGGGCAGATCCTGATGATGGTCGACGTGCCGAAGGCGCGGGTCGCCGAGATCACCGAGCTCATTCACGCCACGCACCCGGAAGCGGCGGATGGCGGCATGGAGATGGACAAACCGGCGTTTCCCTAAGGCGACAGTCCACCTGCGTGCCGGGGGACAGTCCGCGGGGATGCGGAATGGCCTTTGTCTCCTGGTCAACGTCTAGCGGAACTCCAGCAGCGGTGGACCGAAGGTATGTCTGCTCGGGGTAACCCCGAGGCCGGCGGCCAGCGGCGCCTGCAGGCGCCCGCTAGTAATCGGAGTAGAACGCACCCAGCGGCGCCACCTCGCCCCAGCCGCTCACGCCGGCGTCGGTCTCGATCTCGACCAGCGTCGAGGTAAAGCCGTGCTCGGTGCGGTTGCGGCACCGGTACTCGCCGTCGGTGAACGGCAGCTCGAGGCCGTACACGGCGATGCGCAGAATCTTCACCGCGACGATTCCGGGTGCTGCCCGAGAGCAGTATGTGCCGGCGTCGCGCAGTCGCGGAGCACTGCCTGTAGCGCGGCCTGACAGGGATCGATGACGGGACAACCGATGTCGACCTGCACCGCTTCGCGATAGGCGGTCATGCCGGCGCAACCCAGCACCAACGCTTCAGCACCGTCATCGCTGACCAGGCGGCGTGCCACCTCGCGCATCTTTTCGGCGGTGAGCGTGTGATCTGCGAGATCGAGAACCGACAGCCCGAGCGGCCGGTCGCCGGCCAGCTGC
>JAHELT010000049.1 GCA_024644045.1 Chromatiales bacterium | reverse complement strand
GCCGATGGTGAGCGCCCCGGCGTTGGCGTGGGTCATGACGCTATTGAGCCTGTAGTTACTACAGGGTTTATTGTAGCACTCTCACCTCGCAGCGGAGTATCAGCATGGCAGGCACTGCCGTTGAAAGACTTGCTCGCGGATGCGCCAACGCACTGCTCGCAGCCTGCTGGCTGCTGCCGGTCGCGGCTTCGGCCGAGCGGGTCCGCGACCCGCAGACCCTCGCCGAGGGCCGGCAAGTATTCGAGCAGCACTGCGCTGGCTGTCACGGCAGCCGGGGGCAGGGCCTGGTCAAGGACTGGAAGAAGCCCGGCGCCGACGGCAAGTACCCGCCACCGCCGCTCAACGGCACGGCGCACACCTGGCACCATCCGTTCTCGCAACTGCACCGTGTGGTGAAGGACGGCACCGCGAGATTGGGCGGCAGCATGCCGGCCTGGGGCGGAGCGCTGAGCGACCGCCAGATCCGGCACACGCTGCACTACGTCATCTCGTTGTGGCCGGAGGAAATCTTCCGCGAATGGGAGGCGCGCGGGGGTTACCAGTGACGCCCGGCCTGCGCTGGCGCCCAGGCAACTAGCTGTGAAGTGACAGCGTGAACAGCTTGCCGAACCCGGGCTGAACGTCCTCGACGCCGGCCAGGCGCAGGCAGTGCCAGGCCAGCGCGTGGTTGCTCGACGACACCGGTTTGCCGATCTCCGCTTCGATCTCGGTGGCGATCTCTGCCAGACGCAGGCTGGTGCACGACACGAACACCATGTCCACGTCGGGCTGGCGGCCGAGCTCGATGGCGGCGGTTTGGATGAACCCGGGCGCGATCCGCGCGGCACGGTTGTCGTCTTCCTCGTTGAACGAGCCTATCGCACGCACGTCGTAGCCGCGCGCCTCGACATACTGGCGCACCTTCTGATTCACGTCCTCGCGGTACGGGGTGAGGATGGCAATACGCTTCGCGCCGAGCGCGTCAAAGGCCGCGAACGCAGCGGTGATCGGGGTTGTGCACTTCACGCCCGGGCGCGCGCGCTGAATCTTCTCGAACACACGCGCTTCGCCGATGATCATCGAAGCCGAGGTGCAGCCGAAGGCGATCACGTCCAGCGGCATGCCGGGCAGTATCAGCGCGGCGTTCGGCCCGATCTTCGGTTCCATGGCGCTCAACGATTCGGGTGTGACGATGCTGTCGCAGTAGATCCGCGACTCGTAGAAGCCGACCCCCGGGAGGTCCAGCATCTGGCGGAACTCGTGCTCCAGTGTCTGGTCGCTGGCGAGCACGATCACGCCGATCGAGGCCCGTTCGGCGATGCCGCTGTCCAGCTCATAGGCGAGGTGATTGAGGATGCGCGGCGCGTGGTCGCGTGAAGAGACTGCCTGGACCATGACCACCTCCGATTATTCCGCCGGACGCCCCATTCTATTACGAGATTGACAGGGGGTCAGGTATGGCGACCCGTCCGGGACGGGCAGCGCATCACAACCTGGACGCGGCAGCGGCGTTTACTGGTTGCGCAGCAGCGGTGCGGCCTTGCGCCCGAGCGCCTGCCAGGTACCCACGAAGCCGAGGAACAGCGTAATTCCCGTGCACAGCGCAGCGGTGCCGAACGCCGCGCCCGGCACGAACAGCCAGTCTATGCCCATGATCAGTTGCAGCACACCCCAGGCGGCCAGCGTGCCGGCGACCACGGCAATGCTCGCGGTCAGCAGTCCCAGCAGACTGTATTCGAGCAGGTAGCTCTTCAGCGCGTCGCCGCGCGTGGCGCCGAACACTTTCAGCAGCACGTTCTCGTAGACGCGTCGCCGGTGGCCGGCGGCGATCGCCCCGGCCAGCACCAGGGTACCGGCGATCAGCGCGATCGAGGCGATCCCGCGAATCGCCGCGCCGATGCGCGCTAGCAGCGCGTTGACGGTATCGAGTGCGTCCTTGATGCGGACCGTGACCACGTTCGGAAACGCCTCGCTCAGCGCCTGCTGCACCGAATCCTCGATGCCGTCCTCGGCGCCGAGCGTTGCGACGTAGGCGTGCGGCGCCTGGCGCAGCGGTTCCGGCGAGAACATGATGGCGAAATTCAACTGCAGCGTCTGCCAGGGCAGATCGCGAATATTGGCTATATCGCCGGTTATCTTGCGCCCCAGCACGTTCAGGGTGATCCGGTCGCCGACCCCCACGCCGAACGCGCTGGCGACGTCCTCGTGAATGGAGAGCAGCGGCGGGCCCTGGTAGTCGCGCGGCCACCACTTTCCTGCCGTAAGCTGGCCTTGCGCGGGCGCATCGGCGGAGTAGGTCAATCCGCGGTCGCCCTGGATCAGCCACGCGTGACGGTCGTCGACGAGGGCCTCCTCGGCGGAACGGCCGTTGACTTCCAGGATGCGGCCGCGCAGGTACGGTACTTTACGCAGCTCACCGGTGCCCGGGATGCTCTTTACCGTACGCTCGAACGACTCGATCTGGTCCGATTGGATATCGACGAAAAAGAAAGCCGGCGCGATTTTCGGGATGGACTCGTTGACCTGCCGGTCGAGATTACCCTGTACCAGCGCTACTGCGACCAGCACGGTCAACCCAAGACCGAGCGACAGCACCACGTCGGGTGTGAGGGTGCCGGGGCGATGCATGTTGGCGATCGCCAGACGCACGCCCGGGTGCCGCGGCCGGCGCAGGCGAGGCAGGTAGCGCATTATCAGCCACGCGGTGAAGCGCAGCAGCGCCATCACCGCGACGCTGCCGAGCACGAACCAGCTGGCAAACAACTTGTTGTCCGTGGTCGCGATGGTGAGCGTCGCGAGCGCCGCGACGCTGCCCAGCGCCAGGGCCAGCGGCATCGGCCGCATGCGGGTGCGCTGCTCGGCGAGTCCACTGCGGAACAGCGCCGCTGGTGGCACGTCGTGGGTGCGCGCCAGCGGCCAGGTGGCGAAGGCGAGGGTCGTGAGAAACCCGAAGCAGGCGGCGGTCAGCAGCGCACCGGGATACAGGCCCGGTACGAACGGCACCGGCAGGATGCCGGTAAACAGCGCATCGAGCACCCAGGGTGCCGCGGCGCCGACAGCGACGCCGATGAGAATACCCCCGGCGGCGAGCGCCAGCACCTGCAGGGTATAGGCGTAGAATAAAACGTTCCCGGTCGCACCGACGCATTTGAGCATGGCGATGCTGCGGATTTTCCCGGCGATATAGGTTTTCACGGCGTTGCTGACGCCGACGCCCCCGACCAGCAGGGTGGTCAGGCCGACCATGGTGAAGAACAGGGCCAGCCGGTCGATCATGCGTTCCACGCGCGCCGCCGGTTTGCGGTAATCGCGCACCCGCCAGAGTGCTTCGGGAAAGGCCCGGTCCAGATCCTCGCGGAACTGGACGATGCCCGCGCCGCTTGGCAGCTGCAGACGGTAGCGGTGGCGTGCCTGGCTGCCGCGCTGCACGAGCTCCGTCTCCGCGAGCGACGCCGCGCTCACCATCAGGCGCGGGCCGAAGCCGAACGCACCGCCGCTGCCCGCGCGGTCCGGTTCGCGCTCCAGCACGGCGCGGATCTGGTAGCGCGCCGCGCCGACCTTGACCAGGGCTCCCAGCGACAGCCCCAGTCGCTGCAGCACCAGCGGTTCGACAACGGCGCCCCACGCCCCGTCGCGCTTGTTCAGGATTCCGGCGAAGGGCAGGTTCCCCGCGAGCTGCACCTCGCCGTACAGCGGGTAGTGTTCATCCACTGCCTTGAATTCGATCAATGTGCTGGATTCGCCGTCCTCGCGTCGCGCCATGGCACGCGTCTCGACAAAGGCCGTCATGGCGCTCGAGCGTTCACCCAGGTAGGTGAGCTGTGCGTCGTCCAGCGGCCCGTGCACCGAGCGGATCGCGACATCGCCGCCGAGAATCTGGCGCCCGTCCTCGCGCAGCCCGGCTTCCACGCCGCCCGCCAGCGATTGCACGATCGCTATGGCACCGACACCGAGAGCCAGCGAGGTCATGAGGATACGGAACCCCCGGAGCCCTCCGCGCAGCTCCCGGCCCGCCAGTTTGAAGGCCAGCGACATGCTCAGGCGGGCACGGCGGCCGCAGCGGCCGAACTTTCGATGCGACCGTCCACGAGGTGCAGCGAGCGCTGGCAGCGCGCGGCAAGCTCCATGTCGTGGGTTATGAGCATCAGGGTCGTGCCGTGGTCGCGCGCCAGCTCGAACATCAGCTCGATCACGTGCTCGCCGGTGTGACTGTCGAGATTGCCGGTCGGCTCGTCAGCCAGCAACAGCACCGGCCGCGGTACCAGCGCGCGGGCGAGCGCCGTCCGCTGCTGCTCGCCCCCGGACAGCTGCCCGGGGTAATGGGTGGTCCGGTGCCCGAGGCCCACCGCTTCTAGCCCCTGGGCCGCGCGTTCGAACGCGTCCTCGACACCGGCAAACTCCAGCGGAATGGCCACATTCTCCAGCGCGGTCATGGTCGGGATGAGATGAAAATCCTGAAACACGATGCCCACGTGCTCGCGACGGAACAACGCCAGGTCGTCCTCGCTCAACGTTGCGAGGTCGCGTCCCGCCACGCGCACGCGGCCCCGGGTGGCCCGCTCCAGCCCGGCGATGACCATCAGCATGCTAGACTTCCCGGACCCCGAGGGGCCGACCACGCTGAGCGTTTCGCCGTGCGCGACGCGCAGATCGATGCCGCGCAGAATGTGCACGTCGCCGGCATTGCTGCTCAGCGTCAGGTGCACCTCATCGAGTTCGACACTGGCCGGACGTTCGGATGCCGTGAAATTCAATGTGACGTTTCCTTTTCCGTGCAGCGCGCTGCTGCTCATCGTGTGCCTGGTTGTACCGGGACGCGCCATTTCCGGAGCGGACACGGTCCGCATCCTCGCGCTGGGCGACAGCCTGACTGCCGGCTACGGTCTGCGTGAAGCCGACGGGTTTCCCGCGCAGCTCGAGACGGCGCTGCGCACCCGGGGATTTGACGTTGACATCATAAACGCCGGCGCGTCGGGCGACACTACCAGCGGGGGGCTGGCCCGCCTGGACTGGACGCTGGCCGAAAGCCCCGACGCTGTAATCCTCGAGCTCGGCGCCAACGACGGTCTGCGCGGTATCGATCCCGCCCTCACGCGCGCAAATCTGGGGACGATGTTGGAGAAACTCAAGGCGAAGCAGCTGCCTGTGCTGCTGACCGGGATGTACGCGCCGCCTAACTTCGGCGCGGACTACGTCGACCGGTTCAACCGTATTTATCCCGAGCTCGCGGCCGAGTACGCGGTCACCTTGTACCCGTTCTTCCTGGAGGGTGTCGCTGCCGACCCCGAGCTGAATCAGGCAGACGGGATACACCCGACGCGCGAGGGCGTCGCTGTGATCGTGCGCAACATACTCCCGCACGTCACTGAGCTGATAGCGCAGGCGCGCTCCGCGCGTTGACTACCCGCATCGTCGCTGTCAGTCCCGGGCGGCGATGATACCGATCTCCACCGTGTACTTCGGCGCGGCCAGCTTCGCCTCCACGCACGCGCGTGCCGGCGCATTACCCTCGCTCACCCAGGCGTCCCATACGCGGTTCATCTCATCGAAGCTGGCGATATCGGCCAGCCAGATGGTCGCCGAGAGAATCCGGGTCTTGTCCGTGCCGGCTTCATTCAGTAACGCGTCGATGCGGGCGACGATATCCTGCGTCTGCTCGGTGACCGACGCGCCGGGGGCGTTCTGCGCAACCTGCCCGGCCAGATACACGGTGTTGCCGTGCACGACCGCCTGGCTCATGCGCGTTGCGACCTGGTGGCGTTTGATGCTCATAGGGCTCCTCCTTCTGGAAAAAGTGACCTCGTTGTCTCGGGAACAACGTCAAAAAATGTGCAATGTCCCCGCTTTCGGCCACAAAGGGGCCAGGTTTATTTAGCGGCCGACAACCCCGTCCAGACGATCATCGTAGATCGATCGTCAAATTCGTCAAATAAACCTGGCCCCTTTGTCAGGCCTTTGTCACATCTTTGTCATTCATCGGGTCGGGCCCGCCGTATCGCCCCGAGGGGTGTCTGTTCTTCCGCCGGCATTCCGAGGGCCGCGTCTCGCTCAGGTATCCGGCCCCAGCGGCTGCGCGGCCATCTTCAGCGAGGCGCCGTGCCGCCCGAGGCACCGGTCGTACAGTTGACCGAGGTCCGGATGCTCCGCGCGCATGCGCTCGATCTCCGGCTTCATCTTCACCAGCAGCAGCACCACGTAGTGGTACCACACCTCGAAATCGCGCTTGTCGACGTCGGCCAGCCGTATCGCGATGCGCCTGCAGTGTGCGTACTTGAGGTTGCCGATGTACTGCGTGGTCGCCGCATCCGGCTCGTCGCAGGCGAGGATGTCGTTCAACGCATCGAACGCTTCGCTGATGCCGTCGGCCGAGCCCTGGGACGGGAAGTCCCGCTCCGCTTCCTCGAGCAGCGCCAGCGCGTCGCCGATTTCCGGGTTGTCGCTCGGGTGTGTCACGCGGCTCAGGGATCGACCCGGATCTCCACGCGTTCCTTGCCTTTGCCGGGGTTTTTCCGGCGCAGGTCGAGTGCGCCGATCTCGCCGGTGCGCGCGAGGTGCGTGCCGCCGCACGGCACGCGGGCGAAGCCCTCGATCTCCCAGTAGCGCCGCTGCGCCGCCTCGTCGCTGAACGCGCTCACGATTGCCTGGTCCGCTTCGATCAGCCGCGATGCCTGCGCGTGGATGCCGGGTAAACTGTCGGCGATGCTGTGCTCGCGCACGAAATCGATACGCGCCTTGTCGGCGGCGATGTGCGCGCCGATCTTGGTGATCGGGTCGAGCGCGCGGTACGCCAGCTCGAGCACGATCTCCGCGGCCAGGTGCAGGCGCATCAGGCGGTAGCGCCGCCGCCAGTCGATGGTTACCTCGACCGTGTCCCCCGGACGCAGACCGTGGTCGGGGGCAAGGGTGTAGACAATATCCTGTCCGTCCGTACGGGCCTCGAGCACCTCACGCCCGCCGACGGTGCCGTGGTCGCTCTCCTGGCCGCCGGAAAAGGCGAAAAAAATCGTACGCGCCAGCGTGACGCGCGTCGCGTCCACGCTGCGGACCTCGGTCTGCAGGCGGCGGCAGTAGGGGTCGCTCCAGAACACTTTCTCGGTGCCGCTACTCGGTGTCGGCATTCTCGTACTCGATGCTGACGCGCGGGATCCAGTTGCGCTGGCGCCGGGCGAGCCGGCTCTCGGTGGTCTCCTCGGAGAAATCGCTCACCGATTCTTTCAGCTGCTCGCGCGGCACGTGCTCGAACGTGTTGACGTTCACCACCGCATACAGGTTGTGCCCGATCGCGCTGGTGACGAACGGCACCGCGCCGCAGCGCGTGCACACGTAGAATTCCGCCGTCGACGTGCCGAACCTGTACCGGTTGATGGCGGAGCGCTCGGTGATGAACGCGTTCAGTGCACCTCCCGGGTGCGACGTGTAAACACCGCCGTGCTTGGTGCAGAATTCGCAGTTGCACGCACGTACTGCGATCTCCGCACCGGCGTCGGGCCATTGCAGCTCGAAGGCGATGTTGCCGCAGTGGCATTTTCCGGTGATGGTGCGCATCGCTGGTCCCGAATCCCCTTCAGGGCCGCCTGGCGATCAGGTCGATCTCGACCAGTGCGCCGACCGCGAGACCGGTCACGCCGACGCAGGTGCGCGCCGGCAGACGGCCTTCCTCGAAATAGGCTTTGTATGCCGCGTTCATGGCCGCGTAGTCGCGGTCGAAGTGCGTCAAAAAAGCACGCACGCTGACCACGTGCTCAAGGCCCAGGCCAACACCCTCGAGCACCAGGACGAGGTTGTCCATCACGCGCCGCGTCTGGGCCTCGATTCCCTCGGGCAGCGGGGCATCCTTGTCGTCGGGATCGGTCGGCATCTGGCCGGTGAGGAACACCCAGCCGTCGACCTCGGCGGCGTGCGAGAACGGCGCCACCGGGTTGGGCGCGCCAGCCACCATGTGAAACAGACATTCGTTCATAGGCAATCCGCCGTTTGTTACCTCTACCCGTCCGGATAGACGATGAATTCCAGCAGGTTGGCGTCGGGGTCGCGCACGTAGGTGCTCATGCCCTGACCGCGGGCGCCGGCCCTTGCCACGGGCCCCTCGACGACCTGCGCATCGGCTGAACGTAGCGCGCGTACCAGCGCATCCTCGCTGTTGTCCCAGACGAAGCAGAAATCGCCGCATCCGGGTACCGCCGCCGGGCCGCGCAGGGTGAACGCGGGGTCCTGCCATGCCGCCGGCCCGTGCATGTTGATCTTGTTGCGGCCGAAGTGCACCGAGTAACGGGGCGGGTTGCTCTCGTCCACGCCGAAGCCGAGCCGCCGGTAGAAGGCCAGCATCTCGGCGACGCGCCGGATCGGAATGGCCGCGTGATCGAACCCGGCCACACTCATGCCGGTCGCTTCCTCTTATTCCCGTACGGCCCGATTGTGAACCGTGTCGCGGTCAAGGTAAACGCCGCACGGCCGCGGCGCGTCAATTGGCGTAGTCGTCCGCCGTCCCGGCGGGATACTGTTCTTCCCAGTGCTGGCCGTCGAACGGCACGATGATCATTTCCGTCACTGTGCCCGGGTCCAGGCAGCGCGCATTCACATTGACGCCGTCCGGGTGCGAGCGCGGCACGTAGAACGACTTGATGCCGCACGTTGCACAGAAAAGGTGCTGCGCTGTCCGCGTGTTGAACGCATAGGTCACGAGCGACGCCTCACCGCTCAGCAGCCTGAAGCGCTCTTTCGGCACGACCAGGCCGAGATACCCGGACCTGGCGCACATCGAGCAGTTGCACTGCGACACTTGGATTGTCGCCGCGGCGATCACCTCGAACCTCACGCGGCCGCAATGGCAGCCCCCGGTATGCACCACGCGGTCCTGTGCCATGCTCACGGTTTCCCCACACTAGTAGAACTTGAGGTAGCGGTTCACTTCCCAGTCGGACACGTGGTTCATGTAGTCTTCCCATTCCTGACGTTTGAAATCCAGGTAGGTCCGGAACATCAGTTCGCCGAACACTTCCCGGCTCAGCGGGTCGCGCTCGAACGCGTCGAGCGCGTCGCTCAGCGTGCGCGGCAGGTAGCTCACGCCGAGCTCGGCCAGCTGCTTGTCGCTCTTGAGGTACATGTTCTCTGTGTGCGGCGCACCGGGATCGAGCTTCTGCTCGATACCCTCCAGCCCCGCCGCGAGCGCCAGCGCGCCGCCCAGGTAGGGGTTGTTGGAAATGTCAGCGGCGCGGAGCTCGACCCGCCCGCCGCCCAGCGGCACGCGCACTGCATTGGTCCGGTTGTTGTTGCCGAAGCACGCGAATACCGGCGCCCAGGTGAATCCCGACATGCTGCCCTCTTTGATCAGGCGCTTGTAGCTGTTGATGGTCGGTGATATCACCGCGCACAACGCGGGCAGGTGCTTGAGCACGCCGCCGATGAAGTAATAGCCGAGCGCATCGAGGTCGCAACCGCGTGGATCGTCGCTGGACTCGAACAGGTTCTTTCCGGTTTTCTTGTCGGCCAGCGACATGTTGTAGTGCGCACCGCTGCCGGCGCGGTCGCTGAACGGCTTGGGCATGAACGAGGCGAAACAGCCGTTCTGGTACGCGATCTCGTGCAGCAGCAGGCGGAAGAAAACGAAGCGATCGGCCATCGTCAGGCCGTCCGTGTAGTTGAAGTCGATTTCGAACTGACCGTTGCCGTCCTCGTGGTCGTACGAATAGACGTCGTACCCGACGCTGTTCAGGGCATCGACGATCTGCTCCAGCAGAAACAGACTGTCCAGCGTGCTGCGCACGTCGTAGGCGGGCTTCGCCAGGTTGTCGCGCGGTCCGATCGGATCGAAGCCGCCGCGCTCGTTGTCCCGGAGCAGGAAGAACTCGGGCTCGATGCCGAAGTTGAACCGGTACCCCATGCTGTCGGCCCTGGCAAGCACGCGCTTCAAGATGTTGCGCGAACAGGGTTCGAACGGCTTGCCCTCGAGATACAGATCGCTGGCAAACCAGGCGACCTCCGGTCGCCAGGGGCAGATGATCACGCTGTCCGGGTCGGGGTGCGGCGAGACTTCTTCGTCGCTGACGTCCTGTGGCACGCCGTCCAGCGCCGCTCCGGTGCACAGCTCGGAGCCGCTCAGCATGCGGTCGAGGTGATCGATGGGAACGGTTTTCGATTTCGGCACCCCGTGCATGTCGCAGTAGGAGGCGAGCGCGTACTTCACGCCTTTCGCGATCAGGTCCTGCTTCAGCGCGTCTTTCTTATCGGCCATGTCGCCTCCTCGGGATCGTGTCTCGCCTGGTGTGACCTGTCTGAGGAACGGGTCTGCCGCGGCAGCGGGAGTGTCGCAAATATCGCCCACGGGCGTAAATCAGGTAATCCCCCAGTGCCGGGCGGGCCAGCCGCTTGCGGGCAACCGTTTGGCGAGCACCACCGAGGTATCGATCTGCCGTTGCGGGATCGTCCAGTAGGTTTTCAGCAGAGCATTCTTGCGCGCCGTGGGAAGGAGCGTGTATCCCGCTTTACGATAGAAAGCGATCGCCCAGCGTGCATCCGCCCAGGTGCCGACCAGCAGCGGTTTGTCAGGCAGCGTGCGTTCCAGGTGCGCGAGCAATGCCGAACCGCAGCCCTTGCGCTGCGCGGCTGTCGCGACATAGGCGTGACGCACCAGCGCGACTTCGCTCTTGTCCTGAATCCCGGCAACGGCGACCAGCGCCTCGCCCTGCCGCGTGCCGTGGAACACGACATGCCGGTCCAGTTCGCTGCGCAGTTCGCGCAGCGTCATGTAGGGATCGTGCCAGCAGTCTTCGGGTATGACGCCCGCATACGCCCGCGCCGCGTCGTTGATGACCGAAAGGATCGCTTCACAGTCCGCCTCGGTGCACGCATGGATCGCCGGTTGCATCCAGATTCCCCGCTAAGCAATGTGCCGCCACGCGCACGACGCGTCGTTCAGAAATCGTAGGGTCCGGCACGCATGACCGGCTCGGGCAGCCAGGTTTCCTGCAAGTGCAGCCAGTTGAACCCATCCGCAATTTCAAACAGTACGCTGGAAAGGCGCCCGTTGTCCGGCGGGGTAGAGGCGCGCGCATTGCGCTGCCATTCCTCATACGTGACGAGCAGGTACTGCCCGAGCTCGAATCGTACATGCACGTTGCGTACCGCGATCCGGAAGTCGGGGTTCGCGCCGTGCGCAGGCGCCAGCGCATCGCTGAGCGACTCGCGCGAGAGAACGCCGCCGCCCGGCTGAATCAGCATGAAGTTCCGGTCGAGTCGTTGCAGCAGCTCGCGCTCCAGCACGTCCGTCGTATTGTCGCAAGCGCCGCTGAACCATGCCACGAAGAAGCGGTGCAGCGCTTCGATCTCCTCGCGTACGGCGTCGCCGCCGATGGCCATGCCGCAGCGCTTACAGGGTGACGGTGTCGAAGTCCGCCGGCATCACGATCTCGAGCAGCTCCAGGTCTTCGGAGTGACCGAGCTCGGTGTGTTTTATACCGGGCGGCTGATGCACACAGGTACCCGGTTCTATCAGCACCTCGCCGACGCCCTCGTAGTCGAACCTGATCCAGCCTTTCAGGCAGTAGATCATCTGGAACTCGACCGCGTGATAATGCCGTTCCCCGAACACCGGCTCGCCGGGTTTGGCGCGGATGACGTGCGCGGCCACGCGCCCGCCGGTGGCGTTGCGAATGCCCAGGTCGCGGTACTCGAAAAACGCCCTCAGGCCCTGGCTTTCGAACGCGGCGTCGCGTTCATGACTGACGCTGAACTGCATGCTCTCTCCTGGTTTCAAGCTAGTCCGCATATTGCACGAAGGCGGTTCCGAGCGTGCGCGTTTGTTAGTCGAATCGGACTGTCAAGCAATCCCCTTTGAACCCCAGTCTGGCTATGCTTGCGCAGGCGATAGTCCGATCTGCTCAGCCACATCGTCCCTGAGAAGCGCCTGAATTGTCTGCCGCAGGGCGCAAGGGCAGGGATGCCCGGAGTTATCCTTCATGCACTATGCGGGCTAATCGTCTGCTGCTTCGCTGGGCACGGCGCTGCTGTTGCGCGCGAACTTCGGCAGGTCGTCGTCGAGCCGCAGCCAGGGCAGCTGATCCTGGGTCCACACGTGGTCATCCGGCTGCACCCGTGCCGCATCGTCCAGCGTGCCGACTGCGACCTGCACGCGATCCTTCAGCACCCGTTCGTGCATCGACAGGGTGCTGCCACACTGGGAACAGAAACCCCTCTCGGCAAACGCGGACGAGCGGTAGCGGGTCGGTTCGCCGCGGGTCCAGAGGAACGCCTCCGCGGGAAAGTGCACGAACGCCAGCGCCGGACCGCCGGAGTGCTTGCGGCACATCGAGCAGTGACAGATCACGCAGCGCACCGGCGCGGCCGTGGCGCGGTAGCGGATCGCGCCACACAGGCATCCGCCCTCGTACACTTGCGTCGCTTTCGCGGTCCTGGTTGTCACCGGACGTCCAGTGCTCTCAGCCTTTACGGTAGTGCGGCTGGTACAGCTGCACGCGCATACCGCCCGGCATCAGAAAGCAGGTCGCCAGGCCGTAACCCGCATCGGCGACGGGGTCGGTGAACTCGACGCCGCGTCCTTCGAGCTCGGCCACCGTGGCTTCGATGTCGTCGCAGTAGAAAGAGATATCGTGCGTGCCCGACGGCTTGCCCTCGGCGCCGGTCTCGTCGGCCGGATGACAACCCATGTCGGCCTCCGGCAGGTCGAAAATCAACCAGCCGCCGCCGACGTCGGTGCATGGAAGCGCCAGCTTGTCGCGCAGAAAGGCGCGCAGCGCTTCGGGCTCGGAGGTGTAGAACATCGTGTGAGCGCCTTTGATCATGGTGCCTCCGCAGTGAAAAGAGCATCTGCGTTCCGGGCCAGCGTTGCGTCCGCATGTCCCCGTTAAAACAGACCGTTTCTCTCGAGCAGCGCGACGATCCGGCGGTTACGCACGCGCAGCATGCCGTGGTGCGCGGCGCCCAGCCCCGCGATTGCGGCGAAGAAAGTAAAGAACATCGACTGGTACAGGTACTCGCGTGCGATCAGGTGCAGCCCGATAAACCGGTACTCCGCGTTGGGCATGATGTCGTGCACGCTGAGCCGGAACATGTCCCAAAGCATAAACCCGCCGGCGTTGCTGGCCTGAGAGGCCAGGTGGTAATAGAAAAGCGCGGCCGCGGTCAGCGCCAGCGGCGCCATCAGCACGATCGCGAATGCCAGTGCGCCGCGGGGGCCGGTGGTCGAGGTCAGCGAGCATCGGGTCTTGTCGTCGGTCATCTGCTCATCTCCGTGTCCCTCTCAAAGACGGCCGCGGGCCGTTGCGTGCTGCGCGAACTGCTCCAGTATGCGGGCCGGCTGCGCATCCACATACAGCAGGGCACGGTGCGCCGGGGTGACGAACTGCTCTGCCAGCGCGTGATCGAGAAATGCCGCCAGGCGATCGTAGTATCCGCACGTGTTCAACAGTGCGCAAGGCTTGGCGTGGAAACCGAGCTGTGCCCAGGTCAACGACTCAAACAGCTCCTCCAGCGTGCCGAGTCCGCCGGGCAGGGCGATAAACCCGTCGGCCAGCTCGGCCATCAGCGCTTTGCGCTCGTGCATCGAGCCGACCACTTCGAGGTCCGTCAGGCCCGGGTGGGCGATTTCACGCTCGATCAGTGACTGCGGCATGATGCCGACGGCCTCACCGCCGGCGGCGAGGATCGCATCGGCCAGTTGGCCCATTACGCCGACGCTCGCTCCGCCGTACACCAGGCCGATGCCGCGCTCGCGCATCTCGGTGGCGAGCGCCCGGGCGGCATCGATGTACTCGGGCCGTTTGCCGGGGCGTGAGCCACAATAGACGCATACTCGTTTCATGTACGTGGGACCTTCCTCTCAAAAACGCCGGGCAGCGCCGGCCGCAGGCCGGGAGACCGGTTCACTGACCGCCGGTCACGTGGACCAGCCCGCTCTGTGCAACGCCGTCGAACACGAACTGCACCGCGAGTGCCGTGAGCAGCACGCCGAACACCCGGCTGATCACGTGCATCCCGGTGACACCGAACAACCGCCGCACCTGGGTCGCGAGCAGCAGGCCGAGCAGGGTGATCAAAAGCACCGCGAGCAGGGCACCGAGCACGATCGCCTGCAACCGCCAGTCGCCGCCGGTATCGGCCATGAGCAGGATGGCGGCGCCCATGGCACCGGGCCCGGCGATCAGCGGCGTGGCCAGCGGGAACACCGAGATGTCCTGCTTGCCGGTGCCCTCGGCTACCTCCTCCTCGGTCGTGGTCGACCCACCCATGCCGCGCGCGAACACCATCTCGATGCCGATCAGCAGCAGCAGGATGCCGCCCGCGACACGCAGCGCGGCCAGCGAGATCCCCAGGCTGGTGAGCAGCGCCTCGCCGACCAGGGCGAACGCGAACAGCACGACGGCGGCGATAAAGGTGCCCCGCAGCGCCATGCCGCGCCGCGCCTTCGGCGTGTTCGACGGGGTCATGGCCGCAAACATGGCGGCCACGTCGAGCGGTCCGATGGTCGCGAAAAACGTGGTGAAAGCGACGATCGCGGTTTCAAACACGGGCGCACGTCATGTCGGTTGCGCGCCGTGCAGCGAGCCCACCTGGCGATTCACCGACCGAACCGCAGCGCCGCGCGAGCTTTCGCTCTGGCGGCTTCCGCTTCGCGGTTGCGCGGGGTGGCATTGGTGACGAGCGCGGCCAGCAGCGTTTTCGCAGTGCGCGAGACTTCCTCGACCGCGTCGTTGAACGCCTGCTCGTTGGCCCTGGACGGCTTGTTGAAGCCGCTCAGCTTGCGCACGAACTGCACCGCGGCCGCATCGATCTCCGCATCGGTCGCGGGCGGCTCGAAATTGAAGAGCGTCTTGATGTTTCTGCACATACCGTCTACCTCCCGGGGAACGCCCATAGTAGGTGAAACGGGGCCGGACACCAATCGGCTGCTAGCCCGCCTATTGCACGAAGGATAACTCCGGGCATCCCAGCGCTGCGCCCTGCGGCCAGCCAGTGGCTGTTCAAATTGTTCCAGACATTTCAGTCGCTCCTCAGGGGAAATATGGCCAAGTTGATCGGACGATCGGGTGCAGAGTAATAGCCGGCCTGTTGCTCAAGGCCGATCGTTCGCCACTATCGACATCGGATGGCGACGCCAGATTTTTCTTGGAGCAGTGAACAGGTGCCAACCGTTGCCCGGTGAGGTTGCGGGGAAACACGCTCGAACGCTTGATTTCACGGTCAAACGTGACTTCTCGGTAGCCGCCTTCGTGCAATGGGCGGGCTTAGCCGGCCAGATCGACGAACGGCTTGGTCGAGAAATACAGGATGATCGCGATGACCACGAGATAGGCGACGACCCGGCCGGGATGCGTTTTCAGCTGCTGCAGAAACGTTTTCTGCTGCCCCGTCTTCTTGAGCTGCTGGTATTCGCTGCGTACACGGGTCGCGCGCTCGCGCTGGTAGTCGTCAAGCAACGCCCTGGCGCGCGGCAGTTCGGCTTCGTCGCGCAGCCAGATGGCCGGCATCGATATTCCCCAGTTGCCGGCGGGTGTCTCGTAGTAGACGATGCCGTTTGCCTCGAGCAGCTCGCGCAGGTCCTGCGCTTCGTCCTCGTGCACGCCCCGCAGGCGCATCAGCTGCACGGGCATGGGATCAGCATCCGAACGCGGCGGCGGCAACGGTGCCCCACGGCCGGCCGCCCCTCAATCACGCCAGCCGACCATGCACCCGGCATCACGTACCGTGGCGATGAGCCGGTGTCCGGAGGGCACCGGCCAGATATCCAGATGCTCGCGTGCCTTCAGTAACCTCGCGAGCGCCGCATCGATGCGGGCAGCGGTCTCATCGATGCACGTCCCCGGCTCGATCACCAGGAACAGGACGTTGCGCGGCGCCTGCATGATGCCAACGGCGAACACTTCCAGGACGTGCGCTTCGCGGACCGCGGGCATCTCGCTCAGCAGCGCCGAGATTTTCTTCACCCGCCGTTTCGGCAGCGGCCTGGTCGGCTTGCCGACCAGCACGTTCGTCGCATCCAGCAGATCGAGTGTGGCCACGGTTACACCGGCAGCCGGCGTTGCATGCCCGACGCACGTTCAGCCCGCCCGGTCATGGCATCCCGAGCATGGCCAGCAGGCGCTTGCAGTCGGGGTTGAGCGTGACGATACGTGCCTTTTCCGGGCGGGGCAGTTTCTTGATCCGGCTTTCCACCCTCAGCGCCAGTGATTGATCGCCGAGCTTCACCTGATAGGCGAGCTGCAGCGGCATGCGGGAACGCAGGTACTTCGCGCCGCGGGCGGCGTCTTGCGTGTGCTCGCGCACGCGCCGGGCAACGTCGGTGGCGATGCCGGTGTAAAGCGTGTTGTGCCGCGTGCGCAGGATATACAGATGCCATTCGCCCATCGCAACACCAGTCGGTTGAAACACAACGCCCGCGGACGTTTGCGCGGCTCGCGGCGCGCTGCCGGTCGGCCGTTGCCATGGTAGCAACAGCGGCTCGCGTCGGACAATCCTGCCTCAGTGGCGGCGTTAGACGAATCAGCCGGCGAACTGGGCGTACCAGACTCTGAGAAAGCGCAGGGACAGCCACACCACGCTGCCACTGATACCGAGCAGCACAACGGCAATCGCCCAGTAGCCCGCGCGCCGTACGCGCTGGCGGACGCGTTCGATCAAGCCTGCACCCGCGGGCAGCGCGGCCGGCAGCGTTTGAAAGCACACGATGAAACTGTACAAGGTCAGCAGCCAGAGCACACCGACCAGCGAGGGAATCAGAAAGGTATCGTTCTCGAACACCGAAACGCCGAACACGCTGAGGCCGAAGACCGCAGACAGCGCGGCGATCCCGATCAGGCACGCCGGGCGCAACGGCTCCATGCGGACCGCGGCTCTGTGTAACTTGTCCAACACGTTCAGTGCCGGCCTCTGCGGCGGGCGCGCGCGACATCACGGGCTGGCCGGCGCCCGGCTTTACTTCACCAGCTTGGGTGCCCCGTCACGAAGCTTGATCGCCAGCTGCTCCAGGTACGGCTCCACGGAGGCTTCCCAGTCCGGCGCGAGCTCGAGCACCTTCTTGAACTGACGCTGGGATTCGTGCAGCGCACCCTTGCGGTAGAAGGCCAGGGCGCGATACCAGGCGACCGTCACGTCGTCAGGGTACGTGCGCAGGTGCTCCTCGGAAAGCGAGATAACTTCGTTGATCTGGCCCTGGTCCAGCAGTTCAGCGATGTTATCGCGCAAGGCGTGCGCGTTGTCGGTGTTGAACAGCGAACCCAGGTTCCGGTTCAGCGCGCGGGTGAGCAACACCCAGACCGCGAACATGGCGATCAGCACGAGCAGGCCGATGATCAGCAATACTTTGATCTGACCGAGGTGCTCGGCGATGAGTCTTTCGGTGTCCATAGCGTACTGTCGTTTGCCGGCCGCGCGTGTGGTTCGGGCCCGCGGGCACGGACGGCCGCAAGCGGGCCGCGAAGTATACAGACTTTTGCCCGGGTCCGCAGCCCGCTCGCCTGGCGGCGTCGCGGCGCAGGACGGTCAGGCGCCCGGCTCCGCGGCGACCGCCCGGTGGCGGCTGATGCGGCGTCGCCAGGCCTTGGGGGCACACCCCGGTGGGCCGCTTCGATGACGGTGACCCGCGCCGACGGGTTTCGCGGATTCCCCCATTGGTTTGCGCCGACTACGCCCGCGAATAAATCAAAAGCACCGTGGCACCGTCCTCGCTGCCGGCGGTATGTTCCGCGCCGGGTGCCCGCACCAGGTAGTCGCCGGGTGTGTACACGCCGTTCTGATCGTAGAAGGTGCCCTCCAGCACATAGATCTGCTCCGCCTCGGTGTGCGCGTGCATCGGCGCGCTGGCGCCCGGTTCGATCCTCATCAGCCAGGTCCGCAACGCGCTGGCGGGATCTTCGAACAGCGGCTTGTACAGGAATCCCTCGGTGCCGCTGGGTTGCCACGCCAGCGTCCCGGCGTCGATCTGCTGCGTTCCGGAGGGTGGCACACCGAGGGGCCGATGTCCCGCGGTGCCGGGGAAAATTTCAGTCATGGGGCCGGACTCCCGGATGGATGGAAACGCAAGAACAGAGGTAGGCGCATGGCGGCACGGGCGGTTCAATCGTTCATCGCGCGCGCCAGCCTCAGCTTGGCGGCAGCCAGCGCTTTGGCGTCGTCCCCGCGCTCGGCTTCGTTCAGCGCCTGCAGCGCTTTTTCTATCGGGCTGCCGGCCAGCCATGCCTGAACGGTGGCGATGTCTTCGCGGTTGCCGCTCACGATGTGCTTGCCCGACCCTTTCATTATCGCGACCCGGTGCTTGCAGTGACGCCGGTTCTCGCCCGCCGGGCAGGTACACAGTACCAGCAGCCGATCGTCGGTTTTCAGGAATGTGACCTCATACGGATCGTCGGCCGATCCTTTTACCATGAAATTGATCTCGGGCATGCTGAGCTGCTCCGGTTGGCAACAAGGGGCAAAAAGGTGTCCAAAAAGGTGTCAGGTTTATTTCCTTAAGAAAATAAACCTGACACCTTTTTGTTTCACTACTGCTCGAATTCACCGATCTGACCAGACCGCCAGCTCGTTTCCGTTGGGGTCGGCGAAGTGGAAGCGCCGCCCGCCCGGAAACGCGAAAATCTCCCGCACGATACTGCCGCCGGCGGCTTTGACGGTGGCGAGGGTGGCCTCGAGGTCGCTGGCGAACAGCACGATCAGCGCCGCGCCGTTGGTCGTGGACGAATGCTGCGCCGTGCGGTAGAAGCCCCCGTCGATCCTGCCATCGGTGAACGCCCGGTACTCCGCGCCGTAGTCCGTGAACGACCAGCCAAACGCCTGCTCGTAAAACGCCTGCACGGCATCGAAATCGCCCGCGGGCAACTCGATGTAGTCCACTTTCCGGTCGGTTGGCACGGCCACTCCGGAGGCGCTAGCACGTCGAATGGAACAGACCGCCGACCGCCATGCCTCGCGCGGCCAGCGCGTTGTAGATTGCCACGGCCTCCCGGGTTTCCGCCACGTGCACGTCCACACCCGCGTCCTGCAGCAGCACCAGCGTGGCTTCGCAAGTGCCGAGCATGCGCAGCATGCCGCGGCTCAGCACCACCGCTTCGCTGCCTTTGTCCAGCAGCTCGGCCACATCGGCAGGCTGAATGCCCGGAACATGCTGCGTGCCGGTTTCCCGCCAGTCCCACGCGCGGCCGCCGCCTGGCCACAGTTTGAAGTCTTTCCCGCTGCCTACGCCCGTCACGGTCATATGACCCCAGGACAGGGCGCTGATGCGCGGCGAAACTGGCATGGCGTCGTCCCCCGGGTACTCGCGGCGGTGCGGGCCTTCATTGTAGCCGCGGCGGGAACAGGACGCTCACGGTGTTTCACGCAT
Organism: Chromatiales bacterium; assembly: GCA_024644045.1. GTDB lineage: Bacteria > Pseudomonadota > Gammaproteobacteria > JAHELT01 > JAHELT01 > JAHELT01. Next base: position 11,105 of record JAHELT010000049.1, on the reverse strand, counting down.
CACGTCCCCGTAAACTCGGCAGCGCCGCTCGCGGCGGCGCGGTCGAGCTAGATCCACGCGTCGTTGTCCGCCGTTCGTTCGCCGGCCGGCGCGTCGCCCGTGTTGGGCACGCCGCGCGGCTCGATCAACAGCAGCTTCGCTTCCTGCGCCGCGAACGGCTTGTGCTCGACACCGCTGGGCACCACGTACATCTCGCCTTTACCCAGTTCGACGCAGCCGTCGCGGAAATCGATACGAAGCGCGCCGTCCAGTACGATGAAGGTCTCGTCGGTGTCGGCGTGACTGTGCCAGACGAAGTCCCCTTCGACTTTGACGAGCTTGAACTGATAGTCGTTCATCTCGGCAACGACTTTCGGCGTCCACTGCTCGTCGATGAGTTCGAGCTTGCGTGCCAGGTTCAACGCTTCATGTTTCATCGGCTTTCCCCCAGGGTCATGCCGGGTCATCCCAAAAAGGGGACGGATTTGTTTTCTTCAGCTTGCCACGCAGCTTCCTGGATCCCGCCACGGTAAAGAAAACAAACTGTCGCCTTATCGTTCCTTTCTGTTCTCGCGCGCCCGGTCAGGCGTCTCTGTCGACGTGTATATCGGTGATGCCCGGGTCCTCGCTGACGATCCGCTCGATCAGCGCAACCAGCGGATCGTCCCGCGTCATCCTGTTCCTCCCGGTGATCCTGTCCCGCAGCGAGCGGCGCTTGTGCACCTGCAGCGTCCAGTCGACCGGCGCGCCGCGCTCGTCGGGCTCGCCGCTGGCGCCGAGCAGGTAGGTGGCGTCCGCACCCAGCACATCTACGTACCATCCCCAGTCTTCAGCATCCGGCTCCGTCGCCGTGTAGCCGGCCGGGGCCAGGCGTTCCCTGAGCCAGTGCAGCACGCTTTCGCCGGCGATCGGATTGATCGGGTTGGGCTTCTCCCCGGCGACGTCGAACTTCGCCGTGATGAAGGAAATAACGTGTACCACCGGTGTCATCGCCTCCCGAAGTCATGCCGCGGCGTCCGGCCAGTCAGTCCCCGGTTGGAGCAGATCGAGCCGGGCCGCCAGCTCCACCACCCGTGCCGCGATCAGCGCCGACCAGCGTGCGTACTGCGACGGGCCGGGATGATAGCCGTCCGCAGCCATTTGCGCGGGCTGCGCCGACCAGTCCATCGGCAGATGGACCCTGTTCTCCCGCCCGGCGCACCAGTGCCGCAGGCGTTCGTCGAGCCGCGTGGCGTAGCGGCCAAGATACCACCGGAGCGGCTGCGGAGCGCCGGGCAGCATGCCCATCGGCGGCAGTCCGCTGATCACGAACGCTTTCACGCCGGTGCGCGCGACCGCCTCGTCCACAAGGCGCTGGTAATGGCACAGAAAAGCGTGCGGCGACTGTTGCGAGGTCACGTCGTTCACGCCGAGTGCGGTTATCAGCACGTCGGCGGGTTCGGCGGGCGCGCGTCGCAGTAGCTGCAGTGCTTCCGGCGTGTTGACGCCGGACTGCGCAATGAGCCGCCAGTGCACGTGAGCCCCGAGACGTTCGGCGACGGACTGCGCCGTCGGGAGAGCGAGTGCCTGGCTCTGCTGAGCCACGCCGACACCGCCGGCGGAGGAATCGCCCAGGAAAAGCAGACGAAGCGGCTGGCCGCGAGGCTCGCCGACCCGTCCCTCTCGCGGGCCGGCCGCTTCGGGCAGGCGCAGCGCCACGCGGCGCATGCGCAGACCCTGCGCCAGCAGCACCGGCCCCAGGGCGTACTTGCAGATCGCCAGCATCCGGTTTGTTATCGGCAGCGCCGCGATGTCGCTAGCGCAGACCGGGGTCGCCGGCCAGCGCGAGCGTCAGCAGCACCGCCGCCGCGAGGCAGCCCGCCGTTCGCACATGGTTCCACGCGGTCCAGGTCCTGAGGTAATCGGCCCACACGCCGGCGGACTCGGGCGCGGCGGGATCGGCGGCCGCCAGCGTATTGTTGCGCGGTACGTTGAACATCAGTGTCACCAGCAACCCGCCGATCACGTAGCAGACACCGCCGGTCAGCAGCAAGCCGGCGCCGGGCATGTCCCAGCGAACGACGGCAGCAACGATCGCGATCGTGCAGGCCACCGGCGTCCCGGCGAATACGATGCCGAACACGGGATTCAGGATGGTCCGATTGATGGCCTGCATTGCGGCAATGCCAGTGGCGGCGGGCAGTTCGCCCAGGGCCCGCATCACGCACACGGAAAAGATGAAGAACAGCCCCGCCATCAGCCCGCAGCCGAGTGCGGCGATGATCACAACGGTAACCAGCAGATCGTCAATCATACGCAGCCTCGAAGCCAGCCTGCCCTGTGAAGGCAATCTTATCGCAGGACCGCGGTTCGCCGCGCGGGGCGATTTACTCACACAGCGCAGACTTGACCGCGGGCTACAGCAGGTTGATAGACATCAGCACGTACTTCTCACGCGCTGCAAATCCGGCCCGTGCATAGAGCGTGCGCGCGGGTGTGTTGTTGCGTGCGACTTCCAGATGTACGGCGCAGATGTCTGCGTTGCGCGCTTCCTCTTTGATCAGCTCCAGCACCTGTCGCCCGAGACCCTTGCCGCGGAACGCCGGCTCGAGGTAGAGCTCGTCGATGAAGGCGTCGTACCCGCCGAACTCGATGCTGTAACCCTTGCACAGAGCAATGTAGCCCGCCAGCTCGCCGTCGGCTTGGACCAGCCAGATGCCGCCGAGCGAGCTGTCATTCAAGAGTCTGCGCACGGCCGACTCGCGTTCGGCTTCGGTTCTGTGAAACGACTCGAAGGTGTGGTAGGCGGCTACCAGCGGCAGCAGCACGTACAGATGGCCTTCCGATGCCGGCACCAGCTCAGCCTGCATGAGCGTTCACCCTTGTTTGCCGTGTTACGGCAATGGTACCGGTTTCGCGTCAGTAGGGGGCCTCGGCTGCGCTGAATGCCAGCGCGTTGAAATCGAACAGCTCCACCGGCGAGCCGAGCGTCCGGTCGCTCTCGATCGAAACGGCGAACAGGGACCCCTGTCGGCAAAACAGCAGGCGGCCGTTGTCGAACTCCGCCCACTCCCAGTCGGGATACGCGAGGACGGTACCGGCGCTTTCGTTGAGCAGCGCGTGCTCGTCCCAGTAGCAGCCTTTGCCCGGGGGTGCGCCGACCTGCTCATGGGCGGTCTTCTCCAGCGTCCAGCCGTGCGGCAGCGTTTTCTCGAAGCAGGTGCAGGCGTTGAACCGTACTCCCCGCCGTTCACGCAGCGTCCAGCCGTCGCGCAGCAGTCGCGGGTAGTACACCCCCGTGCACTCGCTGCCGTAGTGTTCACTCGGCGCATAGCTCGGGTCGCAGCTGACCTCATCGCTTTCCTGCAGCGGGGGATGCCCGCAGCCGTCGTTCAGCCAGAAGCGCCGATTGTCCAGAAACAGGCCGCCGCCGTTCCAGCAGTCGCCCTTGGGAAACAGACTGATGGCTTTCAGCCAGGGCGCGCGTGACACGGCGGTCCAGGCGCCGCGCGTTTCCGACTGCCACTTGCCGTTCATCGCGAAGTAGATCAGATGCTTCCCGTCCGCCGACAGATCGGCCCGCCGTTCGTAGATCCGGCCGTGCAGCCACTGCGCGACTTCGAAGCGGTCGTTCCGCCGGTCCCACGATACGGTGCACACGGCTTTCGACGGGCCGCGGCGGAAAATGACCGCGGTGGGCGCTTCGCGCGCGAGAATCGGGTGCAGGCGGGCAGGAAACGGTTTGCTCATGTGCGGCGCGCGCACCGGGACGACCTGACCGCCCTAGTAGTCGATTGCGAGGTGCCAGCGTACACCCTGCTGCTCCAGTTTGACGAGAGCCGACTCCATCGCCTCGAGATCCTCGGCCACGGCCTCGGTATCGTGTAGGTCCCCGGGGCCGCTGCGCAGGCGCTCGCGCAGCGCGCGTACACAGGCCAAGCCCTCCGCCGCCGTGAACCATTGCTCGTCAGGCAGTTCATCCGGCGCGGCGCCGTCATCGAACAGGTCCTCGAGCTCGTCCGTGCCGATGCTCACGAAATCCATCAGGTCCCTGACTTTGAGCGCCTCGCACAGCGCGCTCAGCCGCTGCTGGTCCGCGTGGGCCAGGGCCTTGCCGTCCACGAACAGATCCAGCCCTTCGATGTCGGTTTCGGCGACCATGTAGTAGGCGAGGCTCATTGCGTGGTTGCTCCGATGCCGAACACGTCGGTAACCGGCTCACCCGTGTACAGCTTGGACGCGGCCGCGAGGTGATTGGGGACGTGGAGCAGAAAGCCCATCAGGAGGTCGGTCACCTGCTTGGTCGAGCAGGTGTCCGGAGAGGTGTAGAACGCGTGCAGCTCGGACATGTCGTCCAGCCAGTCCGTCATGTGGAAAGCGATGTCGCGGACGGCTTCATCCGGCACCCCGTCGGAGACTTCCAGTGCGCGCGTCAGCCCGCTGACTATTGCATCTCTGTCATATTGCATCCGGTTGTTGGCTCCCGTGTGGTGTTCGGTGTCCGTGCCGCCGGCAGGTCATGAGTCCGCGCGGCGAAACGAGCCTTTGTGGCGCATCAGCAGCGGCAGGCCCACGAGCAAGGCGATCGACACGGCGGCAAACAGGGTCTTCAGGGCGCTCACCTCGGGATAGAGCGTTTTCAGGCACAGCGCGGCAATGAACGCCGCGCCGAGCGCGACTGCGACAAACAGCGTCATACGGTTGTGCTTCAGAGGTACACCGCACACCGGGCACGTGGGCTTGCGCCGCGGGGCCGGCCCGTACCAGGGCACGCTCGATTCGTTCGTAGCGGGCGTTGCCGACAGCTGCTTCTCGCTGTCGAAGTTCGTGCTGCAAACCGGGCATTTCATTGGCGATACCGTGACTGCGGCAGCAGGAACTTCACCGGAACCCGCTCAAGTCTCTTCATCGAACTTCAACCGCATGAACACCAGAAAGCCGACCGCGTACACCGAAACGCCCATTGCAAAGATCGTACCGATGCCGATCAGGAACGCCGCGTCGGGACCGACCCCGAACAGCTGCTGGATTCGTGTAGCGGAACCGACGCCGGGCCCGCGACTCAGTCCGAAAATGATCCCGATCGGGAGGAACACGGCCGTCAGCACGACGTAGAACAGGCCGGTGACGAGCGAGATGTCGCTTGAGGACGTGGGAACATTCAGCACAGCGGAAGGTGCCCGTTGCAGCGGCAACGGCTGAGAAGAACCGGCCCGCGCTGACGCGAGCGTTGCAGTTCGAACAGTGCTTTGTGGCCACGCCAGGGTGCTGCAGCCGCTCAGCCCGTCTGCTTTCTCAGCACCCGGCACAGGATTTGTGTGCGCGCAAGTGTGCATTTACCCATGGGGCGAGTTGGCAACGGAGCGGGCTAGGGCCTGCTCGCGACCCTGCCGGGCCACGCGAAACCGAGGCCGAGTACGACACCGACCGCTCCGAACATCAGGTAGAGCAACCCCGCCTCGGGCGACACGAGTCCGCGTAACCCGCCGCCCCACACAAATACGAGCAGCGCAGTCGGGAAGACACCGGCGAGCGCCGCGCCCGCCGGAAATGCGAGGATCGGGCGGTAGCCGCGAAGCCAGCGCCGCAGGCCGACCATGATCGGAAGGTATACGACCGGAAGCCCGATCAGGAGCCCCAGCAGACACCAGATCATCAGGGCGCCCAGTTCACCACGCACCGTTTGCCCCCAGATGAGGTACAGGCCGCTTAGATGGGCGCCGACGCCCGCGGCCCAGGCCAGGGGAACGAGGACAACGAATCGAATCATGCGAGACACCCTGTCGCGCCGACGTGTCAGTTGCGCACGCCGCATCGCGTCGTTTCAGTGTACCTTCGCACGCAGCCCTGTTGCATTCGACTGGTCCACAATTGCGCGGGGCGCAACTGCGGCCGGTGCCCGGTTGGTGCGGCAGCCGGATTCAGGATCGCGTGGCATAGATCGCGATTATCGCGACCGCCAGGAACGCGACCCATGACAGGTGCCGGCCGCGCGAGCCGCCGAGCGCGATGACACAGTGCACCATGAAAGTGCCGCCTGCAATCAGACCAAGGGTGGACGGCGATACCGGCGGATGCGCGAGTGCGACCAGAATCGCGGCGAATCCCAGCCAGGCCACGGTCGTGACATGCCAGGCAAAGCGCAACGTGCGCACTGTGAAGTCAGTGCTGCCGAACAGCTTCGGCAGATCGTTACGACGGAACAGACGCATCAGAAGGTAGCGTTCGCCGAGATAGGAGTGTGCTACCCCGGTCGCACCGAGGAGGAGGGCGGCAACGTACAGCGCAATCTTCAACGGCATCTACCCCCTGATCAGCGGTCCACTGGCGAAAGCGGGGCAGAGCCCTGCGGTCGATCTGTGCTTTTTCTTTGGAACAGCGCACTGACGATGACCCCGTAGACGAGAAACTCAACAGTGCCGAACGCAAACCACTTCGCTGCCAGGGACGCCGGAACGGGATACACCAGGTACTGATTGAGATCCACCAGCAAGCCTGCCAGCAGTGCGAACACGGCGCCGTGCACGAGGCCTTCTTCGAGGCTGCCCTCCCGGGCCCAGAGCCGAAACGTCCACACGAACGCCAGCGCGATGCCGGCCGTCAACAACAGCGCAAGCGCAATGTTCCTGTCCTCTGCCGGTCGGGCGAATGCGGACAGTGCCAGGTTAGCCTCCTGAAGGATGACCGTATTCACCAGGCCGTTCCAGACAAGCGCAAACACGAAGACGGGTACAATGGCGATGACAAAACGCTTCGCGTTCATGCGTTACCTCCTTCACCGTCTGTCCAGGCGCCGTTTCAGCCGGGTACTCAAGCATCGGCGTACGCCTCGACGGTGTTGTACTCACGTTTCCTGCCGCGAAACGAGTCGAAGAGCTTGCGGTGGCGCCGCAGTCCGTACTCGTCGTCGCGGAGTTCGTACTCTCTCACCCACTCGACCAGCCGGTCCAGCATTTCCGCCTGCGCTTCGGGCGTCGAAAACTTCTCGGGCTCCCACGGGCGTCGGCGGCAATTCGCCACGCACACTTCCACGCCGGGGTTCAGGAACCGCAATTCGTTGCAGTGGGGCAGCGCCGCCTCGACGAGATCGCTGTAGCAGCCCTCGATGATCCATTGATCGTTGTTGGTAAGGAATGCGTCGAGCAATGCAACACTCTGGTCGAGCGGTCTACGCTTGGTGCCTTCGCTCCAGGCTATCTCGTCGAGGGACAGGCGAGCGATCCGCTTTTCGCCCATGAGGTGTCGCGCCATCGTGCTCTTGCCTGCACCGGCATTTCCCAGTAAAACGATCTTCACGGTTAGACTCGCTCCACGGCTAGTGGCGTTTGCGCATCTGGCGCCGGGACGCGGCAGTCGCATCCTGCCTCGCCGCCGGCAGTGGTGCTCAGCGTCCCGCGCCCTGGCCTGCCAGGCCGGCGAGAAGCACCGCATAAGCGCTCGCCAGCGAAAACCACACCGCCACCAGTGCCGCGGGAATCAGGATAAAGACCAGTCTCTTTTCCGTTTGCGTCTGCGCGCAGTAGAAGATGATAAAGGCATACAGCAGAAACCAGAAGGTGCCCAGGAACGCGACGTCCGGGGTCTTCGTAACAAACTCGACAGCGAACAGAAATGCATAGTTTGCCAGATCCGCCAGCGATCCCAGATTGTCTGAGAAACCCTTGGAATTGCTGAACAGGAGGTAGCTCATACCGGTAATGCCGATCAGCAGCAGAACGCCCGTGGCCGCTGCGGCGATCCAGAATACGATTCGCCTGGTCAGCACAAATCTTTTCGAAGTCCGGCCGTCGCTGCCGAGTGCGTTGTTCACACTGCGGCTGCCGGGCCCGCCCCGTTGAAGGTTTCGCCCGAGAGGCCCAGGCCATGCACGGCGCGCCGCAGCATCAAAGGTAGCTGATGATCAAACGCAGGGAAGCGGATATCAGGCACCCCGGCCTCCGAATCATGCCAGCCACACGAAAGCGGTAGTTCTCTGCGACCTGGCTGACGCCCGAAAGCGTGAAGCAGCCGTCCGAGGACAAGTGCTGAACACAGCAAGTGGATATCAGACCAGAACCGGTGCTTGCCGCCATTGAGTGGGCACTGATCGGTGTCCGCACGAATCGGCTCGCTACGTGATCTCGGCGAGCAGGTCTTCGGTCGTTCGAACGGTGCAGAACTCGCCGTTCAGGCTCGCCAGGTTGACGTTGTGGATGGCGTCGGCAGAGTAGCGGGTGCCGTCGTGGCCCTTGCGTTCGAACGCGGCCGTCGCGTCGGCGACCAGCGTGACCTCGAAGCCCAGGTCCGCGGCGGACCGCGTCGACGCCGAGACGCAATGGTCGGTCGTGAGGCCGACGATCACCAGTGACACGATGTTACGCTCACGCAGGTATCGCTCCAGCCCGGTCCCGATGAAGGCGCTGTTCACCGACTTACTGAACTGCGCTTCGCCGGGTAGCGGTTGCGCCTCCTCTTTGAACGCATTGCCCGGCAGCTCCGGGCGCAGCGGCGAGCGTTGTTCCACCGAGCAGTGTCGTACATGAACGATAGGTAACTCGTGCTCACGCCACGCCGACAGCAGCGAGGCGATCTTGGATTCGGCCTCCGGGTTGTTGCGCGCCCCGAGGGACGGGTCGTCGAGCCCCTTTTGCACATCGATCACCAGCAAAGCCGTTTTACGCATGTGAATCCTCTGTACGCACGTCAGCCGAGCAGTGTCAGGATATTGCCATCGGGATCTGTGAAGTGAGCCACCGCCGTCCCGATCCTGCTTTTCCGGCGGGGCGGTGAACGCTACGCCGCGTCCCTTGAGTTCCCGATACGTCGCCTGAATGTCCTCGACCTGTAATGATACGCCGGGAAACCGGCCAACCAGCGCCTCATCGTCCCCGTCGCCGGCATCTGCCCGCTGCACCCCGAAACACGGCCCGCCGAGGTCGTACTCGGCCCCCGCCGAGTCCAAGTACTTCGGCCGATCTGTCTCACCCCTTTACGAACATGAACTGTAGAACGCCACCGCTGCGGCTCGCACGTGCGACGTGCCGGCCAGCTTTCACGGCCTTTCCTGAACCCACTGAATGACCTCCAGGGCGTTACAACTTACGGCTATGAGCAAGGCGATCGGCAGAGCGATCGTACATGCTGCCTCTACCCGGAGCCTCCGCCCCCCGATCACCCTTCGATCTGCAATCAGGCGGGCGTCCGGGAGCGGCCACTGGCTGGCACTCCACATCCGTAACCCCAGAACCGTGCTGTATGTCGCCACCAGGAGAACGAAAAGCCACACCGAAACAACCATCCCGACTATCACGTTTCCGGCTTTACGCTTCGCTTCCTCCTTATTGGTTTTGTTCAGCTCATCCATCTCCTGCGAGTACTCCCCGAACAGGCGATCGAAAGGATTGCCGAAAAAGTAGTAAACCGTGCCCAAGGCCGCTACGACCAGCACGACTGTGACGATGGCCCTCCGCCTCTTTACGGGATCTGCTCTGACAATTTCGGTAACTTCGCTCATCTATGAACCGCGTGACGATCTACACTAAGGCTTGTCCCTGTCAGGGTTGTGTCGCCGCAAACAGGTGTAGCAGATATTGGCGGTGCCGCCCACAAGCACTTTGACGTCCGCGCTGGCTTCTGCACCACAGAAACTACAGTAGAATGCAGTGGGGCCATCTTCAGGGCCAAACGTGCCATAGTGTCCGTCCACGACCGGTGGGTCCGCGTTGCTCGCTTCCGTAACCCGGATGCGCACTTCGTCTCCCGGCTCGAGGTTGACGGCCTCGAACCAGTGAACATGCTCGCTGCTTTTTCGATCCGGTATGTTCAAACCCGTTGACACCAGACGTACCCGCCTCTTAACGTTCCGATACGAAACGGTTGTATGCATGCTTTCAATGAAGTCGCCGCCGACGCGACCGATTGGCTTTCCGTTTTTCTCGATTTCAAGAATCGTCATTTCTGCACGCTTCTCCGGCTTTCGCATCACCGGTGTCGGTCTCCTCGTTACCGTACCAGAACGCCGGCAGTGAAAACTTTGACCAGATCAGCCACTTCTTGAAATCGTCTCTGAAAATGAACTCTTCATGCAGTGTCTGCCGCGACGGTGGTTCGGCCTTTCGCACGATCGAAAGCAGGTGCTCCAGCGCCTCGGCCCGTAAAACCATCATCTGCCCCCGATTACCGGGCGCTACGCAACATAGGGATAACTTTCAGCTCTATGCTGGTTCTGGCTTTGATCCAGCGCGGGTCGATGCTGTTGAAGATCAATCCATCTCGTACGACCGCCGCGGCCATGGCACGCGCGACTATCTCCTCGTGCTCGAAGCGATCTTTCGCCCACAGTACGACGATGTCCCAGAATCGGTAGGACTCGACGTATTGGCTTGAAGCGTTTGTCACGAATACTCTCTGGCAAAAAAGTCTATTCGCCTCAGGTGCCAGCCCGAAATCGTGGTGTGGATCGGGTGACTCTCGTCGAAGTATCTCATGACCCCGGAGCGTACCGAGCGTCGACGTATGCCCATGCACGCACGCCCGATTGGAGATCTACCGCTACACGCTTGACTGCCGCCACTTCGTAACCGTCGGCATGGTGAATTTCATCCGGCGTCAAACTGAACACGGTTCCGGTGATAACGTCCGACGCGTGTCCGGTAAATCTGGCCATGGTGTGGTGCGCTTTCCCACTGATTGCAACGACTGCTGGATCCTCAATCTCCAGGGAGACCAGTTCGAACCCTTCCAGGGCATCCCGGCTGCCAGTCAGTTGCCGGCCAAAAGTTGCCATTTGCACGGCCTCGATCTGAAGTGTGCCGTACGAGAAGAGTAACTCGGATGGAACTTCGCCAGTTGCCATTGTAAGTCCGCAGGTTGAAAGTTGATGCTAACGCTCGGCTACGCACAACGCATTAATAGCTTCCAGTGCTAATTACTCGCGAACCTTTGGGTATGCCGCCCGCAATCAGAGCGAACTGGCACACAGGTTTCTGTAAGTCCCGGTTGAACTCCTGGCTAACCTTGTGGATGCCCGGCATGTGTTTCTATTCGCAGCAGCCTTTTATGAAGTGCAAAAACCGACATCGCAACAAGCATCAGGGATAAGCCACATCCTGCCAGAAGCCACGAATGGTTGTTGAAATTGTTCTCTATCGACGTGAATTCATTCCACC
>JAHELT010000199.1 GCA_024644045.1 Chromatiales bacterium | reverse complement strand
CACGAAACGGCGTCGGAGGTTCGACTCCTCTCGCGCCTGCCAACCCGAACGGGCCGCAGGTAAAGTGGGAGTTGGCGTTCAGAGCAGTCAATTCCCACGCTAAAAAGGCACGCTGAAAAAGGCGTTGCCCGAAGCCTGCTCGCGGACGGACGGGCAGCCGACGGCGGGTCGGCCGCTCACACAAAAACGTGGGTGAGACACTTTTCAGTTGTCAGCATTTTCCAGCGTTACGATGACCGGCGTTCCGCTTTTGGCCGAGAAGGACGATTCGACGCTGGCGCGGAAACGCTGGACCTCGATCCCGAGGTAGATACCGTCGATGCCTCGCATCTTGTCGAGTCCCGCCAGCGCCATACGCGTTGCAACGTCGTGGAACCCCTGAAACCGTTTCAGGTGGGCGACCGAAATCTGAATCAGGCCCTGGATGAACAATCCCGTTTCGGTGCGTCTGCCTGCGGCGATCCAGACGGCCTCCAGTGCTTCGTGCGCTTCCCACCAGTAGCCGTGGTTGAACAGGTCGATACCGTACAGGTACTCATCGCAGGCATGCCAATCCCGCGCGTCGAACGAAGTGAGCTCTTCTGCCTGCCTGTTATAGGAATGACCCTTCGGGTCACGGGTCGGGTGCGGCGCTTTCCCGGGAACAAAACGGTACGACGGAAAAGACCGGTCCGTGTAACGATGCGGTGAGTAAGGGCTCATTGTGCCAAGGGCGGGGTCGGACCACGCCAGCTGTCTGAATTCGATAGAGATTGTCTCGAGAATCTGGTGTTTTCGAACGTTAGACCATCGATTTTAGCGCCAAAACAGGCGCTCTAAAGATCCAGTTACCGCGCCAGGCACAAGCCTGCGCGCAGCATCAGCTCAGGTACGACGCTTAGCGATCGGTTTTCTTGTCGCATATCCACAGTTTAAGGCCCGAAAAGACCGTCATCTGGGCATCTTGTTGAGCTAAATCAGAGAGCTAGCGTGGTCCGACCCCTATCAACCCTATTAACCTTTCAGCCGGGGACGGCGCGCGGGGGGTGGCGTCGCGCCGAGGGCGTCATCCACTCGTGCACCTCGGCTTCGGGCAGCGGGTGGGAGATCAGATAGCCCTGAACGTAGTCGCAGTTGAGTCTGGCCAGGCACGTCAACTGGCTGGCGTCTTCCACCCCCTCGGCGATCGTCGTGAAGCCGAGCTCGCGCGCGAGGCTGAGAATAGCGCTGACGATGCGCACGCCCGGGCCGTCGCCGGGTAAGGGCGCAACGAAACTGCGATCGACCTTCAGGGTATCCAGCGGGAAGCGGTGCAGGTAGTTGAGGCTGGAATAGCCGGTGCCGAAATCGTCGATGGCGATCCTGATGCCGGCATTGCGCAAGGTACTGATCGCGTGTTCGGCGAGCGGCGGATCGTCCATCAGCACGGACTCGGTGATCTCCAGCTTGAGGCGCCTCGGGTTGACCCCGGTGGACTCGACGATATCGAGCAGTTGCTGCACTTCGCCGTCGGCGTAGAGCTGATGCGCGGACATGTTCACGCTCATGAACAGCGCTTCGTCGTCAGGGGCTGCGCGCCGCCGGCTCCGCTGCAGACGCTTCAATGCCTGGCAGGCACGCACCAGCACCCAGCGACCCAGCGGCGTGATCAGACCGGTCTGCTCGGCAACGCCGATGAAGTGCGGCGGTGGCACGAAGCCGACGCCGGGGCGGTTCCAGCGGGCCAGCGCCTCGAACCCCCCGAGCCGGTTGTCCGGCAAGGTGACGATCGGCTGGAAGTGCAAGTCCAGCGCGTCTTGCGACAGTGCGCTGCGTAAATCCGTTGCCATGTTCAGCTCGACAGCGACCTGTTGCTGAGTCGCCCCGGGCGTCACGCGAGTGTTTCCCGTGCGCACAGTGGCCGTCGGATACGTTTCCGCAGGGCGACTGAGAGCCTGCTTCAGCAGCAGCCGGATCAGCGGATCGGCTTTCTGCATTCGCTTAGACACGACCTCGGGGGTGATAGGCAGCAGCACGCATTCCTCAAGCGTGCGGGCCGTGGCGGAGCGCGGACGCCCGTCGATCAGCGCCATCTCGCCAAAAATCTCGCCCGGTCCAAGCACTTTGACCGCGTTGCCGGAGACGATCTCGACCCGCCCGGCGTTGATCATGTAAGCGAGAGCCCCCGGCTCGCCCTGGCGAAAAATGATCGAGCCTGAGTCGAAGGACTTTGTGGCGGCGGGGTCGAGCATCGGGCATTGACCATAAAGGTGGATACTCGATGTTAGCGGCGCCGCGGGCGTTTTCTTGAGATCCAACCCTGGCACGCGCAGCGCTGAAACGTTGAGCGGAATTCGATGGTGGCTATGGTTGGACTTGAACCAACGACCTCAGCATTATGAATGCCGCGCTCTAACCAACTGAGCTACATAGCCATCCGCGAGGGCCGCGGATTTTCGCGCGTTGGGGCGATGGCGTCAAGGAGCCGGCGGGGCCGCCTGGCGTGGCACGCAAGACCCTCACCCCCGGCCCCTCTCCCAGAGGGAGAGGGGAGAAAGTTTGGCGATCCCTCAAGGGAGAGGGGGACAGAGAGTAGGGCGTTACACGTTGAAGCGGAAGTGGACGACGTCGCCTTCGTGCAGGACGTAGTCGCGGCCTTCCAGGCGCCACTTGCCGGCGTCCTTGGCGCCCTGCTCGCCGTTGCAGGCGACGAAGTCTTCGTAGGCGACGACCTCGGCGCGGATAAAGCCCTTCTCGAAATCGGTGTGGATGCGCCCGGCGCCCTGCGGGGCGGTGGCGCCGCGTGAGACGGTCCAGGCACGCGCTTCCTTGGGACCGGCGGTGAAAAAAGTCTGCAGGCGCAGGAGCTCGTAGCCGGCGCGGATCACGCGGTTGAGCCCGGGCTCCTCCAGCCCGAGCTCGGCGAGGAACTCCGCCTGCTCGTCCGCGTCGAGCTGAGCCAGCTCGGCCTCGATCGCGGCACACACCTCGACCACCTGCGCACCCTCACCCTCGGCGTGCTTGCGCAGCGCCGCGAGATGCGGGTTGCCCGTCTGGTCGCCCTCGTCAACGTTGGCGATGTACACCACCGGCTTGATGGTGATCAGGTGCAGCTCGCGCAGCACCTCCGCGCCCAGCTCGTCGTTGCTGAAGCTGCGCATGCTCTTGCCTTCTCCGGCGTGCGCCCTGGCCGCCTCCAGCCGCTGGTGGCGGGCCAGCGCCTCCTTGTCGCCCGAGCGCGTCTGCTTGACTGCACGCTCGCAGGCCTTCTCCAGGGTTTCCAGATCCGACAGCAGCAGCTCGGTGTCGATGATCTCGATGTCGGCGAGCGGATCGATGCGCCCGCCGACGTGCGACACATCGTCGTCTTCGAAACAGCGCACCACGTGCGCGATGGCGTCCGTTTCACGGATGTGCGCGAGGAACTTGTTGCCCAACCCCTCGCCCTGCGCGGCGCCCGCCACCAGTCCCGCAATGTCGACGAACTGCATGCTGGTCGGCACGAGTTTCTTCGGCTTCACGATCGCGGCCAGCCGGTCGAGGCGCGGATCGGGCACCGGGACCACGCCGACATTGGGGTCGATTGTGCAGAAAGGGTAGTTCTCCGCGGCGATGCGCGAACGGGTCAGGGCGTTGAACAGCGTCGATTTGCCGACGTTGGGCAACCCCACGATACCGCACTTAAATCCCATGCTGTTCCTCGGTCTTGGGCGGCGTGTGGAGCACGTGCATCACGCGCTCCAGCTCGCCCGCCAGCAGCCGGTCCGTTTCTGCAAGCGCGCGCTGAATTGCGTCGTCGATGCCCTGCTGGTCGCTGACCGAAGCGCGGCGCAACACGTAATCGACGACGTCGTCGCGTTGACCGGGGTGCCCGATGCCGATGCGCAGCCGCCAGAACTCGCGCCCACCCAATGCGGCAATCACGTCGCGCAAACCGTTGTGCCCGCCATGCCCGCCGCCGCGCTTGACGCGGATGCTGCCCGGCGGCAGGTCCAGCTCGTCGTGGGCCACCAGCATGCTGCCGGGTGGGATGTCGAAGTAGCGCGCCACGGCCACCACCGCGCGGCCGCTGTTGTTCATGAAGGTGTCAGGCTTGAACAGGCGCAGCTTGCGCCGGTCCACCAGCACGTCGGCGAGATGCCCCTGCAGGCGGGGCGCAGGCGAGAACCGGGCGCCGAGGCGCTCGGCCAGCTGGTCGATGTACCAGAAGCCGGCGTTGTGCCGGGTTGACGCGTATTTGTCGCCGGGGTTCCCCAACCCGACGACCAACGTCAGGTTGGCGGTCGCAGCGTTCACGTATCAGTCGTCGTCGCCGCCCGGCTCTTCGGGGGCCGCAGGCTCGGCACCTTCCTCGCCCGGTACCGCTTCCTCGCCCGGTTCGGCCTCTTCCTCGACCTCCTCCTCGGCAATGCGCAGGATCGACACCGTCGCCACTGCGGAATCGTGCTCCTCGCCGTAGGTCAGCTCGGTGATGGTGACGCCCTCGGGCACGACGACATCGGAGAGGTGCACCGAATCGCCGATGTCCAGCTGACTCACGTCAACCTCGAGATACTCGGGCAGGTCCTTAGGCAGACACTGGACCTCGACCTCCGACTGCACGTGGCTTACCGTCCCGCCGCTGTTCTTGACGCCGATGCACACGTCTTCGCCGAGGAAGTGCAGCGGCACGTTGACGCTGATCTCCTGGTCGGCCAGCACGCGCTGGAAGTCCAGGTGCAGGACGGCGCGACGGTAAGGGTGGCGCTGCACGTCCTTGATGATGGCCTGCTCTTCCGCGCCCTTGATCTTCAGCGTCAGGATGTGCGAGTAGAACGCCTCGCTCGCCAGACTCTTGTCGACCTCGTTGTGATTCATGGTGACCGGCATCGGCGGCTTGTCGCCGCCGTAGATCACCGCCGGCACCAGCCCTTCGCGACGCAGGCGGCGGCTCGCACCTTTCCCTGCATTCTCGCGAGGCTCTGCCTCCAGCGTAAATACGTCACTCATTGGTTGCTCCTGTGCAGAGACCGTCCGCCCTCGCGGCGTCTCCCGTCAAACAAGCACGGCATCCCGCGACCAGAATGCCATGCGCCTCAAAATCCTGTTCAATCCATGTACATCTCGCTGACCGATTCCTCGCGGTGAATGCGGCGAATGGTCTCCGCCAGCATGCCCGCGACGCTCAGCTGGCGGATGCGATCGCAGGCCACCGCCTCGGAGGATAGCGGTATCGTGTCGGTCACCACCAGCTCGTCGATGTCCGACTGCGAGATGTTCTTCAGCGCCGGGCCCGACAGCACCGGGTGGGTGGCGTAGGCTACCACTTTCTGCGCCCCTTCGTGCTTCAGCGCGGCCGCCGCCTGACACAGCGTGCCAGCGGTATCCACCATGTCGTCCATGACCACGCACGTCTTGTCGGCCACCGAGCCGATGATGTGCATGACCTCGGCCTGATTGGTTTTCGGCCGGCGTTTGTCGATGATCGCGAGATCCGCATCGTCCAGCCGCTTGGCCAGCGCCCGCGCGCGCACCACGCCGCCGACATCGGGCGAAACCACGATCACGTCATGCAGCTTCTGCCGCCAGATGTCCGCCAGCAGCAGCGGCGAGGCGTACACGTTGTCCACCGGGATGTCGAAAAATCCCTGGATCTGCTCGGCATGCAGATCGACGGTCAGCACCCGGTCGGTGCCCACGCTGGTCAGCATATTGGCCACCACCTTGGCGGTGATCGGCACGCGCGCCGAGCGTACCCGGCGATCCTGGCGCGCATACCCGAAGTACGGCACCACCGCGGTGATGCGTTCCGCCGAGGAGCGGTGCAGCGCATCGACCATCACCAGCAGTTCCATGAGGTTGCGGTTCGGGGGCGCACAGGTCGATTGCACGATGAACACGTCCTTGCCGCGCACGTTGTCCTCGACCTCGACGTTGATCTCGCCGTCGCTGAACCGGCCGACCATCGCCTTGCCCACCGGCAAATGCAGGTTAGCCGCGACCAGCCGCGCCAGTTCCGGGTTCGCGTTACCCGTGAACACCATGATGTTGATGTCGGTTTCCGCCACGGCGCCCGCCTGACCTGGAGATAACACGGATCCGATCGATCTCAGCCTGTAATGGCTGGGGTGGCAGGATTCGAACCTGCGCATGCGGGGATCAAAACCCCGTGCCTTACCGCTTGGCTACACCCCAACGGCCTGCAGAATCGTCCGGTGCTCTGCGCTATCCCCGATCTACCGTCGGTTCGCGTCGCGTTCCGGCCGCTGCGCAGGGCCCGGATCGCGGGGTCCCGCCGGTCGGGGGCCCCTGTAAGGCGGCGGTATTGTGCGTTCGCACCCGCAGGGGTGTCAATGTTCGAGGCGCCGCAGCCGCGCCTGCAGCGGGGACACATTGACGCCCCGGGCGACGAAGCCGGTCCAGGGACCCGGCAGCCCGGCGAGCACCGCCTGCGCCTGCCCGCGGCTGGCGAATGGCGCGAACAGGCAGGCGCCGGAGCCGCTCAAGCGCGCGCGCGCGTGCTGCGACAACCAGGCGTGGGCGTCGCGCACCGGCGCGTGATCGGCGAGCACCAGGGGTTCGAACACGTTGCCGCAGGCGCCGGCCTCGAAGTCATCCAGCGTCACCGGCGGGCAGTCGCGCCGCAGCCGGGCATCTGCGTACATCGCGGCGCTCGAGACGGCCACACCGGGATCGATCACCACGAACCACGGCTCATCGGGGTGCGCCGGACTGAGGCGGTCGCCGCGCTGCTCGGCAAAGGCCGCGTGACCCGCCACGAACACCGGCACATCGGCGCCGAGCCGGACAGCGAGTTCCAGCAGCGCCGGCAGCGGCAGCGCGGTCTGCCAAAGGGCGTTGAGCGCCACCAGCGCGGTCGCGGCATTGGAACTGCCGCCGCCCAGACCGCCGCCGGCCGGGAGGCGTTTCTCGATATGGATATCGGCACCGAGCGGCGTACCGGTTGCCTCCTGCAACAACCCGGCTGCACGCACCGCGAGGTCCTGCTGCTCGGGCAGACCTTCGACGCCGCCGCTGCGATGCAGCGCGCGGTCCCCGCGCAGGTGGAATTGCAGGCGGTCGCCGTGGTCCAGGAATTGAAACAGCGTCTGCAGGTCATGATAGCCGTCGGCGCGGCGGCCGACGATGTGCAGGAAGCGATTGAGCTTGGCCGGCGCCGGCCAGGGTTCGGTGTCTAGTACTGCAGTTCCCACTCGTGGACCACCAGCTTGATCCCCAGCCCCTCGGTGCGCATGTAGAGCTTGCGCGGCAGATCGAAACCGTCCACGTCGCCGTAGGCGAGAAAGTTCACCTGCCACTCGTCGTGGGTGAGCGTCGCCAGACGTCCCTGAGGATCGAGCTCGTAGGCGTCGTTCGTATCGCTCAAGCCCAGCACCCAGCGGCGCAGCGGGCCGATCGGCACCGGCCAGCCGAGGCCCTGCTCGAACAGCACCGCGGCGCTGCCCGCGTACAGCGCCTCGCCGTCGGGCGTTTCCAGCACCGCGGCCTCATCGTTGCCATAGAGGCGTACCAGCCCCGTGCCGAACGGGCCGAACAGATCGATCTCGTAGCGCTGCGGCAGCTGCTGCCAGTGCAGCGTCGCCGAGCCGCCCTTCTCCCCGGTCACCACGCCGATGCGCCCGACCAGGCGCCAGGCGTCGAGCTGCGCGAGCTTGAGCTTGCGTGCCTCCCAGGCGGCGGCCGGGTCGGCCACCGGGGGCAGCTCGGGGATCGTGCTGCAGGCACCACAGGCCAGCGCGCACAGCACCAGCGCGCTCCACCGCCCGAAACGACTACTGTGCACCGGCAAGCTCTCCCGGGCTCGATGGGCGCGGCCGCACGAGCGCCGCGCTCTGGCGCCGCCTACTGGTTGAAACGCCGCATCACCTCGCGCAGCACCTGATCCTCCGGTGCGACTTCGAGCGCCCGGTTCCAGACCTTGGCGGCGCCTTCGCGGTCGCCCGTGACCCACAGCACCTCGCCCAGGTGCGCGGCGATCTCGGCATCCTCGAGCTTGTCGTAGGCGCGCTTCAGATATTCCAGGGCTTTCTCGTGGCGACCGGTTTTTACGGCCAGCGCGACGGCTACGTCGACCAGATCGATCGCAATGGCGACGTCACGAG
>JAHELT010000198.1 GCA_024644045.1 Chromatiales bacterium | reverse complement strand
TCTCGCTGAGAATACCAGTCCGTTTCACTAGTGGGAGAGGACCCTAGGTAACCACCATGGCAGAAACAAGCGACAGCGGCCTCAAGTGTTTACTGCTGCCACTGCAGACCGGCACATTGCTGTTGCCGAACTCGGTGGTCGCCGAGATCGTACCCGCGCAGCGCCATCGCAGAGCCGGCGGCGTGCAGCCCCACTGGTGCGTCGGGCGTATCGAGTGGCGCGGCCTGAGCGTGCCGTTGATTTCGCTGGAATCGCTGCACGACGGCCAGGCGCGCGAGTTCCCGAACAAGACGTCGTTTGTCGTGCTGCACCGCCTGCAGGAGAGCGCCGACGCCGATGACTACTACGCGGTGTGCATCGACGGCATTCCGCACTTTCAATTCCTGGACGAAACGTTGCTGGAGTCGCTGGACAGCGATCCCGAGAATCCGTACGTCGCTCACGAGGCCCGTCTCGATGGGGCCACCGTGCTGATTCCCGATCTCGACGCGCTCGAGGCTCAGATCGCCACGCTGAACCTGCCCGCCGCCGATCCGGCGTAGCGCTACCGCCCGTCGTCTGCCCGCGCGTGATGTGAACCGGGCGGATTTTCGCGCCCCAGGTCTCCAAAGCGTGTCTGCAGGATCGTCAGCGCCACCAGAGCGGTGGTTTCCGTGCGCAGGGTGCGCGGGCCGAGATGCGCGGCCGCCAGCCCCAGCGTTTGCGCGCAGCGCAGCTCGCCGTCGCTGAATCCGCCTTCCGGCCCGACCAGCAGGCTTGCCTCGATCCCGTTCAGCGCCAGCTCGTTGAGCGAGTGCGCGGCGTCGGCGCGCAGCACGACCGCCGTTCGATTTTCCGCCATCCACGCCTGCATCTCGCGCGGCTCGTGCAACACCGGAACGTCGCTGCGCCCGCACTGCTCGCAGGCCTGAATCACCGTGCGCAGCCAGTGCGCGTGGCGGTTGTGCAGGCGCGCAGGCTGTGCCTTCAATGTGCTGCGTTCAGCCATGATCGGCTGAATGAAGGAGACACCGAGCTCAACCGCTTTCTGCAGCGCGAAATCCATGCGCTCGCTGCGCGTGACGCTTTGCGCGAGCGTGATGCGCAAGGGGGATGGCGGTGCCGGATCCCGTTCGGCCACTGGCAGAATGCACCAGCCGCGGTCGTGACGCTGCAGCGTGGCTTCGTACTCCGGACCGCGGCCGTTGAACACCCGGATGGCCGCGTTGTCGCGCAGCCGGAGCACGCGGGTCAGGCGGTGCGCCGCCGCATCGTCGAGCGTTATCCTACGGTGCAGGCCTAACGGAGCATCCACGTACAGGCGCGGGATGCGCACACCCGGATCGCGGGCTCAGTAGCGGTAGTAGTCGGGTTTGAAGGGCCCTTCCGCAGGCAGTCCGAGATACTCCGCCTGGTGTGGCGTGAGCCGGGTCAGGGTCGCGCCGAGCTTGCTCAGGTGCAGGCTGGCGACCTTCTCGTCCAGGTGCTTCGGTAGCACGTAGACCTGGCGCTCGTAGTCGTCCGAGCGCTGCCAAAGCTCGATCTGCGCCAGCACCTGGTTGGTGAAGGACGCCGACATCACGAAGCTCGGGTGGCCGGTGGCGCAGCCCAGATTGACCAGGCGTCCCTCGGCGAGCAGGATGATGCGCTTACCGTCGGGGAACTCGATCTCGTCGACCTGCGGCTTGACCTCGTCCCACTTGTAATTGCGCAGCGCCTCGACCTGGATTTCGGAATCGAAGTGTCCGATGTTGCAGACGATCGCGCGATCGCGCATGACCCGCATGTGTTCGATAGTGATCACGTCGACGTTGCCGGTCGCGGTGACGAAGATCTCGCCCTGCGGCGCGGCATCGTCCATGGTCACTACTTCGTAGCCTTCCATCGCCGCCTGCAACGCACAGATCGGGTCCACCTCCGTGATCATCACGCGTGCACCCTGTGAACGCAGGCTGGCCGCCGACCCCTTGCCGACGTCGCCGTAGCCGCAGACTACCGCGACCTTGCCCGCCACCATCACATCGGTAGCACGCTTGATACCGTCCACCAGGCTCTCGCGGCAGCCGTACAGGTTGTCGAACTTGGACTTGGTGACCGAGTCGTTGACGTTGATGGCCGGCACTTTCAGGGTGCCCTGCTTGGCCATCTCGTAGAGACGGTGAACGCCGGTGGTCGTCTCCTCGGACAGTCCGCGCACATCCTCCAGCAATTCGGGATACTTGTCATGCATGACCTGCGTGAGGTCGCCGCCGTCGTCGAGAATCAGGTTCGGCCGCCAGCCGTCGGGGCCGAGGATGGTCTGATCGATGCACCACCAGAACTCCTCTTCGGTTTCGCCCTTCCAGGCGAACACGGGGATGCCCGCGGCGGCAATGGCGGCAGCGGCCTGGTCCTGGGTGGAAAAGATGTTGCACGATGACCAGCGGACGGTCGCACCGAGCGCGATCAGCGTTTCGATCAGCACCGCGGTCTGAATGGTCATGTGCAGGCACCCCGCGATGTGTGCGCCTTCCAGCGGACGTGCCGCGCCGTGCTCTTCGCGCAGGGCCATCAGTCCGGGCATTTCCGTTTCCGCGATGCGGATCTCCTTGCGCCCCCAATCGGCGAGGCCGATGTCGGCGACTTTAAAGTCTTCGCCGCTGGTGTTTGCTGCTGTACTGGTCATCAGAATATCTCCTCAAGTCGCGGCGTCGCGCAACTCCTCCGCTTTGTCGGTGCGCTCCCAGGTGATGTCGGGCTCCTCGCGTCCGAAGTGTCCGTATGCTGCGGTCTGACGGTAAATGGGCCGCAGCAGGTCCAGCATCTTTACGATGCCGTACGGGCGCAGATCGAAATGCTCGCGCACCAGCGCTTCGAGCTTGTCGTCACTGTACTTGCCGGTGCCGAACGAATCGACGCGCACCGAGGTAGGCTCGGCAACGCCGATCGCATAGGACACCTGAATCTCGCAACGTGCCGCGAGCCCCGCGGCCACGATGTTCTTTGCCACGTAGCGGGCGGCGTAGGCGGCGGAGCGGTCGACCTTGCTCGGGTCCTTGCCGGAAAACGCGCCGCCGCCGTGACGCGCCATTCCGCCGTAGGTGTCGACGATTATCTTGCGCCCCGTAAGACCGCAGTCGCCCACCGGGCCGCCGATAACGAAGCTGCCGGTCGGGTTGATGTGGTAGCGGGTTCTGTCGTCCAGCCAGTTGGCCGGCAGCGTCGGCTTGATGATCGACTCCATCACCGCCTCGTGCAGGTCGCTCTGCTTGATGCCCGGGTCGTGCTGGGTGGAGAGCACGACCGCGTCTATTCCGACGATGCTGTCGCCGTCGTAGCGGAACGTTATCTGGCTCTTCGCGTCCGGACGCAGCCAGGGCAGCTCACCGGAGCGGCGCACCTCGCTCTGGCGGTACACCAGGCGGTGTGCGTACGTAATCGGCGCGGGCATCAGCACATCGGACTCGTCCGTGGCGTAGCCGAACATCATGCCCTGGTCGCCGGCGCCCTGATCTTCGGGCAACTTCCGGTCGACCCCCTGAGCGATATCGGGGGACTGCTTGCCGATGCAGTTGATCACTGCACAGGTGTGACCGTCGAAACCGACTTCCGTGCTCTGGTAACCGATGTCGTTGACCACGTTGCGCACTACACTCTCGAAATCCACGGTGGCGGCGGTGGTCACCTCTCCGGCAATTATCACCATGCCGGTTTTGATCAAGGTCTCGCACGCGACCCTGGAATAGCGGTCCCCGCTGAGTATCGCATCGAGGATCGCATCGGAGATCTGATCCGCCATTTTGTCGGGATGGCCCTCGGAGACCGATTCCGACGTGAAAAGACTGGTAGTCATCGAATATCTCTAGACCGGTTGAGTGCTGTCAGGGGTTCCGGGAAACCGGCGCATTCTAGAGCATTCCCTCGTGTCTGCCTATCGTGCAGGCCGTGCGGCACACGGCGAGAACTCACCCGTCCGGCAGGCGGCAAGTGGACCGATCAGGCCGGCCGGGCCGCGAATGCCCGGCCGCGTGGGCCCCGGTCCGTGCGGACCGGGCCGTTATCGGCAAGCGCCTAGTAGCCCCACACGCCGTCCAGGAGTTGCGCGTATCCGTCGTAGGAACCGGGGCTCGCGGCCACGAACGGTGCGAGGCGCAGCGCCTGCATCGTGCGCCGACCGCTCGGCGTCCGGTTGATATTGATGAGCGCCACACGGATTCGCAGGGCCAGTGCCTGCGGCACCTTCGGCGACGCGGAGAGCGCGATGTGCGGAATCGGATCGGTGGTCAGCACCGTGTTGAGCTCGGGATAGTTCTGCACCAGCGGCGACGGGATGATGGCACCCGCAATCTCGCCCTGCAGCAGCGCGCGGATCGTCTCGGTCGCGCTGGCGAAATCGACGAACACCGGCAGGCGGATCGGGTTGGGGAACAACTGATTCGCGCGCACCGCGGGCATGCTCGGCGAGCCCAACGTGCCGAGGCGCTTCCCGATCAGCTCCTCGGGCTCGAAAATCAACACGTCACTGGCCGTGACCAGCGTCAGGCTGACCGTGTCCGGGATACGCGCCAGCACCCGATAGCCCAGGCGCTTGATCCGGAAATCGGTGAAATGCGCTGCATCGAGGACCAGGTCGTAGTCACCCTTCTTCATGGTTTCCCAGTAGGCGACGAAGTTGAGCGCGGTCTGCAGCCGGATGGTCACGCCGGTTTGCTCGCTCAGGTAACGGGTCAGCGGCGTGAATGCCCGGTGGGTCTGCTCGGGTGTGAGAATGGGCTGAACGACGAGCGAGTAGGTCTGTGCGTGGGCCTGTTGAACGGCGCACAGCATCAGGCCCAGGACCGCCCAGTTTCGCACTCGACACACCTTTGTCTGCTTACCCCGACCGTAAAATGTAATGGCTACATTAGAGCAAAATCAAGTTGTTATTTGCTTTTCTTAATAACTTCGTTGAGTTTCTGCTTCTCCGCATCGGTCAGCTCGCGCTGTTCCGCGAGGGCGAGCAGCGATTCGCTGCAGCGCCGGTACAGGTCCCGCTGCAGGCTCTGGACCGCGTCGTGGAACAGCTCCTCGAGCTGCGCTCGATCGAGACTGACGGCCGGTTGCCAGTTGGCGAGCTTGACCAGCACGGGCAGCTCGGGGTGTGATTCCAGGCGGTGCATCAGCACGCCGGCTGTCGGACCCTCGATCGAACGGATGTACTGCAGCAGGCTGCGCAGCAGCGGCAATCCGGGCGCCTCGCTCTGCATGAGTTCGTCCGGCAGCGACAGGTGCGGCTCCAGGCGCGGCTCGTTCAACAGCAGCGCTATCACCAGCCGCAGCGGCGTCATGCGCTGCGGCGGCTTCCCGCTGTCCGCGTCCGGCGCGCGCCGGGGCGCCCTGCGGGTATCCGCGGTTTGACGCAAGGCGCTGCGCACATTGCTGCGGTTGCCGCCGATTTCCTGCGCCAGGCGGTCGGTCAACAGCTCCGCATACAGACCCTCCGGCAGCTGTGCGATCAGCGGGCGTGCCAGCTCGCCCAGCCGCGCCCGCCCGCCGATGGTGCTGGCGTCGGTCTGCTGTTTCAGCTCGTCCAGCAGGAATTCGGCCGCCGGCGGCGACTGGGCCAGGCGGTGGCGAAACGCATCGGCCCCCTCGCGGCGTACCAGCGCGTCGGGGTCCTCTCCCTCCGGAATCAGGGCGAAACGCGCTTCGCGACCGTCCTCCAGCAGCGGCAGCGCGGATTCCAGCGCCCGCCAGGCCGCGCGCCGCCCCGCTGCATCGCCGTCGAAGCAGAAGATCAGCTCATGCGTCTCGCGAAACAGGCGTTTGAGCTGATCGCCGGTCACCGCCGTTCCCAGGGTCGCAACGGCATTGGGCAGTCCGTGCTGGTGCAGCGCGATCACGTCCATGTAACCCTCTACCACGACCAGGGGTTGGCGGCTTGCATTGGCCTGGCGCGCCTCGTACAGACCGTAGACCTCGCGGCGCTTGTGAAACACCGGGCTTTCCGGGGAGTTGAGATACTTCGGTGTCGCCTCGCCCAGCGCGCGCCCGCCGAAGCCGATCGCGCGGCCGCGGGTGTCGCGTATCGGAAACATGATGCGGTCGCGGAACCGGTCATAGTAGCCGCCCTGCTTGTTTCTGATCAGCATGCCGGCGCTGAACAGGCTCGTCTGGTCGTCAGTGCCGAGCGCGTCGCGCAGGGTTTCCCAGCCTTCGGGGGCGTAGCCGAGGGCGAAATCGCGGGCAATCTCGCCGCTCAGGCCGCGCTCCTTCAGGTAGGCGACCGCGGCCGGGTAGTCGCGCAGCGCGCGCCGGTATACCTGCACGCAGTCCTCGAGAACCGTGAACAGCTCGCGGTTGGATTCCGCCTGGCGTTCGGCGCCCTGTTCGCGGGGCACGTCCAGGCCGAGCGAGGCGGCGAGCACCTCGACTGCCTCGGGGAAATCCAGGTGCTCGTAGTCCATCATGAAGCGGATCGCCGAGCCGTGCGCGCCGCAGCCGAAGCAGTGGTAGAACTGCTTGCTCCGGGTGACGCTGAACGACGGCGTCTTCTCATCGTGGAACGGGCAGCGCGCGAGGTAATTGTCGCCCGAACGGCGCAGGCTCAACCGGCTGCCGACCACGTCGACGATGTCCAGGCGGCCGAGAAGGTCGTCTATGAAAGCCTGTGGGATCAGTCCCGCCATGCCAGGACCATACGCCACACGCTAGCCAGAAGACAGATCACCTGGAACAGATTACGCAGGCGCAGTCGCGGTGTGAGGTCGGCGCACCGGTGCGCGGGCCTCCGACAGCCGCAGTCGATCAGGCGGCTTTCTTCAGCGCCGACAGCAGCGACTCGAGCTCGGTGGCTTTCGGTTTGATCAGCCAGAAGCGATTGGCGAGCCGGTAGAAATTGTGCAGCACGTGCGCGCCCCAGTCGCTCTCGGTTTCATGCACGTACTCGCTCAGCATGGAGTGCAGAAAACTGCGATACGCTTCCATGTGTTCGGGGTTAATACGGTGAATGTCGATCAGCTCGTGGTTGTACTTGTCGACGAACCGGTTGTGCAGGTCGAGCACGAACGCCAGGCCGCCGGTCATGCCGGCTCCGAAGTTGACGCCGGTGTCGCCCAGGATCGTCACCGCGCCGCCGGTCATGTACTCGCACGCGTGATCGCCGGCACCTTCGACTACCGCGTAAGCACCGGAGTTGCGTACCGCAAAACGCTCCCCCGCCAGGCCGGCTGCAAACAGCTTGCCGCCGGTCGCACCGTACAGGCAGGTGTTGCCCATGATCGTCGTTTCCTGGCTGCTGAACGTGACGCCGGCGGGAGGGCGCAGCACGATCTTGCCGCCGGCCATGCCCTTGCCCACGTAGTCGTTGGCATCGCCGTGCAGGTAGATCTGCAGCCCGCCCGCGTTCCACACGCCGAGGCTCTGGCCCGCGGTGCCGGTAAGGCGCAGTGTTATCGGGTACTCCGACATGCCGCCGTCGCCGTGCCGCCGCGCGATCTCGCCGGACAGCCGGGCGCCGATCGAGCGGTTGGTGTTGTTGATCTCGTAGGCGAACTCGCCGCCGCTGCGGGCCTCGACGGCCGCCAGACAATCTTCAACCATGCGCTCCGCCAGCTCGCCGCTGTCGAACGGCTCGTTGCGCGCGATCTGACAGTAGCGGGGCGAATCGCTCGCCACCCCGCCGTCCGACAGCATCGCGCTCAGGTCAAGGTGCTGCTGCTTGGCCGTGGCGCCGGCGACGACTTCCAGAAGATCGGTACGCCCGATCAGCTCAGCCACGCTGGGGACGCCGAGCGCAGCCAGGTGCTCGCGCACGTCGCGCGCCAGGAAATGGAAGTAGTTCATTACCTTGTGCACGTTGCCCGAGAAATGACGCGAGCGCAGGATCTTGTTCTGCGTGGCGACCCCGGTGGCGCAGTTGTTGAGGTGGCAGATGCGCAGGTACTTACAGCCCATGGCGATCATGGGCATAGTGCCGAACCCGAAGCTCTCGGCGCCGAGGATCGCGGCCTTGATCACGTCGAGGCCGGTTTTGAGCCCGCCGTCCGCCTGCACGCGCACCTTGTCCCGCAGCCGGTTGGCGCGCAGCGTCTGGTGGGTCTCGGCCAGGCCCAGCTCCCACGGGCTGCCCGCGTACTTGACA
>JAHELT010000197.1 GCA_024644045.1 Chromatiales bacterium | reverse complement strand
CGGCGACCCCATGGCGGTGGTCGACGAGCGGCTGCGCGTGCGTGGCATCCAGGGGTTGCGTGTCGCCGACGCGTCGATCATGCCCGAAATCACGTCGGGCAACACCAACGCGCCGACCATCATGATCGCCGAGAAGGCGGCCGATATGATCCTGGCGGATGCGCACACATAACAATTGAAACAATTCCAGACACAGGCTCGAAATGCCTGCTATATAACATAGGCTTCCTCGGCAATGGCTAACAAGCGCCGCAGTGGCGCAGCGGAGGTAACTTATGAGTACGGCGACAGCAACCGACGAGAACACGGAGTTCGTCGACTTCTGGAACGAGATTCTCGCGCCCAAGTTCAACAAGTACCGGCACATACTGGTCGGTGGCCTGACCCACCACAGCGCCCGGGTTTTTCCGTCCCTGGAGATCAACGAGGGTGACCGTGCGGTCGATGTGGGTTGCGGTTATGGCGATACGGCCGTGGAGATCGCCCGGCGCGTGGGACCGGGTGGCTCGGTACTCGGGATCGACTGCTGCGAGGCGTTTCTGGAGATAGGTCGTCGAGATATTGCTGCCGGGAAGGTTACCAACGTCCGGCTGGTGGCCGGGGACGCGCAGACCTATCCGTTCAACGGCGAGTTTGATTTCTGTTTTTCGCGCTTCGGCACGCAGTTTTTCGAAAACCCGGTGGCCGGGTTGCGCAACATGCGCAAGGCGCTGAAACCCGGCGGGATCATGACCATGATCGTGTGGCGCACGATCGACGACAATCCCTGGCTGGGGATTCCGAAGCAGACCGTCTCGCAGTTCCTGCCGGAGCCGGGCGAGGACGCGCGCACCTGCGGACCCGGGCCGTTCTCGATGGCGAGCCAGGAAATGGTCACCCGGCAGCTGGAGATCGCCGGTTACGGCGAGATTCAGTTCGAGCGCGTAGACGCACCGCTGATGGTCGGCAATACGGTCGAGGATGCGATCAATTTCCAGCTGGCGCTGGGACCGGCGGGCGAGGTGTACCGCGAAGCGGGCGAGATTGCTACACGGCGCGATGCGGAGATTCGTGCTGCGCTTGGCGCAGAGTTGAAAAAGCACGACACGCCCGATGGCGTCGTCATGCAATCGAGCTCCTGGAAGATCCGCGCACGCAACCCGCTTTAGCCTTAGACGGTGGCAACGGCCATGCCGCTGCCACCGTCGCGGTGGCGGTCACGGATCGGGGCTGTCCGGTCGGCTACTTTTTCAGTAGCGCGTCCAGCTCGCCGCGACTGTCCAGAATCTGCAGGTCCTCGAAGCTGCCGATATGCGCACCGCCGATAAAGATCTGTGGCAGCGCGCGCGTGCGCGGCAGGCGCCGCATCAGCTCCTCACGGTTTTTTTCGTCGACCGCGATGTCCAGCGTTTCAAATGCCACGCCCTTGCGCTGCAGGAGCTGCTTTGCCTGCTCGCAGTAGCCGCACTGCGGACTGGAGAAGACTTCCACCTTCATGACTCGAACGCTGCGCAGGGAGCTATTCGGCCCCCTGCGCCAGAGCGTTAGCCGTGACCGACATGCAGGATCGGCTGGAAACCGTCGAACACCGGCTCCAGGACTACGCCCAGCGCATCGCCGAACTTGCTGACCTGGATGTACATTGTGATAACGAACACTGCTTCGACGATCTGCGGTTCCGTGTAGTGCTCGTGCAGGCGTTTCCAGAGGTCCTTCGACAGGCGATTGGCGTCCGCCCAGATCTGCTGGGTCAGATCCATCAATGCCTTTTCACCTTCGGTGAAGTGCGGGCTCTTCTTGTACTTGTCGCCCTCGATGTCCGCGATTTTCGCTTCGTCGATTCCAAGGCGTCTACTCAGCGTCTCATGCTGGACCACACAGTACTGACAATCGTTGCGATGCGTTGCTTTCAGTATCAGCAGCTCTTTGGTCTTCCAGTCGAGCTCGGGACCGTCTTTGAGAATCGCCATGATGACGGCGGTCCAGGTCTTACCGTACTCGGGTACGTGACCGAAGACCTTGAAGATGTTCAACAGCATCTCGAACCGCCCTTCGGCGTCATCGTAGAATGCGTTGACTTCGTCGCTGGCCTGGTCCCGCTGCACGTAGGACACGCCCATCATTACACCGTCTTCGACGCGCGCCGCCGTGGCGCCGACTTCCTCGGACATTTCATCCTCCTGCAGGCACGATTGCGCCCAGGGTTTGGTGAAGCGGCCGCTGACCCGGGAGGGGCGAGGCCGTTGTTTAAGTTATGGAGCGATTGCTCCATAACTTTATAAAGCATATGCTCCACAACTGTCAACGCGTCACCTCGAGAAACTGTTGCCGATGCCGGAGCATACAAAGCCTGTTGCGTCACCCCGGAAACGCATGCCGGGCCGCCCGCGAAACTTCGACACGCGCGCGGTGCTGGACAGCACGCTGGAGTTGTTCTGGAAGCGCGGCTACTACGCGACGACCACGCGGGATCTGGAGAAAGCGCTGGGCCTGAGTCAATCCAGCCTCTACAACGAGTTCGGCTCCAAGCAGGCACTGCTGGACGCAGCGCTGGACCGCTACGAGGGATTGACGACGGAGGCGCTGCTGGCGCCGCTCGAGGGATCCGGGCACGGGCTGGCCGCGGTCGAGACATTTTTCACCGACCTCGCGCACTGGGTGACCCACGACGGACGCCGGGGCTGTATGCTGATCAACATGATGGCGGAAGACGGTGCAGCGACAGCGTCGATAAAACGCCGGACGCGCGGCTACCGCAAGCGGGTGAAGGAAGCGTTGAAAAACTGTCTGCAGCGCGCCGTCGACAGCGGCGAAGCGCTTGGCGGCGATGCCGACGAGCGCGCCAACCTGCTTCTGGGGCTGGTGCTCGGCTTCAACATCGCAGCACGCGGCGGGGCGTCCCGGGCCGAGTTGGACGGGCTGCTCGGTGCGGTCAATACGCAGGTGGCTTCCTGGCGCAGGACCCTCACCCCCGCCCCCTCTCCCGGGGGAGAAGGGTTGGGATGAGGGCGCGGCGCGCTGGGCCTCGCTGGGGGCTCAAAGTCCCTAGAGAGAAAAAATCAGAACGGCACTCGCTCGGCGGGCTTGTGTGCCTGGCGAGATTTGTACTGCGACAATCGAGGCTACCCCGGGCGTGACGACGTGAAGATCTGCTCGTACAGTTCGCTGAACCACGACGGCTTCTCGAGCACCACGTAGACGAGGATAAGCGCGAGCACCGGTAGCAGCGGCACTACGGCGTCGATCACGCCGAGCACGGCGATGGCGGTCAAGGTCTTCGCTTTGGCACTCATGTCGATTCTCCGTCGAGCGACTGCGCTAGGGTACACCGGCTCCGGCCGAGCGCTCGGGCGCTGCGGCGGCGACACTGCGTTTGCACTCGGCCACCAGGAGCAGCTCGGTCAATGCGTGATAGTCCCTCGCCTCGAGTCCGGTGATATCGAGAATTCGCTGCAGGCGCGCATAGATCGTATTCGGATGCACCGCAAGCCGGCCGGCCGCCTTCAGCACGTTCATGTTTGTATTGGCGTAGGCGCGCAGCGTCGCTGTCAGGGCGCCGTCGGCCCTGTCGTCAGCTGCGAAGAACGCGCCAGACCAGGCCGGGAGAACCCGCCGGAACCGCTCACCGGCCAGATGCAACAGCAGACGCTGCGCGGGTATCTCGGAGAACTGCACCACGCGCTGCGTTACATCGGCGAGTTGCAACGCCAGCAGTGCCTCGCTATGGGCGGTGGGGATCTGCGACGTGGACGGCACGTCGTTGCTGACCCCGATCAGCACGGCGTTGCCGACCATCATCAGCTGCGGCGTCAGGCTCCTGGCGAGTGAGGTCTGCGGCGCGGTCCAGCCGGAGACGCGCCGGGTGTCCGAGAACACGATGGTCACCTTGTCTTGCCGGATGTCGATCAGACGCCGTGTTCGCGACCCCTGAAACGTTGCGTCGATCGAATCGGCCAGCCGGCGCGCCCGAGCCGGGTTGATCATCTCGGCGGGATCCACCGGTTGTGCCAGCGCGACACAGAACGCCTGACGCCGCTCGAGATAGCCGGCATCGCGCAGGATGTTAGCCACCCGCCCGTCAGACTCGTCGTAGCCTTCGAGCAGGATGCTCAGCAATTCCGCGCGCTGATCGCCCGCCACGTCGGCGAGCAACCGCGTGTGGGATACATATGCCCCGGCCGCGATGGTGCTGATTGCATCGGTATATTCGATCGCGAAGTCGGCAACCGCCGCGACCATCTGCTGGGCGTCCTCCGACGACGACAAGGTGCTCAAGATCGCCTCGCGCAGCCAGCGCGAAAACACTTTGTGACCACAACGGTAGGCGTGCAGGGTCGCTTCGAGGGGAAAGTGCTGCTCGGCGCGCCGCCGGGCATGTTCGCGCACGAAGTCGAAATCGCCTACCTGACCGCCTGCCAGCAGGCGCAGGATCTCGGCCGTGTGCGCCGGGCCGTGGCGCCCGAGATCCGGCAGCACGTTCGGGTTCCTGGATTCCGAGAACGCCGGGATCTGGGCAAGCACGGTGTCGCCCAGTTCACCGTTGATCCGTGCCGTGTTGTCCTGCAGATAGCGCACGGCCGCGTGCAGCACGGGTCCCCCGCCGAGGCGTTGGAGGGCTTCGCCCAGGGCCAGCGTCGAGTCGTCGGTCACCGTGGCTGATTGTGCAGGTTACACATTTCAGACGCGAAAATATCAGTATTCTGACCACTGGCACAAAGCTTTTCTGGTGATAGTCTCTAGGTCGCGGGCTTCGGTTTGCCTGCCGACGGCTGCAGACGCGGTACCAACGCCGGGCTTGCACTGATTCAACCCACGCATTAGGAGGATTCAGCACATGGCGAAGTATCTGATGGTGTATCACGGTGGCAGCCACCCCGAGACGGAGGAGGAGATGGCGAAGGTCATGGACGCCTGGGGACAGTGGTTCGGGTCCATGGGCAGCGCGGTGATCGACGGCGGCAACCCGGTGGGTATGTCGACCACCGTACACAGCGACCGCTCGGTGAAGAACGACGGCGGCGCCAATCCGGCGAGCGGCTACAGCCTGATCGAGGCATCGGACCTCGACGATGCGGTCGCCAAGGCCAAGCGCTGCCCGATACTGGATGCCGGCGGGTCGATCGAGCTCGCCGAGACGATCGACATGTAGCACGCGGTTGTCCGCGCACCGTCCGGTGGCGGGGGGTCGTGAATCTCACACCGCCGCCACTGGTGACAGATTGGCCCGCGCAAGCGGGCCTTTTTATTGCCCGAAGCGAACGCGGATGGCGGCATTGGGCCGAGTGGCAGCGCCATGGCGTCGATTTGCGCGCCGCGCGGCGCGACGCTAGGGTATCAGGAGCCGGTGCGGCTTTGCGCACGGCGGGGCAGCTCAGTAACAGGACCCGGAGGCGCGGCATGCGTGATACCAATCGATACGACGTCCTGTTCGAGCCCGTGAAAATCGGGCCGGTGACGGCCAAAAACCGTTTCTACCAGGTGCCGCACTGCAATGGCACCAGCGACTGGGCGCCGGATGCCGTCGCGCGCATGCGTGAAATCAAGGCGGAGGGCGGCTGGGGCGTGGTGTGCACCGAGATCGTCGAAGTCTCCGAAACGACCGAGCTGCACCCGTTTCCGTCGCTGCACCTGTGGCGCGACGCGGACATCCCGATTCAAGCGAAGATGGTCGAGGCGGTGCATCGCCACGGCGCGCTGGCGGGCGCGGAGCTGGGGCACTTCGGATTGGCGGCCGGTAACCGCGCGATCCGCAATCCGCCGCTGGGGCCGAGCTCGCACCTGACGTTCGAATCGCTGGAGCCGTTTCAGTGCAAGGCGATGGACAAAGACGACATCCGTACCTTTCGCGAACAGCACAAGGCTGCCGCCGTGCGCGCCAAACGCGCGGGCTTCGACATCGTCTACGTGTATGCGGCGCACAATCTGTCGTTGGCCTCACATTTCCTGTCCCGGCGTTACAACCAGCGCAGCGACGAGTATGGCGGCAGCCTGGAGAACCGTGTGCGCCTGTTGCGCGAGTTGTTGTTGGACACCCGGGAGGCCGTGGGCGACACCTGTGCCGTTGCCATTCGCTTTGCGGTCGATGAAATGCTCGGTGCGGATGGCGTGACCTTCGACGGTGAGGGCCGCGAGGTCGTCGAAATGCTCAAGGACCTGCCCGATCTGTGGGACGTCAACATCGCAGACTGGTCGTACGACTCGGACACCTCGCGTTTCGCCAAGGAGGGCTTCCAGGAATCGTTCACCGGTTTCGTCAAGCAGATCACCGACAAGCCGGTGGTCGGTGTCGGGCGTTTCACGTCGCCGGACACCATGGTTTCGCAGATCAGGCGCGGGGTGATGGACCTGATCGGCGCAGCCCGCCCCTCGATAGCCGATCCGTTCCTGCCGAACAAGATTCGCGAGGGCCGCCCGGAGGACATCCGTGAATGCATCGGCTGCAACGTGTGCGTATCCGGCGAGATGTCCTACTCGCCGATGCGTTGCACGCAGAACCCGACCGTCATGGAGGAGGGGCGCCGCGGTTGGCATCCCGAGCACATGCCGGCGAAAGGCTCCGACGATGCGGTGCTGATCGTCGGTGCGGGCCCTGCGGGGCTGGAGTGCGCGCTGTCGCTGGCGCGGCGCGGCTACGAAGTGACCCTGGCCGAGGCGCGCAATGACGTTGGCGGTCGCGTGACCGCGGAAAGTGCACTTCCCGGGCTGGCCGAGTGGGCGCGCGTGCGCGACTACCGCGTGCACCAGCTGAAGCAGATGAGCAACGTCTCCATCTATTGCGAAAGTCCGATGGACGCGGGCCAGGTGCTGGAGTTCGGCGTTGCGCGGGTGGTGATAGCCACCGGCGCGACCTGGCGCCGAGACGGCGTGGGGCGGGCGAACTTCTGGCCCGTGCCGGGGTCCGATGCCGCCTCGGTGCTGACGCCGGACGATATCATGGGGGGATGCGACGTCCAGGGACCGGTGTTGATCTACGATTCGGACGGCAGCTATATCGGCAACACCGTCGCGGAGAAGCTCAGCACCGCCGGGTACGCGGTGAGCATTGTCACGCCTTCGCCGGAGATCGCCGGTTATCTGTTCCTGACGCTGGAGCAGCACAAGGTCGTGCCGCACTTGATGAAACTCGGCGTAGACATCGTGCGGCTCAAACAGCTCGCCGCTGTTGAAGCGGGCAGCGTCAGACTCGACTGCGTCTATGGCGGGGACAGTGTGACCCTTGAGGCGCGGACCGTGGTTATGGTCACCGGCCGCTCGCCGAACGATGCACTCTATCGGGACCTGCTCGCGCGCGGCGACGAGCGGAAGTCGGCCGGCGTCAGGACCCTCGATCGGATCGGCGACTGTCTCGCGCCCAGCATCATCGCCGCGGCGGTCTACTCCGGCCACCGTCATGCGCGCGAGTTTGACAAGGCAGAGCGGGACTACGTGCCTTATCTGCCCGACATGCATCAAACCGGCTGAACCGCGGAGGTGTAAAGATGGCGAATTGTGCAAGGGCGTTGTCCGACGTCAACCGGCTCGAGATGCAGTCGTGCAGCTACATCCAGACGGAAACGCTGCTCGAAGGTACCGCCGAGGAGCGCGCTCACGTGTTTCTCACCTCGGCCGACGAGAAATTCATTGCGGGCGTATGGGAGTGCACGCCGTGCAAGGAACGCATCGACAGCTATCCGGCGGACGAGTTCATGACCGTGCTGGCGGGCAGCGTCACGGTGACCGACGATGCCGGCCGGTCGCAGACCTTCAGTGCGGGGGACAGCTTTACCATGCAGAAAGGCTGGTCCGGGACCTGGCACATGACCGAGCTGTTCAGGAAGTACTTCGTGATGTACCTGTCCTAGGGCGTTGGCAGGCAGCCCTGTCGCTCGGCAACCGCGCAAAACGCAGTACCCGATTTTTGTTGCGCGCATGAGATTCACGCTGAAACAGCTCGAGTACTTCGTCGCCGCCGCCGAGGCGGGCAGCATTACCCGGGCGAGCGAAAAGATCTCCATCTCGCAGCCGGCCGGGCGCAGCGCAAATTTACCGCGCAGAGAACCGCCCACGTTGTTCTGAAAAGCGAATCGTTCGACCCGCAGCGCGCCGTCGACCAGCGAACCGACAAGAACCACGTCGG
>JAHELT010000048.1 GCA_024644045.1 Chromatiales bacterium | reverse complement strand
GCAGGCTGCGCGAAGGCGCGGCCGGCGCCACGATGTCGTCTTGATGGTCGACCTGGGCGATCTACGCGAAGGGATATGGCCGTCCGATCTGCTGCCGTTCACGCGCGAAGCACTGCGCCTGTCCGGTATCCGCATCGCCGGCCTCGGCACCAACCTTGCGTGTTTCGGCGGGGTCGTCCCTGCGCGGAACAATATGCAACAACTGCTGTACCTGGCGCGCGAAATCGAGAGCACCTTTGCCATCAAGCTCGATTGCATATCCGGCGCTAACTCCAGCCACTACGAATTCATCGCCAGCGGACAAACAGTGCCCGGTATCAACAATGCACGCATAGGGGAAGGCATCTTGCTGGGACGTGAAACCGTGCACCGAGCACCATGGCCGGGGACTGTGCAGGATGCATTTACACTGCATGCCGAAGTGCTCGAGCTCAAACGAAAGCCTTCGATTCCGGTTGGCCAACGCAGCGAGGATGCTTATGGCGAGTTGCCGGTTTTTACCGATCGAGGGATTTGCGAGCGGGCGATCCTGAATGTGGGGCGCGAAGATGTTTACCTGCCGGGTGTAACCCCACTCGATCCACGCGTGTCTATTCTGGGCGCATCCAGCGGCTACCTCCTGGTCGACGTGAGCGCTGCGCACGGCGGCATCTGTGTGGGCAACGAGCTTGCATTCTCATTGAATTACGGTGCGCTGATCGCGGCAATGACTTCCGAGTACGTAAAGAAAATAGAAGTCGGCACGCGTACGCCGGCCGGGTCCGCGCCACCATTACGCCGCGATTCTTCATGAGCGCGAGTCCCCGGCAACTCACGCGGGCTTATATTCATCTGGCGCGTCTCACCCACAATCTGCGGTTGCTCGAAAATCAGGCTGGCACTGCGCAGGTCTGGCCCGTGATCAAAGCCGACGCTTACGGGCACGGCGCAAAATATGTCGCCCGCCATCTGGTTGACCTCGGCTACCGAACGATGTGCGTCGCGAGCGTTGTCGAAGCCCTGGCGCTGGTCGAGGCCGGCATCGATGCCGTGTACGTGGTCCTGTCCGCTACGCTGCCCGAGCACAGCGAAGCGCTGGCTGCGCATCCAAATTTTGAACCTGTGGTGTGCACGCGAGACATGCTCGATGCTCTTGGGGCGGCCGGTATCGCGGCGGGCCGTCCGATTCCATTGCACGTGAAAGTAGATACCGGCATGGGGCGTATCGGTATTCAGCCCGATGAATTGCGCGGCTTTCTCGATCATGCACGGAGACTTCCGCAATTGCGTGTGCGCGGCATCATGAGCCACTTTCCGCGTGCAGACGAAGCAGACAAAACTTACTCACACGAGCAGCTTGAGCGATTCCGCCGCCTGGTCAACGACACCCGCACTGAAGGCGTTGACGTCTATCACATGGCTAACAGCGCCGCGCTGCTGGACGTGCCAGATTCAGGTTTCGATGCCGTACGCCCCGGCATCGCTATGTATGGGTTGCGTCCATCTGCTGATGTGGTCAATCCGTGCGTGAGCGAGCTGCAACCCGTGCTCGAGTGGAAGACTCAAATCACCTTTCTCAAGGAGGTTGCGGCAGGCGCCGGTCTGAGCTACGGACACAGTTACTACACGCACGCGCCCTCGCTAATCGCAACGGTCCCGCTGGGTTACGCGGACGGCTTCAGCCGTCGACTGTCGAACCGGGCGGAGTTAATTGTGCAAGGCGTGCGGTGTCCGCAGGTTGGCCGTATCACGATGGACATGAGTCTGATTGATGTCAGCGCCCTGCGCGGGCGCGTAACACTCGGGGACGAGGTGGTCATCATCGGTCAACAGGGCGAAACACAGATAACCGCCGATGAGCTGGCGGCGAAACTCGACACTATCAACTACGAAATCGTGACCCGCATAGGGCCACGTGTACCCCGGATCGTTATCGCGAACGGAGACGAAAGTGACTGACTGTCACACGCAACGTCACAGGAGGAGCAGGCAATGAAAATCGGCGTGCTGAAAGAAATAAAAAATCCGCGAGAATCGCGTCGCGCTCACCCCGGACGGGACGCGCGTACTCGTCGAAGCGGGTCATGTGATACGCGTGCAGAACGGCGCTGGAACGGGTTCGGGCTTCAGTGACGAGGACTATGCTGCGGCCGGCGCGCAACTGGTTGCAGCGGACACCGCCTGGGACTCACAACTCATCCTCAAAGTCAAAGAGCCACAAGAGAGCGAATATCAGTTTCTAGCGGAACAGATTGTGTTCACTTATCTCCACCTCGCTGGCGTCGCGGTATCGCTGACGGAAGCGCTGCTGAGCAGCGGCACCACAGCGGTCGCTTACGAAACGGTCGAGGATCCCCGCGGCAGGTTACCGTTGCTTGCGCCGATGAGTGCGGTCGCTGGTAACATGGCAGTGACCACTGGAAACTACTACCTGGCAAAGTTCAACAACGGCAAGGGCACGCTACTGAGCACGGTGCAGGGAAAAAAGCAGGGTAAAGTCGTTATCATCGGTGATGGCGTGGTGGGCCGGCACGCCGCGCGCGCCGCAGTCGGTATGGGCACGACGGTATACATCGTCGGTCGCCAACCGGAGCGCGCACCGGCGCTGATGGAGGAAATCTCCACCGATCTGCATTTCGTTCTCTATGCACCGGGCACAATTGCGCGCGAGCTGGAAGACGCTGACCTGCTCATCGGTGGTGTGTTGCTGCGTGGTGCAAAGGCACCACATGTGGTCAGCGAGCAAATGGTGCAAAACATGCAAAGCGGTTCAGTGATCGTAGATGTCAGCATCGATCAGGGTGGGTGTGTCGAAACCGCAAAGCCGACCTCACATGCCGATCCCGTATACACGATACACGGTGTCACACATTATTGTGTGACTAACATGCCGGGTGCATACCCACGGACC
The DNA here is from genome assembly GCA_024644045.1 of Chromatiales bacterium. Lineage (GTDB taxonomy): Bacteria > Pseudomonadota > Gammaproteobacteria > JAHELT01 > JAHELT01 > JAHELT01. The sequence continues at coordinate 27,867 of JAHELT010000048.1, read as the reverse complement.
GCCACCATTGCGCTCACCGATGCGACGCTCCCGTACGCAACGCGTCTCGCCGGACAAGGGATCGAGGCGTTGCGCGACGATCCGGGTTTCCCCAAAGGCGTGAACACGTATGCCGGGCACGTGGCATGCGAAGCCGTGGCCGAGGCGCTGTCGATACCCGACCGCTATAAAGCGTTCTAAGCGTCGAGAATTGCGTTAGCGGTGACGCGCGCGGGGACGAGACCGGAGTGAGCGTGCACGAGGCGAGCGGGGCCGTGCCGATGCCTGCCCGACATGGCATCCCTGCCTGGGGGAGTGGGGCGCTAGTCCGGCCCCGGGCTGCCGAAACCGCCGCCGCCCGGCGTGAGCACCACGAACACCTCGCCGCTGCGCAACTCGGCCTTGCCCTGTGCACCCAGCTCGACCCGCGAGCCGTCCGCACGTTCGACCCAGTTGCGGCCGACCGCGCCCGGCGCTCCGCCCCGCACGCCGTAGGGCGGGACCTTGCGGTGACCGGCGAGAATGCTGGCCGTCATCGGCTCGAGAAAGCGTACCCGCCGCAGGGTTCCGTCGCCGCCGCGGTGCGCGCCGGCGCCGCCCGATCCCCTGCGGATGGAAAATCGCTCGAGCAGCACCACGGCGACGGGCGTAAACTGTGGTGGCCCAACATGTTTGAGTTTTACTGACCAGACGGGTTCTGGAGGACGCCGGCGGTGTGGTGCAGCCGCTGTTATTCGATGCGGGGATATTCGAGATTTACGCTGACAACGCCAAGCCCGCGACCGATGCATAGCCTGTAGCCGCGAGATCGGCGCCGGGCGTTCTTCTGAAAGACCAACCTGCCAGGAAGGGTTGAATGCGTCGCAAAGCGTTCCTTTCGGGAATCTACGGCGTATACCTGTGCGCGTTGCTCGTGGCTGGCGAGGCGATCGTCAGAGTCGTCGACGGCTACGACGTATTCGCACTGCGGCTTGATCTCGGTCAGTTGACGCCCGCGGAGTTTCAGCGGATCCCTTTCGATCCTGTCAAACTTGCGGGCTATTTCGACGCGGTACCCCGGGACCCCACGGTCCGCGCCGATCTTCACCGGAGCGACCCGCCATACGACCTGCGCGCAGGGCGCGAGTTGTCGCCGTTCATGCAGAAACTCCAATCCATGCATGCCGGTGCAGGCGTTGCCGGGTTCGAATACTTCAAAGCATGGAACGCGAATTTTTTCGCGCACCAGGTCTGCAAACCGGAACGTGGATTTTTCCGCAACTTTCCCGCGAAACTTTACGTGTTCGACAGCGGCTTCGAGCATCTGCATCCCCGCTATCGCTACTTCCCTTCAGAGCTGACGCCCTCGGGCCTGTACACCAACGAATTCGGCTGGCGGGGCCAATCGATCGCGATAACCAAGCCGCGCAATACGATTCGTATCGCATTCGTGGGCGCTTCAACCACGATCAGTTTTCACGGTATACCTTATTCCTACCCGGAGTTGATCGGCGCGTGGTTGAACATCTGGGCGGCGGAAAACGAGATAGACACCCGTTTCGAAGTGATCAACGCCGCACGGGAAGGTATCAGTTCGACCGATATCGCCGCGATTGTGGCGCAGGAAATCGTACCGGCGGCTCCCGATTACATCGTTTACTACGAGGGATCGAATCAGTTTGACCACATTCGCAAACTGTTTGACACCTCCGTTTCCGGAGCAGTGCGGGGTGCAGTGCAGCTCGCGAACGTATCTCTCCAGCAGCATTCGGCTGCCTGGCGTCGCGCGTTGTCGATAAAGAATCAGATGTACGGCTCAAGCTTACATCCCCGGGGAAAAGTGCCGGTGAACTTCCCCGCCGACGTCGATGAATTCTCGCCGGACCTGGATAGCGAGACCCTGCCGCTCGATCTGGTCACGGTGCTGGACGATCTGGACAGGATCGGTGTCGCATCGAACAGTGTGGGTGCGCAGATCGTACTGCTTTCATTCATCTGGCTGCCGCACGCCGGTATGCGGCTCGATCCAGTGCGCCATGCAGGAATTCACCAGTACATCGATGAAGCATGGCATCCGCTCCGTTACGAAGACATAGAGCGGATGGCCAGTTTTCAGAACCGCGTGTTCAGAGACTACGCACTGCGGGAAAACTGGCATTTCGTTGACCTGGCAGCGTCGTATCCGCGCGATCCGGATTTGTTCGTGGATGCAATACATCAGAGCTACGGGGGCGTGCAACTACGCGCCTGGCACGTGTTCAATGCGCTCGTGCGCATTCTGCGGCACCATATTGCCACGCAGCATGGAGGTCACGCCGACCAGGTTCCGGCACTGCGCCTGCATAACCTCCGGCTGGTCAGTAACGAGTGTGAAAAGCCCTGACCGGCAAGCGCCGGCTCGGCAGGTGGCATTCAAGTAAGGAGCGGCCGGACGCGCCGATCCCCAGAGGCCATGTTCCATCTGCAGCAGATGTGCAACACAGGGTGTGATCGTCAGATGACAGCGACATCGGATAGCGGGCTGGCTGACCGCTGTCAACGCTGCGAAGCGGGCCGTGGTCCTGGAATCTGAGCGATCTGAGGGACCGGCGTGGCCCAAGTGGAGGGGATTCGCCCTTGCGGGATGCAGCGGCGGAGCTACGCGGGGACGAGACCGGAGTGAGCGTGCACGAGGCGAGCGGGGCCGTGCCGATGCCTGCCCGACATGGCATCCCTGCCTGGGGGAGTGGGGCGCTAGTCCGGCCCCGGGCTGCCGAAACCGCCGCCGCCCGGCGTGAGCACCACGAACACCTCGCCGCTGCGCAACTCGGCCTTGCCCTGTGCACCCAGCTCGACCCGCGAGCCGTCCGCACGTTCGACCCAGTTGCGGCCGACCGCGCCCGGCGCTCCGCCCCGCACGCCGTAGGGCGGGACCTTGCGGTGACCGGCGAGAATGCTGGCCGTCATCGGCTCGAGAAAGCGTACCCGCCGCAGGGTTCCGTCGCCGCCGCGGTGCGCGCCGGCACCGCCCGATCCCCTGCGGATGGAAAATCGCTCGAGCAGCACCGGAAACCGCCATTCCAGGATCTCCGGATCCGTCAGGCGTGAGTTGGTCATGTGCGTGTGCACAGCGTCGCTGCCGTCGTGCTCGGCAGTGGCGCCTGCGCCGCCGCAGATAGTCTCGTAGTACTGGTAACGGTCGTTGCCGAAGGTGAAGTTGTTCATGGTTCCCTGGGCGGCGGCCAGCACACCGAGGGCGCCGAACAGCGTGTCCACTATGTACTGCGAGGTTTCGACGTTGCCGGCGACCACCGCAGCCGGGTACTGCGGGTTGAGGATCGAGCCGCGCGGGATGACGATCTCGATTGGCTTGAGGCAGCCGGCATTGAGCGGAATGTCCGCTGCCACCATGCAGCGGAAGACATACAGCACCGCCGCAGTGCTGATCGCAGCCGGTGCGTTGTAGTTGCCGGGGTGCTGCGGGCTGCTGCCGCTGAAGTCGATACGCGCGGTGCGCGTGCGCCCGTCCACTGCGATGCTGACGCGGATCATGCTGCCGTCGTCCATTGCATACTCGAAGCTGCCGTCCTGCAGCGCGTCGAGCACGCGCCGCACCGATTCCTCTGCATTGTCCTTGACGTGCTGCATGTAAGCGTGCACCACCTCGAGCCCGAAGTAGTCGACCATCTGCAGGAGTTCCTGCATGCCTTTTTCGCACGCGGCGATCTGCGCCTGGAAGTCCGCAATGTTCTGATCCGGATTACGCGCCGGGTAGCGGCCATCGAGCAGACGCCGGCGGATCTGTTCCTCGAGAAACGTCCCCCGCTCGACGATTTTCATGTTGTCGAACAGCACGCCTTCCTGCTCGACGCTGGTGCTGTCCGGCGGCATCGAGCCGGGTGTGATACCGCCGATGTCCGCATGGTGACCTCGCGAGGCGACGTAGAACAGCACGTTCTGCGCACCGAACACCGGTTTGATCACGGTCACATCGGGCAGGTGTGTGCCACCGTTGTACGGCGCGTTCAGCATGTAGACGTCGCCGCGGCCGATGCGTCCGGCGTTTTCGCGGATCACCGTCTTGACGCTCTCGCTCATGGAGCCGAGGTGCACCGGCATGTGCGGGGCGTTGGCGATCAGCTCACCGTGCTGGTCGAACAGCGCGCAGGAGAAATCCAGCCGCTCCTTGATGTTCACCGAGCTGGCGGTCTTTTCCAGCACGGTGCCCATCTGCTCGGCGATGTTCATGAACAGGTTGTTGAAGATCTCGAGCATCACCGGGTCCACGCTGGTGCCGATGGCGATGCGTTGCGGCAGCGCAACAACGCGCTCCAGGACGAGGTCGCGCTTAGCCGTGTAGGTTGCCCGCCATCCCGGTTCCACGACGATCGTGCTGTTGTCTTCGATGATGATGGCCGGGGCGCTCACTGCGCCGCCGGGCGGCAGCTCGTCGCGGCGGTAAACCGCCACTTGGCGCAGCTCGCCGTCCATGCTCGCCTGAACGGTGGCAAAGGGTACGGCGCTCGCCTCTGACAGGGCCACCCCGTGCTCCTCGCTCCGGGGTTGCTCGCCAATCACCTCGAGCTGTACAGACTCGACGATGATCGGCTTGTCGGCGACGAACCCGTAGTGCTGACGGTGGACGGCCTCGAAGGCCGCGACGATCTGCGCATACTGCGTGCAATCGACCAGCAGGGCGGTATCCGAGCCCGCGTAACGCAAGTGGAGCCTGCGTTCGATGAGGATGCGCTGACCCGTCACGGTCTGTGCCTGCATCTGCGCGCAGCCGGCTTTTTCCAGCGCCGCGTAGAGCGCGTCGAGACGGGGCATCAGCGCTTCGCTGAAAGTCTCCTCAACGGCCTTGCTGTGCATCACCCGCAGGTCGGCGAGGCCCATGCCGAAAGCGGAAAGCACACCGGCATGCTTGTGGATGAACACGCGTTTGATCCCCAGCGCGTCGGCGACCAGGCAGGCATGCTGGCCACCGGCCCCGCCGAACGAGCACAGGGTGTAACCGGTGACGTCGTAACCCCGCTGCACGGAGATCTTCTTGATTGCATTCGCCATGTTCTCCACGGCGATGTTGAGGAAGCCGGCCGCCACCTCGCGTGCGGTGCGCGCCTGCCCCGTAGCCTCCGAGACGTGGCCGGCAAGCTCGTCGAAGCGTCGGTGGACGACCGCTTCGTCCAGCGGCTGATCGGCGTCCGCGCCGAACACGTGCGGAAAGAAGCGCGCGTCGAGCTTGCCGAGCATCACGTTGCAGTCGGTGACGGTCAGCGGCCCACCGCTGCGGTAACAGGCAGGTCCGGGGCTGGCGCCCGCCGAGTCGGGCCCGACCCGGAAGCGCGCGCCATCGAAATGCAGGATCGACCCGCCGCCCGCAGCGACCGTGTGAATCAGCATCATCGGGGCGCGCAGGCGTACCCCCGCGACCAGCGTTTCGAAAGCGCGCTCGTACTCGCCGTCGCAATGGCTGACGTCCGTCGAGGTACCGCCCATGTCGAAGCCGATCAGCTTTTCGAAACCGGCTCGCCGGGCGGTCTGCACCAGACCTACGACCCCGCCTGCCGGGCCCGAGAGAATCGCGTCCTTGCCCTGGAAGTAGCCGGCATCGGTGAGGCCGCCGTTGGATTGCATGAACATCAACCGGGTATCGCCCAGCTGCGCGGCCACCCGGTCCACGTAGCGGCGCAGGATCGGCGAGAGGTAGGCATCGACCACCGTGGTATCGCCGCGCGAGACGAGCTTCATGAGAGGGCTGATGCGGTGGCTGACCGAGACCTGCGTGAAACCCGTCTCACGCGCGAGCTGCTCCGCTGCGAGCTCGTGCTGCGGGTAGCGGTAGGCGTGCATGAACACGATGGCCACGCTGCGCAGGTCAGCGGCATACGCGTCGCGCAGCTCCCGGCCCAGCAGCTCGGCGTCGAGCGGCTGCTGCACCGCACCGTGCGCGTCGACCCGCTCGCGCGCCTCGATCACCCGGGTGTAGAGCATTTCCGGCAGCTCGATGTGCAGCGCGAACAGATCCGGGCGCTGCTGATAGCCGATGCGCAGCGCGTCGGCGAACCCGCGCGTGATGACCAGCAGCGTGGGCTCGCCCTTACGTTCGAGCAACGCGTTGGTGGCCACCGTGGTGCCCATCTTTACGGCGTCGATCGGCTGCGCGCGCAGCGCCGCCGTGTCGGTGGCCCCGATGATACGGCGGATGCCTTCCACCGCCGCGTCAGCGTAGTGCCGGGGATTGTCGGACAGCAGCTTCAGCGTGACGATCTCGCCGCCGGGCGCGCGCGCCACTACGTCGGTGAACGTCCCGCCGCGGTCGATCCAGAACTGCCAGCCGCGAGCTTGAGGTTGATCCTGCAAGTTGCCGCCCCGATGAGCGCCGATTGTAAGGCGTTGTGCCGGCGCTCAGGCTACCATTGCCGCATGTGCCCTGGCGATCTATACAAGCGGACACCGCATGCCGGCTGAAGCGCATTCAAGGCTGTTCGTCAGTGCGCCCCCCGGGGTCGCCCCCCGGTTGTGCAGCGAAGTGTCGGCGCTGGGTGCTACCCGCGCGCGGGTCCTGGGCGCGGGTGTGCAATGCCGGGCCACGCTCGACGCTGCCTACCGCATTTGCCTGTGGTCGCGTTTTGCCAGCCACGTGCTGCTGCAGCTGGAAACCTTTACCGTGAAGGATGAGGACGCGCTGTATCGTGGTGCCCGCGGCGTCGACTGGCCGGCCGTGTTCCCTCTCGAGGCCACGTTCGCGGTGCGTGCAACTTTGAATAATGCGCCGTTTGCGCACAGTGGCTTCGCCGCGCAGCGCGTCAAGGACGCGATCGCCGACACGTTTCGTGCTGCGTGCGGCAAACGCCCTTCGGTGGACAAGGCGCGGGCGGATATCCGCCTGCACCTGCACGTACAGCGCACGCGGGCCACGCTGAGCCTGGATCTGGCCGGCGAAAGCCTGCACCGGCGCGGCTACCGCGATCCCGACGCCCCGGCACCGCTCAAGGAAAACCTGGCGGCGGCCATTCTGGATCTGGCCGGCTGGCCGTCGATCGCGGCGCGCGGCGGTGCGTTGCTGGATCCGATGTGCGGTTCCGGCACGCTGTTGCTCGAAGGTGCGATGATGGCGGCCAACCTGGCGCCGGGACTGCTCCGGGCGCGCTTCGGTTTCGAAGCCTGGCACGCGCATCGGGCCGGGGTCTGGCAGGAGCAGCGCGACGCGGCACGTGACGCGAGCAAGGCGCTGCCGCCGATCGTCGGGTGCGATATCGATTCCGCGGCGCTGCGCTGCGTGCGGGAGTCGGCGCAGCGGCTCGGGCTCGAAGACGCCGTCGAGGTGCAAAAACGCGCCATCGACGATCACCCGGATCCGCGCGCCCTGCAACCCGGGCTGCTGCTTACCAACCCGCCCTACGGCGTGCGCATGGGCGACGAAACCCGGCTGCCCGCGCTGTACGCCCAGCTCGGGCGGCTGCTGCGCTGCTACCCCGGCTGGCGTGCGGCACTGTTCACCGGCAATCCGGACCTGGTGCACCGGCTGCGCGTGCCGAGCGTCGCCCGGCACAAGCTGTACAACGGGGCCATTGCATGCACGCTGTTCGATTTCGGGGAGCTTGCAGGCGATGCCAGGGCACCGGCGCCGGCTGCCGACAGCGGTGCCGGGCAGGCCTTCGCCAACCGGCTGCGCAAGAACCTGAAGCACCTGCGCCGCTGGACGCGCCGCGAGCACATCGAGTGCTACCGCGTGTACGATGCCGACATTCCGGAGTATGCGTTTGCGATCGACGTATACCGGGCGGCGTCGCCGCACGCCGTGGTGCAGGAATACGCACCGCCCGAGTCCGTGCCCGCCGCGCAGGCAGCGGCCCGGCGTGACAGCGTGCTCGCCGTCACCGCCGAGCTGCTGGCGTTGCCCGACGCCGGACTGCACTACAAATCACGTCGCCGCCAGCGCGGCAACACGCAGTATTCGCGCCAGGCCAGTCACGGGTCCCTGGAAGCCGTCAGCGAAGACGGGCTGCAGTACTACGTGAACTTCGAAGACTACCTCGATACCGGACTGTTCCTGCATCACCGGCTGACCCGCCGTCACATTCGCGAGTGCGCGACCGGGCGCAGCTTTCTCAATCTGTTCGCCTACACCGGTACTGCGAGCGTAAGCGCCGCCGCCGGCGGTGCAACCGACACGCTGTCGGTTGATCTCAGTCACGCCTACCTGCGCTGGGCCGGCGAGAACCTCGCCCTGAACGGCCTGCGCGATACCCGCCACGCGCTGCAGCATGCCGACTGCATTGCCTGGATGGCCGACGCCGCGCTCGCGCCGCGCCGCTGGGATTGCATCTTTCTGGATCCGCCGAGCTTCTCGAACTCGAAAGCGATGCGTACCACGCTGGACGTGCAGCGTGACCACCCGGCGCTGATCGAGTCGGCGAGCCGGCTCCTGGCGCCGGGCGGCGTGCTGTGGTTCGCCACCAACAAACGCCGCTTCAAGCTCGATACGGGCGTGCGCGACCGTTTCGCGGTGCGCGATCTGAGCGCCCGCACCACGCCCCCGGACTTTGTCCGCCGCCCGGCGCATCAGTGCTGGGAGATTCGCCCCCGCCGGGGACTGTCCCCCTCCCGGGGCAAGTGACGCCACGGCGCTAGAGCCCGGCAACCGGCAGAGCCATCAGCACGCCGTCGAAGGGGACTGTCCCCTTTAGCTCGGCAACGGTGGTACGGTACTGCCCCCTTGGTCTCAGCAACAACGACCGCAACGCGCCATGCCCGATTCCGCATCCCGAACACGGCCGGCCCCGCTGAGCCACCTGCTGGTGATTGCGCAGCTGGGCGGCGTGGTGCTTTCCTGCTACCCGACGGCATCGCAGGGCGCCTACGCGTGGCTGGTGCTGTGTGCGGCGGGCGCTGCGCTGGGTGTCATCACGCTGTACTTCAATCGACCGGGCAACTTCAGCATCTATCCCGAGCTCAGGCGCGGCGCGGCGCTCATCACCCGCGGACCGTACCGCTACGTGCGCCATCCGATGTACCTCGCACTCGTCACCATGATGCTCGGGGTGGCGGCCTACAACGGCGCCTGGTTCAACGCGGCCGGCGTCGTCCTGATCACCGCCGCGGTGATCGGCAAAGCGCACCTGGAGGAGCGGCTGCTGCTGGCCGGCTTCCCGGACTATGCGACATATGCGGCGCGCACCGGGAGGTTCCTGCCGCGCCTGCGCTGACTCTCAGGCGGTTACGTTCGGCGGTGAAATCGAGCGACTGAAAGTGACGTTCCACGGCGCCGTCGGCCGGAGTCATCCTTCGTGCACCCGCTGCCCGGCATCACCGTCACGCCAGAACCGGCTCGAGCGCCGCCAGACGCCAGCCCCTGAAGACATCACTCCGCGGCGCACCGCGCACGATGCGCACGAGCTTCTTGCGGCTGGCGAGCAACGCCGGGTCGATGCCGAGCCGCGCCGCCTGGTCCGCCACCCGCTCCTGCAGTTGCGCCAGCGCTGCCGCTTCGCTGGCGTTGAGCGGCGCGCCGCGCGCGTCCGGCAGAGGCTCCGGCGTGCGTTCCCGTGCGTTGGCGATGACGCTTAGCAGCGCCTCGCCGTGGCGGGATATCAGACGTTTGTCCAGTGTCCCGAGCGAACGCAGGGCGGCCATGTCGCCGGGCATCTCGCGCGCGAGCTCGAGCAGGGCGTCATCGCGCAGCAGCCACGCACGCGGCAGGTCTTTTGCCTGCGCCGTGGTTTCCCGCCATTGCGCCAGCGCCTGTGCCGCCGCCAGCTGGCCGGGCTTCAAGCGCTCCAGGCGGCGCAGCCGACGCCACGCTTCGACCGGCGGGTTGCGGTAGCTCGCGTCGTCCGACAGATCGGCGAAATCCGCCGCGAGCCAGTGCAGGCAGTCACGTTCGAGCAGCCGGTCGCGCAGCAGCGGGTACAGCGCGGCCAGATACCGTGCGTCGTCCTCCGCGTAGCGAAGCTGCGCGTCGCTCAACGGCCGCCGGCACCAGTCGGTACGGGTGTGCGACTTCGGCAGGCTGACCCCGAGCATCTGCTCCACGAGCGCCGCGTAGCCGAGCTGATCGGGGAAGCCGAGCAGCGGCGCCGCGATCTGCGTGTCGAACAGCGGGCCCGGCGTCGCCCCCCAGCGCTGAAAGAGCACTTCGCAGTCCTGGGTGCCGGCGTGCACCACCTTCAGGATGGCGGGATCGTCCGCCAGCGTTCGCAGCGTGTCGAATTCCTCGACTGCCAGCGGATCGATGCAGCCGACCCACTCGGGGGTTGCAACCTGCAGCAGGCACAACCGCGGGTAGTAGGTCCGGTTGCGCTCGAACTCGGTGTCCAGCGCAAACCAGGGCTGCGCTGCGAGGTAGTCGACCACCTGCGCCAGCGCGCGATCGTCCTGGACGTAGCGGGTATCCGGCGGGCTCACCGGCAACGGACCTGGCGGCAGTCCGTTGCAGGCGGCAAAGCCATCCCCGTTGCGACAGGCGCGCGCGCGGACCGGCGGCCCCGGCGGATCGGCAGACGTGGTCCGGAGTGTGCTGAGCGCTCGGCCATGGCGCAGATTATAAGAGCGCGCGCGGCCGAGCGCGGCCGCGTTTCGCGACCGTGCCACTGGCTAGGCTAGCTGTCTGATAAATAAAGCAAAGATAACCCCGCCCCGGATCTGGCCTGGAAGCGGGGGGCTCCGAGCGCGCGTTCGAGCTCAGCGGTACCGGCCGCGAGACAAGTGAACTGTCCCGTTTACTCCCCGTATGCTTTCAAGCGTCCGCGGGGTCAATGGTTTTTCAGGAACGCATCCAGCGCCTGCACGTATGCCGCGCCGCTGGTGAAGAAGCCGTCGTTGTGTCCGCCGCGCATGGCGAAAAACGCTTTCGGCTCCGGTGCGGCCTGGTACAGGTGTTGCCCGTGCGAGAAGGGAATGATCTCATCGTCTTCGCTGTGCAGCACCAGCACCGGACAGCGCGCCGCGCCGATGCGCTCGAGCGAGCGGTAGTGCAGGCGGGCAAGCTGGCGCACCGGCAGCAGCGGGTAGAGCTTTGCGGCCAGGTCGGGCACCGAGGTGAACGTGGACTCCACGATCAGCGCACCCGGCTCGACGCGCGTGGCCAGCTCGATCGCCAACGCGCCGCCCACTGAGCGACCGAAGATGACGATGTCGGACGCCTTGACGCCCCGGGTGACGGTGAGGTAGCGCCAGGCCGCCGTGGCGTCGAGATAGGTGCCGGCCTCGGACGGCTTGCCGGCGCTGCGCCCGTAGCCGCGGTAATCGATGATGAATACGTGCAGCCCGAGGCGCGCGAATATCGCCACCGAATCCAGCCGGTGCGAGATGTTGCCGGCGTTGCCGTGAAAGAACAGCAGCGTTCTGGCGGTGCCCGCCCTCGGCACAAACCATCCGTGCAACGACACGCCGTCTTCGGCCTGGAAGTGAACATCCTCGTAGGCGAGCCCGAATTGTCCGGGAGTGGCCGCCAGCTCGCGGGAGGGCAGGTTCGGCAGGTAGAGCAAGCGGTTCTGGTTGAAGAACACCAGCGCTAGTATCACCGCGTAGACGGCACCCGCACCGATCAGCAGATAAGCCAGCGATCGCACAGCGTCCGACACCAGGGTGCTTCTAGCGCGAGGTGAGCAAGCGTGTGCCTGCGCTGGCGGCGGGAGCAGCAGCCGGACGTTGGTGCAAGACGCGTTCTGCCTGCTGCGCGTGGCGCGGGCTCAAGCGCTCGCTCCGGGGACCTCACCGCCTGGTACGCCGTAGAACACCACCCACACGCACAGATCAGCGGAGAAATCCTCGAAACGGTGCTCGACGCCCGCGGGCACGAACAGCACGTCGCCCGCGGCGAACTCACACACCTCACCGGCGCGGCGGAACTTCCCGTGGCCCTGCTGCACGATGTAGAGCTCATCCTGAGCATGCGGTGATTGCGGGTCGCGGCCGCGCGGCGCATACAGCTCCAGGCTCAGGGTGCCGCGCCTGAACAGCTCCACATAGCGCTTGTCGCCGGCTTCGAGTCGGGCCAGGCAGGGCCCGGGCTGCCAGAGCAGATCGTCCAATAGCGCACCTCCGTCACTGTGCACCGCCCTGCGGCGCGGGGGTTTTCAGATCGACGTCGCGTTGCGGGAAGGGCACCTCGATACCCTCACGCCCGAACGCCGCGTCGATGTCGAAGTTGAGATCGCTGATCAGTCGCAGGCGCGCGTCCATGTCACGGATGAACTCGCGTCGGTGGTGTGATCGCGAATCAGCTCATCGTGCCGCAGGCCACGCACCAGCAGTCGCTCGGCCAGGGCCGCCTGCTCCAGCTGGCCCAGCTCGATCAGCAGGGCCGTGCTGCGCTGCCGCGCAAGCCCGCACGGTGCGGCTGACCCGGCCGGCGCTGATGGTCCCGTTCTCGACCCGCTGCTCCCGCGTGATTGCTGTCAGCCGGGCCTGCGCGTTGCCGGCCGGGGCAACGCCCGGCATCCCCCGCGCCGCCGAGCGCGGCAAGCAAGAGGGCCCGGCGCACGAGGTCGGCGCTGGTCGCGGCGGGTCGCATGCGGTGATGGTTCTGCTTCGGGTCGGTCCGCCGGGGTGCTGGTCTGCCACGTTGGCGCGTGTCATTCGGCGACGCTCGAGTGTTCAACGGTTCCGGCACAAACGCCCCCCTCGCCCGCGAGGGACGCGTCGGCGTGGCGTCGATGCCGGTTCTGGCTAAGCGTTCAAATCGGGAATCAGCTGACTTTCGAGTCGTGCGATATGGTCTTTGATCATCAGCTTGCGTTTCTTGAGCCGTCGCAGCTGCAGGTCGTCTATGCCCAGATCAGCGGCCATCGACGTGATGATTTCGTCCAGGTCTCTATGTTCTAGTTTGAGTTCGGCCAGTTTGCCGCGCAAAGAATCGTCGCTTTCACTGTCAGAAACAGCCATAGGCAGCACCTCTCTACTGGTTTTCGGACCATAGCACATCGTTGTCGGCGAAACACCGACCCCCCGGCGATGCTGCGTCGCACAAACGGGGGTGCCGGACGTGCATTGCCGGCGTTGGCGCTTCACGGGCTGCCACAGCAAACACCGGGCAGGCAATGCGCCGCTGCCGCAGCGTGCGGGTCGGTCGAAAGGCCGACTTCCAGCCGCTGTAGCCACCGCCGCCCGCCGCGGAGCCGCCCGCGTCAGATTTGCCGAATCGGGTCCGCCCAGGTGCTGTTCCGGCGGGCCCACACCCGGGCAGGCAACTTTCGAGCTCGCATGGGTCCGGATGAATCGCGCTGGCTGGCGCGGACCGCATCGCGTGCGGTCGCGTTGGCAGAGCGGGTGCGCAGCCGAGGGGCGGGTCGCGGGGATCGCGCGCCCTGGCCGTTTCCCTTGGTGTTCGATTTTGGAACTGGTTTATACTCGCCACCTTGAATGCGGGCTGAGCCAGGTTTTTATGAGCGATGTGATCATCCTTTTGGTAGAGGACAACCCCGACGACGCGGCACTGACGCTGCGTGCGTTGGAGAAGAACGACATCGACAACAACATGGTCAGGGTTGCCTGCAACGGCGTGGAAGCCCTGGACTATCTGTTCGGTACCGGCGAGCACAAGGGCCGCGATACCACGGTGCAGCCGCAACTGATTCTGCTGGATTTGAAGATGCCGAAGATGGACGGCATCGAGGTGCTGCGAAGGCTGCGCCAGGACGACCGCACGCGCTTGCTGCCGGTGGTCGTGCTTACTTCATCCGATGAAAAGGAAGACATCGTCAAGATCTACAATCTCGGGGCGAACAGTTACATAAGAAAACCTGTTGATTTCGATGAGTTCACCGAGGCGGTTCGGCAGCTGGGTGTCTACTGGCTGCGCCTGAACATGTTGCCGCCGAGCGAAGACGAACGCTGAGTTCATCGACATCCAAGTCCGGGCAGCTCCCGGGTGCCGACGAGGGAGGGGAAGTCCTGATGTCGCCTAGCGCCGCGAAAGCCAAGTTGTCGCATGCGCCCATGATTCTTGTGGTCGACGACCTGGAGGTCAACCGCAAAATTCGCTGTGCGGTGCTGAAAAACGCTGGCTATCGGATTCAGGAAGCGCGCGATGGCGCCGAGGCCTTGCAGGTTGCGGCCAAGAGCCTGCCCGACCTGGTGCTGTCCGATATTCTCATGCCGGTCATGGACGGATTCGAGTTGTGCCGTGCATGGAAAAGCGATGCGCGGCTGCAGTCCGTGCCGTTCGTGTTCTACAGCGCGACCTACACCGAGCCCAAAGATCAGGAGTTCGCACTGCGCCTGGGCGCCGACGCATTCCTGCGCAAGGGCGCCGACAACGGTGAGTTTCTTACCGAGATCGCGCGTTTGCTGGATGCACCCACGCACCACCCGGACAGCGAAGTACGCGATGAAGGCGTGTTCTATCGCGAGCACAGTGAACGGGTGGTGCGCAAGCTCGAAGACAAACTGAGTGAGCTGGAACGCGCCAATAAGGATATACGCGACCGCGAGGAGCAGCTGCAGGCGGCGAAGCGCCAGCTGGAGCAGCGTGTCGCCGAGCGCACCGCGGAGCTGGTTGCCACCAACAAGGAGCTCGAGTCGTTCGCGTACACCGTGTCGCATGATCTGCGTGCCCCCTTACGACTCATCAATGCGCTCAGCCACGACATGCTCGAGTCGTTCGACGAGAAAACACAGCCGCAGCTCGCGGAGAACGCGGCGAGCATTCAACGCGCCGCCAGCCGCATGAACCGGCTGATCGATGAGCTGCTGCAGCTGTCGCGCGTCACGCGCCGCGTGCTCAAGCGTGAGCGAATCGATCTGTCACGCATGGCTCACGAGGTGGTCGAGGAGCTGTTGCTTTCCACCCCGAAGCGCAAGGTCAAGGTAGACATCGAGGAGGGACTCACGACCATTGCCGACAAGGAGCTTCTGCACATCGTGTTGTCGAACCTGTTCGACAACGCTCTCAAGTACACTCGCCTCGAGCCGCACGCGCGGATAACCCTGCGCCAGCGCAACGAGCACGGGCAGACGGTGTTCACGCTCAGCGACAACGGCGTCGGTTTCGACCAGCGTGACTCGAACAAGCTGTTCAAACCGTTCCAGCGTCTGCATCCGCAAGAGCAGTTCGACGGCGCCGGCATCGGCCTGGCGACCGTCGCGCGGATCATCCACCGCCACGGCGGCGGTGTGTGGGCGGAAGGCGAGGCCGGCAAAGGGTCGACGTTTCTGTTTTCGATTCCCGAAGCCTGAAACCCACCCGATCCACGTGTCTGCAGTCCGGCTTTGTCCGCAAACGCCCGCGCCGTTGAACCGCGCGGTACACCGTGCCCACCCGGGCGCGGCGCGACGGCAGGGCCGCTGCGGCGGCGAGCGTCAATGGCGACTCCGCTCAACGTCCTGATTGCAGAGGACTCTCCGGACGACACGCGGTTGCTGGTCCGGGAACTGCAGCGTGGCGGGTTCGACCCGAACTACAGGCGCGTGGAGACCGCCGAGACCATGCGCACGGCGCTGCGCGATGGCGAGTGGGATCTGGTCATCTCAGACCACAGGATGCCCTGCTTCAGCTCATCCGAGGCGCTGGAGGAGGTCAAGAAATCCTCGCTCGACCTGCCCGTCATCATCGTCTCCGGAAACATCGGTGAGGAGTTCGCCGTGGACGCCATGCGCGCCGGGGCGCACGATTACATCATGAAAAACAATCTGAAGCGGCTCGCGCCGGCCATCGAACGCGAGCTGCGCGAAGCGAAGAGCCGCGCCGCCCATCGCCAGGCCGAGGACACGATCCGGCACATGGCCTATCACGATGCGCTGACGGACCTGGTGAACCGGCACGAGTTCGAGGCGCGTCTGGACAAGGCGCTGGGCGCCGCACGGGCGCGCGACACCAGCCACGCGCTGCTCTACCTCGACCTCGACCAGTTCAAGATAATCAACGACACCAGCGGCCACGTGGCGGGCGACGAGCTGCTCCGCCAGCTGGCCGCGGTGCTCGGAAGGCTGGTGCGTGATAACGATACGCTGGCGCGCCTGGGCGGCGATGAGTTCGGCATCCTGCTGGAATCGTGCCCGCTCGAGCGGGCACGCGAAATCGCCGAAGCCTTGCGCAACGCGGTGGAGCAGTTTCGCTTCGTCTGGCAGGGCCGCCTGTTCACCATCAGCGTGAGCATCGGTGTTGCGCCGATTACCGCAGCCTCGCGCAGCATCAAGGAGGTGCTGAGCGCAGCGGACATGGCCTGTTACGCCGCCAAGGACCTGGGACGTAACCGGATCGAGGTGTTCGTCCAGGACAACTCGCATCTGGCGAGGCGCCAGGGCGAAATGGAATGGGTGTCGCGCATCAACCAGGCCCTGGTGGACGATCGCCTGGTGCTGTTCGAGCAACGCATCGTGCCGCTCATCGGGAACGGTCGCCCGGCACGTGAGATGCTGCTGCGAATGCGCGACGAGAACGACGAGCTGGTGCTTCCCGGCGCCTTCATCCCGGCGGCGGAGCGCTACAATCTTATGCCCGCGATCGACCGGCGCGTGATCGACCTGGCGCTCGCCGAGGTGCGCGAAGCCGGGCGCGACGAGTTGTGTTTCATCAACCTATCGGGCGCCTCGCTCAGCGACCATTCGTTCTTCACCTACGTGCGCGAGACGTTGTGCAAGTACGAGGTGCAGGCGGCGCGCATCTGCCTTGAGATCACCGAAACGGCGGCGATCGAGAACCTGTCTGCCGCGATCGAGTTCATCCACGGCATCAAGGAAGAAGGCTGCAAGGTGGCGCTGGACGACTTCGGCAGCGGCCTCAGCTCGTTTTCGTATCTGAAGTCCATACCGGTCGATTTTCTGAAGATCGACGGTGCCTTCGTGCGCAACGTGCTCAGTGATCGCGTGGACTGCGCGATCGTCGAGGCCATCACGCGTATCGCCCAGGAGGCGGGTGTCGATACGATCGCGGAGTTCGTGGAGCAAGAGGCCATCAAGGACCGGTTGCGCGAGCTCGGTGTCTCGTACGCGCAGGGCTACTGCATCGACCTTCCACACGCGTTGCGCTGACCCGGTGCCGGGGGTGCCTTCAGCGGCACGCCGGCCATCACTTCCCATCACCGCGCACAACGTCGAACTATCGAAGCGCGGCGCTGCCTAACACACAACGTCCCCGCGCCGCCGGATGCCGGGGCGTTGAGCAGTGCTCGCAGCGCCGCTGTGGGTACAAAGACAATGGCGCAGACGAGCGGGAGTGTGCGCAAGCTTCGATCAGTACTCATCGCCGGGACGGTTTTCGGATTGGTCCCGGTCGCATTCTGGAGCCTGGCCGGTGCGCTGCGCAGCGAGCTCGTTCAGCAGCACGTTCCCACGTCCGCGACCAGCTGCCGGTGCTCCGCGCCGAGCTCGCCAACGCGATCAAGCCGACCTTCCGTGAGCTCGAGAACATCATCGAGCGGGCACTCATCCTTTCGCCCGGCCCGGGCCTGGTGCTCGACGAGCAGCTGCATCTGGAGCCGGCCGCCACCGGCGAGCAGCCGCGCACGCTCAAGGAGATGGAAATGGGCTTGATTTTGGATGCGCTGCGCGCGAGCAACTGGGTTATCGAAGGCAAACGCGGTGCCGCGAACCGCCTCGACATTCCGCCCAGCACGTGGCGAGAACGAATGCAAAGAGCCGGTATCAAACGGCCGAGCGTATGAATCGAGAATGCACGGCAGGAGAGTCGCACATGCGCAGTTACAGTTGGTCAGAGATCCGCCGAGGCGTGGCTGGTGCGCTGCTCGTTGCAGCGCTCGCTCACGCGGCGGCATTGCCGGCGCAGACGGACGCGCCGGCCGACGTGGAGATGGGAGCCATCAGCGGCTCGCCCGAGGGGCCGCGGCGTCACTTCCGGCTACGCAACCCCGCCGAGCTCGGGACGGACGAAGCGGAGCGGATCTACCGGATCGCGAGCGCCTCGCTGCACGCCGGCTACGCGGCGTCCGGGTTGGAGGAGGCACGCGCATATCAGGGATGGCGGCGTTTCAACACGGCACCGTACCTGTCGAGCACGCACGGCAATCACTACATCAACAACTACGTCAACCCGCCGGGAGGCGCGTATGCGCGCTTCGAGAAAGCCGGTACCCTGCCGGCCGGCACGGTGATCGCCAAGGACAGCTTCTCGGTGACCGAGACGGGCGGGATACTGTTGGGACCGCTGTTCGTGATGCAGAAGATGCCGCCGGGCTTCAACTACCTGACCGGTGACTGGAAATACAAGCAGGTGCAGCCCGATGGAACCCTGTTGGGGGAAACGGGCGGCGCCGGCGCGGAGCGTGTCGAGTACTGCATCGCCTGCCACCTGGCCCGCGAGCAGCAGGACCATTTGTACTTCATCCCGCCGGCGTTCCGGGCGGCGGGAGAGTAACCGGGGGACCGACGCTGCGGCCGCGCGAACGCCACCAGTACCTTCGGTGAGGTGACTGTTGGCCACTGTCGCGACCGGCTGCGCGCGAGTGGCTTCTCTTATCAAGTCAGCGCACTTCAGCGTCCGCCGCCGCCTCGCGTAAACGAATTGTCGTAGTTGCAGCATGCAGATGCAGGTACCATTACTGGATGACCTCATTGCTGCTACGAGCCTCGCTGGTGCTGGCGCTGCTTGCGTTCGTGCTGCCCGTTGCGCGTGCCGAGACGTTGCTGCTGATTCACGGGCACCTCGGCGGTGCGCACAACTGGCGCGGTACCGGCATCGCCGCGCGCCTGGTCGATGCCGGCTGGCATGACGCGGGCACCATCGGCAGGTGGCGCGGAAAGGTAACCATCCGCGGCGCCCCGGGCCGTGCGGCACAGCGTTTCTACACCGTGCAACTCGACGGGCGGACCCGCCTGCAGGCGCAGACGACAGCGCTGGCCGGATACGTCACGCGGGTGCTCATCCGCCATCCCGGATCGCCGCTGATCCTGGTCGGGCATTCTGCCGGTGGTCTGGTTGCGCGCCTGTTCATGGTGCAGAACCCCCGCATCGCAGTGGCCGCGCTGATAACCATCGCCACGCCGCACCTCGGCACGCCGCTGGCGCAGTTCGGCGAGCTGATCGAGGAAAGCCCGCTGGCCTGGCTGGTGCCGTACATGGGCGCCAACGGCCTGGGCGACTCGTTCGCCCTGTACCGCGATCTGGCCGAGGAGCGGCCGGGGAACTTTCTGTACCTGCTGAACCGGCGACCGCACCCGCCTGCCCGTTACATCTCCGTGGTCAGAACGGCTGACGACGGCATCTCCGGCGATCTCCTGGTGCCGGACTGGAGCCAGGATCTGCGCCGGGTGGCCGCTTTGCGCGGCCGCGCGCACACCTTGCGCGAGCCGGGTACCCACGCCCTGAGCGAGCGCGACGCGACCCTGCTGATTCACCTGCTGCGGTGGTTGCAGCAGGCGTGAGACACCCCCGAGCCGCGCCGGGAAGGATCCTGTGACCAATGCGCAGGTCGCCATCTTCTGCGTGCTCGGGATCGCGTTCGCGATGTTCGCCTGGGGGCGTTTCCGCCACGATCTGATCGCGGTGTCGGCGCTCCTCGCTGCGGTCGCACTCGGCGTAGTTCCTCACGAGCACGCGTTTTCGGGATTCGGCCACCCGGCGGTGATCACCGTGGCGGCGGTGCTGATGATCAGTCAGGCGCTGAAGAACGCCGGCGTGGTGACGCTGGTGGCCGAGCGTCTGCGCAAGTACACCAGAACGCCGGTGATGCACATCGGGGCGTTGACCATCGTGGTCACGGTGGCCTCGGCGTTCATGAACAACGTCGGCGCGCTGGCGCTGATGCTGCCGGTCGCCCTGGCGACCGCCGCCGAGCACAACCGCCCGCCGGCGCTGCTGCTGATGCCCCTGGCCTTCGGCAGCATCCTCGGCGGTATGACCACGATGATCGGCACGCCCCCGAACATCATCATCGCGACCTACCGTGCCGAGACCGCCGGCAGCGGCTTCGCGATGTTCGATTTCTCGCCGGTCGGGGCAGTCGTGGCCGTAGCGGGCGTCGCGTTCCTGATGCTGGCGGGGTGGCGGTTGATCCCGCGCGAGCGCCTGCAGCGCAACGCGTCGCAGCAGCTGTTCGAGACGGCCGCCTATCTGCTGGAAGTACGCATCGGAGAAGGGAGCCGGCTGGTCGGACATCCGCTGCTCGAGGTTGAGGAGCTCAAGGGTGCCGAGCTGCAGGTCATCGGGGTTGCGCGCGGCCAAGGGCGCGCCATCGGGCCGCCGGTCGAGCACGAGCTGCGCGAGGGCGAAGTGCTGGTGCTGCTCGGTGATCCGGAGAAGCTCCGACCGCTGTTCGAGGAAGCCGGCCTGGAGCTGGTCACCAGCGCGACCGACTGGACCGCGCCGGAGCAGAACGCGGAGCTCGAGCTGCTCGAGGCGGTGATCAGCGCCCGGTCGCCGTTGATCGAGCGCGACGTCGCCTACCTGCGGCGGCGCGTGGGCGGTAACGCCGCACTGATCGGACTGGCGCGGCAGGGCGAGCAGCCGACCGCGCGGCTGCGCCGCCAGCGGTTCCGCGCCGGCGACGTGCTGCTGCTTCAGGTCGAGAGCGAGGCGATCGCCGAGGTGCTGGAGACGCTGGCGCTGCTGCCGCTGGCACAGCGCGAGATATTGCTCGACCGCCCGCGCCGCCTGTGGTGGTCGCTGGCGGTGTTCGCCGTCGCCATCGGCGTGGGGGCGCTCGGCTGGCTGCCGATCGGCCTGTGTTTCCTGGCGGCGCTCGGCGTCTACATCCTGATGGACGTCCTGCCGCTGCGCGATATATACACCTCCGTCGACTGGCCGGTCATCGTGCTGCTCGCGGGGCTGATTCCCGTGGGACGCGCGCTGGAGACCACCGGCGCCACCGCCCTGATCGCGGATACCATCGTCAGCGCGGCCGGCGGCCTGCCGCCGCTCGCGTTGCTGGCGCTGCTGTTGATCGTCACGATGTTCCTGTCCGACATCATCAGCAACGCGGCCACCGCGCTGATCATGGCGCCGATCGCTGTGAGCGTGGCGCTGAATCTCGGCGCCAACAGCGACTCTTTCCTGATGGCCGTGGCGGTCGGGGCTTCCTGCGCCTTTCTGACGCCGATCGGGCACCAGTCCAACACGCTGGTGATGGGCCCGGCGGGGTACCGGTTCGGTGACTACTGGCGCGTGGGCCTCCCGCTGGAGGTGTTGATCGTGGCGCTGGCCGTGCCCATGCTGGCCGTGGTCTGGCCGTTGTTCTGATCCGCCGCGGTACGCCCTGAACGGCGCAGCGGCGCAGTGGGGTCAAATTTTCTCGAACCGGTGTTCCGTGATCTCCCAGTCCGCCGCGCTGGCAGTGAGGATCGCGCAGGAAGGACCGCCGAAGGTGCGCGTGCGCCCGGCGACGCCGGGGTTGAGCACCCAAGGCAGCAACGACCGGTCGAAAACCCGTCGGTGCGAATGCCCGTAGACGATCATGCGTGCCTCGCCGAACGTCGCGCGCAGCTTGTCGTGTCGCTGGGCCACCGGGTCGTAGCGGTGGCCGTGCAGCACCACCAGCAACCCGCCCGGCAGCGCGATCAGGCCCTGCTCCGGCAGGGCTCGCAGCAGCGAGTGGTGAGCAGGGGGCCATTTCTCCCGGGTATCGTTGTTGCCGCGGACCGCCACCAGCGCCGTATCGTTCGCCCGCAGCGCGCTCAGCACGCCGGCGTCGCCAACGTCGCCGGCGTGCACCGCGAGGTCGCAACAGGCCACCAGCGCGGCGATGCGGGCATCGAGATCGCCGTGCGTGTCGGAGACCAGCGCCACGCGCAGGCGGGCGCGCTGCGACAGATCGTAGTGGATGGCCGCCTCAGACATACGCAACCTCCGGTGGGGCCGCGAGCGCGGCCGGGCAGGTGGATTTTGCCGGCAAAGCTTGATCTGTATCCAGAATTTCCGCCTGGACTGTTGAATAAACGGGCGCTCAACCACTACCCTTACCCGCTTTTCGCCGGTACGCGGGTGGCCGGGTCCTGCGATGCCGGGCCTCGACTGTCCAGGCCTCCCCGTGAATCGAATCAGGACGTAGCCTTTTGAATGTTGCCTGCTTGGACCTTGAGGGCGTGCTCACCCCCGAGATCTGGATTGCTTTCGCCCAGCACAGTGGCGTCGACGGCCTGCGTGCGACGACCCGCGACGAGCCCGACTATCACGTTCTGATGCGCCGGCGCCTGCAGCTGCTGCATGAGCATGGCTACCGGCTCGCCGATGTGCAGCAGGTGGTTGCCGAGCTCGTGCCGCTGCCCGGCGCCGTCGAATTCCTGCGCTGGTTGCGCGAACGTTTTCAAACTGTCATCGTTTCGGACACGTTTTACGAGTTCGCGATGCCGCTGATGCGGCAGCTCGACTATCCCACCCTGCTCTGTCACCGGCTGGAGGTCGATGAGCATGGCGCTATCACCGGCTACCGGCTGCGCCAGGAGGACGCCAAGCGCGAAGTGGTGCGCGGCCTGCAGGCGCTGAAATTCAGGGTCACCGCGGCCGGCGACTCGTACAATGACACGCGCATGCTGGAGCAGGCCGATGCCGGGTTTCTGTTCAACCCGCCGGACACGCTGGCGGCGGCGTTTCCGCAGTTTCGGATCACGCGGAACTTCCGGGAGCTGAGCGACGCATTCGCGGCCTGCAGGCGCGATTTCGATCGCTGAAACTGATAACCAGTGCGCGGCCGCAGCGGGTGGTGCTGGGCACGATAGAGCGGCTTTGTAGAGGGAGTTGCGGATGCAGTCATTCAACAATACGTGCACGGTCAAGGTGCTGCTGATCGCCATGCTCGTGCTGGCGCCGACGCTGGCGACGGCACAGACCCAGCAGTACGGCAGCGACTACATCATTGTCGTGCCGGGAATGACCCTGACCAAGATAATGCGCGAGTATTACCCGCAGCATCGGCGCCACTGGCCGGCGTTGATGGACGAGGTCATCCGTATCAACCCGCATGCGTTCGTCAACGGTGCGCCGGCCTCGCTCAAGCGAGGCATGCGCCTGACCCTGCCGAAGGAAGTGCCGACTACGCGCACCACCCGCCAGTCGACCGGTGACACCACGACCTTGACCACGCGCCAGAGCACGACGCCGGTGCAGCCCACCATCAGCGCGCCGGCCGTGAGCCCGGGCAGCAACACCGCGGCCCGCCAGCAGCCGGCCACCGGTCAACAGCCTGCCGCAGCCCGCCAGCAGCCGGCGCAACAGCCGATCCAGGGAGCCACGCGGATAACCGTGCAGGAGCCGGTCGCCGCCCTGCCGCCGCCGATCCTGGCAGATACCGGCGACGACGATGAAGGTGTCGTGGGTGAACCCGAAATCGTGGCGCAGGAGGCCCCGGCCGGAGGCCCTTCCGAGCGCCCGCCGTGGTGGTGGATCATCTCCGCCCTGGCCATGGTGGCGCTGGTGCTGTAGCGGCGAGCGATGCTGCAAACGCGTGCAGATCCAGAAGTATAAGTACGGGCAGTCCGCTATCCGATAGCGCGACCGGACCGTGCCGGCACCCGAAAGCGCGTGGAACGGCATCGCGGCGGCGGCAGTGCGGCCGCTACCAGCCAGGCGGGCGGGCCACAGCGTGAATGACGCCCGCGTCCAGCAAGAGCTCATGCGTCGGATACCACATCTGGGCGGGCGGCGTGACCAGGGCAAGTTGCAGTTTGGCGGTGTCTATGCCGGCTCCTGCAAACTGCTCGAAGTCTTTTCGCAACTCCGTTTCCGAATCGACGTTTGGCAGGACGTTCCTGGCCTGTAGCTGGTACTGATGAAACCCCAGGCGGGCTTGCGGCGCGAGGAAGCGCCGGTGCCCACCGATGAAGGCCGTGGTACAGGCGGAATCGCACCCGCTCAGGGAGTATGTCTCCAGGCCTTGCTCTGCGATCAGTCTGGCGAGCCCCCTGCCTTCGTAGATGGAGCCCCCGTCGCTGTCGAGGACAATCGCTTCGACGTCGGGGTGTGCGGCCAGGAATGCCTTCAATTCGCGCGTGATTCCGGCATCCAATGGACCGCGCAGGTGAATGAGGGGTTGGCCGGGATGCAGGGAAAACGAGTAACGGCGGAACCTGGCCGATTCGAGGCTGCGCACGCGCTCGGCGCGATCGATTTCGACGTTGCGCACATGGATGACGCCCAATCCATCCACGAACACCCAGATGATCCCGAGCAGCACGATCCCCTGGGCAGCACGCACCCAGTAGACCGGCGTGTAGTCCTGCAAGGCCTTTTCACAGGCGCGCAGCACACCCACCGCCTGCCAGGGATAGAGCAGCAGGCGAAACAGCAGGAATTCAGCCAGGCTCGCGTAGAACAGTACCTGCGGCTCGGCGATCAACCAGGGCGTGGCCCGTTGAATGCCGTAGGTGACGGCGCTGAGCAGCACGAAACTGACCCAGAATGACCAGGGCAGCGGGTGCTCGCCGCGCCAGTGGCGGTAGATATAGTCGGTCGCTAAACGCATTCGGCTCGGCCCGCTGTCCCGACAGGTTGTTGAAACCGGACGATTCTTTCTGATAGCCTCGCTAACGGTACGGTGTTTCTGAGATAGATTACAACCGTATGTGCTTGATCTACGGTCAAATCTCTGGTTTGACGCGAAACAAACAACGAGGATAGCGAGCTCGACACCCGGGTAGCGCTTTCCGATAAGCATATTCGGCCGCGCGAGACAGGACCAGAATGGCCAGGCATTGCGCCCGCAACGTTTCCGGCCGTCGGTTGCTCGAGCGGCCCGGTTAGCGGAGTGGAGGACGGTTCGGCGCCATGTCTGAGCAGCAAAGCAGCGACTACGTTCGCTTTATCGATGTCCAGAAGAGCTATGACGGGGAAACCCTGGTCGTAAAGAATCTGAATCTCGATATCGCGCGCGGCGAGTTTGTCACCATGCTGGGACCTTCCGGTTCCGGAAAAACCACCTGCCTCATGATGCTGGCCGGTTTCGAAACCGCCACGCACGGCGAAATCATTCTCGATGGCGAGTCCATCAATAACGTGGCGCCCCACCACCGCGGCATCGGCATGGTGTTTCAGAACTATGCGCTGTTTCCGCACATGACCATTTTCGAGAATCTGGCGTTTCCGTTGGAGGTGCGCAAGCAATCCAAGTCCGACATCGAAACGCGGGTCAAGAAAGCGCTGGACATGGTGCGCATGGGCGCATTCGGCACCCGCCGCCCCGCGCAGTTGTCCGGCGGTCAGCAGCAGCGTGTAGCCGTCGCGCGCGCGCTGGTGTTCGAGCCCAAGCTGGTGCTGATGGACGAGCCGCTGGGCGCGCTGGACAAGAACCTGCGCGAAGAGATGCAGTACGAGATCAAGCATATCCATGAGAATCTGCATGTGACAGTGGTCTACGTCACCCACGACCAGAGCGAAGCGCTGACCATGTCGAACCGCATCGCAGTATTCAATGACGGGATTATTCAACAGCTGGCGCCGCCGGAGGATTTGTACGAAAGACCGGATAACGCCTTTGTGGCCAAGTTCATCGGCGAGAACAACACGCTGACGGGCAGCGTGCGTGAGTTGAATGGCGAAACCTGTGTCGTGGAACTGGACAACGGCAGCACCATCAACGCGCTCAGGGTGAATGTTGCGAACAAGGGCGACAAGTCCACGCTTTCGTTGCGCCCGGAACGGGTCACGATCAACCCCGAGGCCGGCAGTCTGCCCAATATCGTCGACGCCAAAGTGCAGGAACTCATTTATCTCGGTGACCATATACGCACCAGGGCAGAAGTGTGCGGGCACGACGACTTCATTATAAAAATGCCGAATTCGGCCAGCCACGCCAGTCTCAACCCGGGTGATTCCGTCAAAGTTGGCTGGCTGGCCGAGGACTGCCGGGCGCTCGACCCGCCGGTCCACACGGGAGTCGCCTGACCGGCGGCAAGCTAACGGACTATAATGTTCTGAGCCGGACTTGTGCCGGTCATTATTTCGATATGAGGAGAGAGAGACAGTGAAGAAATTTCGTAAACCATTGATTGCCGCCGCTACCGCCACAGTGCTGGCTGGCGGCATCGCTCCGGCGCAGGCAGTCGACCTGGTTATGGTCTCCTGGGGCGGTGCCTATACCGCCAGTCAGCAGAAGGCCTATCACGACCCCTACATGGCGGCAAATCCAGGTGTCAAGATCATCAACGACGACTCTGCCGCCGAGGCCGTGGCCAAGATTCGCGCGATGAACGAGACAGGCAATGTCACCTGGGCGTTGGTGGACATGGTGGCGTCGGACGCTATCACGCTGTGCGATGAGGGCCTGATCGAGGTCATAGATCACGACAAGGTACTGGCTCCGGCACCGGACGGCACACCGGCGAGCAAAGACTTCGGCGACATGATCGTATCCGAGTGTTACATCCCGCAGATCGTGTACTCGACGACGTTCGGCTACCGAACGGACCTGGTAAAAACCCCGCCCACGAGCATCGCCGACGTGTTCGACCTGAAGAAGATCCCGGGTAAACGCTCACTCGAGAAAAAGCCCATCAACAATCTGGAATGGGCTCTGATCGCCGATGGCGTGCCCGTGTCCGATGTGTATGACATGCTGTCGACGAAGGCAGGCGTTGACCGGGCGCTCGCCAAGCTGGACACCATCAAGGACCAGGTCGTGTGGTGGACCAAGGGCGCACAGACGCCGCAGCTGCTGGCTGACGGCGAAGTGGTTATCGGCTCCACCTACAACGGTCGTCTGTTCTCGGTGATCGAGGAGGAGAAACAGCCCATCGCCATGATGTGGGACTGGCAGGTATTCGATCTCGACGGTTGGGTGATTCCCAAGGGTGCACCGCACCGTGCAGAGGTCATGAAGTATTTGCGATACGCCACCGACACGCAGCGTCTTGCGGACCAGGCCAAGTTCATTTCGTACGGACCGGCGCGCAAGTCTTCGGCTCCTATGGTCGGCAAACACGCCACGCTGGGTATCCCGATGGGCCCGCACATGCCGACGGCGCCCGAGAACGCCAAGCACACCCTGCTGTTCAACTACGAGTGGTGGGCGGACCATCGCGACGAGTTGAACGAAGTGTTCAACGCCTGGCTGGCCAGGTAGCGGTCGCAAGAAAACGGACCGGAAGAGGCCGGGCAACGCACCGTTGCCCGGCCTCGGCCTCCGGTAAGTGGCCAAGGTGATAGTGATATGGCTGTAGCAGCAACGGCTTCCCGCGAAACGCTGACCACCGCAGACGGCATCCCGCTGAAAGCCAGTCTGGTGCGAGCGGAGCGGCGTAACCGTAACCGTGCGCTGTTGCTGGTGGCGCCTTTGTTCCTGTTCATTCTCGTTTTCTTCCTGGCGCCCATCGTCGACATGCTGATTCGCAGCGCGGACAACGCCGTGGTCGGGGAAACGCTGCGAAAAACCGTCCCGCTGTTATCGAAGTGGGATGACACGACCGGTGAGCTGCCGCCCGAGGCGGTTTTCGAGGCGATGGTGCTCGATCTCAAGGAAGGGCGCAAAGACCGCACCATCGGCAAAGTCGGCACGCGCATGAACTACGAGAAGTCCGGCATGACGAGCCTGTTTCGCTCGTCGGGCCGCAAGGCGCGGACAATCAAAGAAGGCCCCTATAAAGAGGCGCTGATTGCGCTCGATAAAAGGTGGGGCGACATCGATACCTGGAGATTGTTCAAACGGGAAAGCGGTGCGCTGACCCTGTCGCATTATCTGGCGTCGGTAGACATGCGTTTTGATGAGGCCGGTAACGTAGGCAGGCAACCTGAAGAAAAACAGATCTATCTCAATCTGTTTGCCCGGACCCTCCAGCTCAGCGCGTTGATCACGGCGCTTTGCCTGCTGCTGGGCTATCCGATTTCGTATCTGCTGGCGACACTGCCGGTGCGCACCAGTAACATGCTGATGATTCTGGTGCTGCTGCCGTTCTGGACATCGCTGCTGGTGCGCACGACCGCGTGGATCGCATTGCTGCAGAAACAAGGTGTCATCAACGATTTTCTGGTGGGTGTCGGCCTGATCGGCGACGACGGCCGTCTGGCCATGATTCACAACGCCACCGGCACCGTGATCGCCATGG
>JAHELT010000196.1 GCA_024644045.1 Chromatiales bacterium | reverse complement strand
CGGGTTTCCTTTGAGCAGGAACAATCCGCTGCCGACGATGATCAGCGCACCACCGAGCACCAGCAGGGTCGGCCGCTCACCCCATATGAGATACCCGAGGCCCAGCGCCCAGACCACCCCGGTGTACTTGAACGGCGAGAGCAGCGACACATCGGCGTAACGCAGCGCGTCGGTCAGGAAGAAGATGCCGAACCCGAAGCCCAGGCCGGAGACCGCGAGCTTGGCCCAGACGTCGAGCGGCAGCGGCACCCACTGACCGGACGAAGTCAACAGCGCGGTCAGTATCACCGCAAGGCTCGAGTAGAAGTGAATCGAGATGGTCGATTCGGCTGACACCAGGCGTCGGATGGCAATATCGCGGGCGGCCACCATGCAGGCCACCAGTACCGGCAACAGCATGATGGGCGAGAACGCCTGACTTGCGGGCTGCACCACCAGCACCACACCGGCAAAGCCGATACTCACCACGCACCAGCGACGCGCTCCCACGTGCTCGCGCAGCAGCCAGGCGCTCAGCGCAGTCGCCATCACGGGACCGGCGTAGACCAGAATGATGGCCACGCCCAGATCCAGATGCCGCAGTGAGAATATGAACAGGTACACGGGCAGCACCAGCAGGGCGGCACACAGGGCCTGTCCCTTCACGTCGTGACAGCGCACCGACGACCAGCCGCCGTGACGATAGATAAGAAACAGCGTCGGAACCAGGGTAAACAAACCGCGCACGAAAATGGTTTCGCCAAGCGCGTACTCGGTCACGACGAGCTTGAGCATGGCATCGTTCATGGTGATCATGCCGGTGCCGATGAGCATGCAGACGATGCCCTTCAGCGGGCGATTGGAACGGGCGCGCAGCACCTGCGGGCGAGCTTGCGACATCGCGTCAGTCGCTGTGCCTGGCGGGTTGCCGAAAAAGTATTTCCATCTATTTTTTCAGCGCGCTGCGTCGAAAATGCGATCTGCGACTGGCACCATGGTTCGACAACGCTCAGTCAGTGTACTCTGATCCCTCTACCGCTTAGCGGGGCGCCGGGAAACACGTTTTTCAGCACCTGTTAGTGGCCTGTAACACCCGATTCGATAGTGCTGAGCACGCGCTTCGAATCCGATTGCTGTGTGGTTCCCGAAGGGTGCCGCTCGAACACATCCGGCACCTCCTCGCAATAGACCGGGCTATTACTCCTCGGTGCGCCTTGCACTCGAATCCGAATCACGCACTCAATCACTACCGAATCGGGTGTTACAGGCCACTAGGTTTCACGCCGCTCCGCGCAGCTTACACAGTATTCAGCGGTCGGATTGACGTCGAGGCGCGCCGTTGCAATCGGTTCGCCGCACTGCAGACACCAGCCGTACGTCTGTGTCTCGATACGCTGCAGCGCTCGCGTGATCCCGGCGAGCTCTGCACCGCGCAGCCGTTGCGCAGCCGCATGCATCGCGGCCTGCTGCAGCGCGTCTACCCTTGATACACGTCCGACCCGGCTCTGATCCAGCTCCACCGAATCCGCGCTTTCCGTGCGCGCCGGTTGCAGCGTTTCGCGGCGTTTCAGCAACGCCGTGCGGTAGCTTTCGATTGACTCTGCATCCAGCATCCGGGCTCTCTCATCGGGTCCGGCGCGGGCGCCGATACGCTTCAGCATAGCAGTTTCGTCAGAGCCTGGTCGCCGCAGGTCCGGTCACCCACGCAGCGGATGACCTCGATCGCGGTCTCGCCGGGGGACCGCTACCGCTTGAGCGTGACGCCCGCCGCCTCGCGGTCCCAGGTAGTGTCGCACAATCCCTGTTCGCGCAGCGGGAACTTCTGAATCTTCCCGGTTGGCGTCTTCGGCAGCTCGCTCACCACATCGATGTAACGCGGCACCATGAAGTAGGCCATGCGCGGCTCCAGAAAACGCACCAGCGCCTCCGGATCCAGCGACTCGCCGGGGCGCGGCACGATGACCGCGCGCACTTCCTGCTCGGCGTACTCCGACTCCACCGGCACCACGGCGCACTCGAGCACCGCGGGGTGCTGGTTGATCTCGTTTTCCACTTCCATCGAGGAGATGTTCTCGCCCCGGCGCCGGATGGCGTCCTTGGTGCGGTCGACGAAGTACAGATTGCCTTCCGCGTCGCGCATCAGCATGTCGCCGGTGTGGTACCACAGGTTGCGCCACGCGCGCACCGTCCACTCCGGGTGGTTCCAGTAACCGACGCTCATGATCCAGGGTTCCCGCGCGCGGACGAGGGCCTCACCCGGCACCCCGGGGGGCACCTCGTTATCGTCCGCATCGACGATGACGACCTCGTAGCGGTCCTCGCTCACCCGCCCGCAGGTCTTGCTGTTTACCAACGTGAACCCGGAACGCGTCGGGCAGTTCATCTCGGTGCCGCCCCAGGTCGTCGAGACCCGGCAGCCGAAGCGCCGCTTGAAGGTTTCTATTTCAGGGATCAGTGGCACCACCAGCATGCGCTCCATCGGGTTGTCGGCGTCATCGGATCGCGGCGGCTGGTTGTACAGGAAGTTCGCCATCGCGCCGAGCAGGAAACTCGTGGTCGCTTCGAACCGGCGCACGTCCTGCCAGTAGTCGTCGAGGCTGAACGCCCCTTTCAACACCGCAGTGGCGTCGACCAGGCAGCAGGCGTACACCAGGGCCCACTGCCCGGCGATGTGGAAGAAAGGCAAGGTCGCGTAATAGATGTCGCGTTCCTCGAGCTCGAGCATCTCGACCACACCCTTAGCGTATTCCCAGGCGTGCGCATGGGTGATCATCCCGCCCTTGGACGGCCCGGTGGTGCCGGACGTGTACATCACGCCCATCAGATCGCAGTAGCGCGGTCCGTCCTCCAGCGGCTCGGCGCTCTCTTCGGCCAGCGCCTCGTAACGCAGCGCCGCGCAGCGGCTGGCCAGCGCATCGGGCAACGCGGGCGCGTCGTCGAAAGGGTGTTGCGAGTACACGATGATGCGTTGCAGGTTCCGCAGGGACGCGGACACGTCGGCGACACGGTCGAGGAACCGGCGGTCGCAGATCAACGTGCCGGCCAGCGAATCGTTGATGATGTGCGTGAGAATCCCGCCGCGGTAGTGCGTGTTCACCGGGACTTCGACGGCGCCGAGCTTGGACAACGCGCACCAGATCAGCACGTAGTCGACCGTGTCCGGCAGCATGATGAGCACCGTCTCGCCCGCTGCGATCCCGATGTTCGCGAAGCCGCGGGCCAGCCGGTTGGACCGGCGGTCCATGTAGGCGTAGCTGTAGGCCCGCTCGCCGGTCTGGATCCAGATCTTGTCGCCGCTGCGCGCGGCGCGTTTGCGCAATACCTGTTTCAGATCCTGCTCGGTGCGCGGATCGTCGGCGGGCATGGGCCAAGTCTCCTCAAGCTGTCCGGGCGGCAACCGACGGCACGGGCCGGCGGGAGATCAACCAGACACCGAACCGCCGTCTTTGTCAATCGCGCGGCGCACCGGCTCACCGCCGGTCAACCGACCGTGGCCGGCTCGCCATGGCCTCACATCGAATCGAGCAGGTGCTCACGGTCCCCACCGTATTCGGGCTCATCGTGGCTGTGGGTGAGAAACGCCTCCCATTTCTCGCCGGCCGCACCCTTGACCCACGCCTTGTCCATCTTTGCATAGCAGCAGCTCGCCTTCTCGACGTCCACGAACGCATGGCCCGACTCGCGCATGCGCCCGGCCAGCGCGCCAAGCTCGTCGCCCGTTTCGGCCTGAATGCCCAAGTGATCCAGCCCAGCTTTACCCTTGCCCGCTTCGATCACGAAATTGACGGCCGGCTCGGTAACGTCCCATTTCGCGTAAGCGGCCTTCTCGATCACCGGGGCCTGTCCGAAAAGCTGTGTGTAGAAGCGTTTCGCCGCGGGGAAATCCCGGACTTTCATGGAGACGTGAAGTTTCATGCCAATACCTCGTGGTGCTTCAGCGGCCGCGCCGTCGGGGCCACGCTCAATGAGTGAGTTTCCTGTACGCCGCGGACAACGCACCGCGCGCCTGCTCCGGTTTCGCTTCGGCGCAGCACGCGTGGAGCAGGAAGGCCGCCAGCGCCTCGATGTGCGCATAGGCCGCGCGGTTCAACACGCTGCGGCCGCGGCGCTCCTGCTCAATCAGCCCGCCGGCGGCGAGACAGCGAAGGTGGTGAGCCAGTGTCGAAGCGGGTTGCCCGACGCGTTCCTGGATCTCGCCGACCGTGAGGCCGTCGGGCCCGGCGCGCACCAGCACCCGCAGCACTTCGAGCCGCGGCTCGGACCCGGCGGCGGCAAATCCCTGCGCGGCTTCGCCCGGCCCCAGGGTGTCGTTGCGTCGTGTCGGGGTCATTATAGAACTATTATTCTAGTTTTATAGATATTCGTCAAACACCGCGTCGGCACGCCGCGCCTGCGCGGCGCGGCGCTACGACCGGGCAGTCAGCGCGGCTTGTTCAGGCCGAAGATCTCGAACGTCGTCTGACCGGCCTTGATCTGCGCCAGGATTGATTGCTCGCGGGCAGCCACCGCGCGCACGCTCTCGGCAACTGCGGCAGCCAGCCGTTTTGGAATGACGACCACGCCGTCGGCGTCGCCCACCACGAAATCGCCCGGCTTGACGCGGGCGCCCCCGCAGGTGATCGTGATGTCGACCTCCCCGGGCTCGGTCTTCGCCGTGGCCGCCGGATGGCGTCCCAGGCAGAACACCGGAAAGCCCAGCGCTTCGATCTCCTCGGAATCACGCACCGTGCTGTCGATCACCAGACCGGCGATCCGGCGTTGCAGACAGGCGCTCGCCAGGATGTCGCCGAAGGGACCGTAGGCGCGGCTGGCCCCGCCATCGACCACCAGCACTTCGCCGGGCTGCGCGGCGTGCACGGCCTGATGGATCGCGGCGTTCTGTCCGGCCGTGATGCGCGCCGTACGCGCCGGGCCAGCGACGCGGGCACCGGGAAACAGCGGTTTGATCCGCGCGTGCATGGCGATGACCGCGGCGTGGGCGTTGCACAGGTTACCGGTCGGGTAGGCACCCAGGCTTTCAGCGAGCTGCCTGGCCATCAGACGCCTGCCAGGTCGGAGCCGGGCCGGCCGGCATCCCGCATCGGATCAAGCGCGCGGCTCACGTACACCGACCTGGGCCGCGAGTCGTTCGCAGTCCGAAAAGCCGTTGGGCGATCAGCAGTGTCATTGGACAGGTACCCCGCTCGCCGCGCACGAGCGGATACCCGGCGCGCGCTTGAACACGCGCCGCATCGTGACAGAAATCGGGCTGGGCGTCAGTAAGCCGCCCTGTGCTCGAGTGCCGCGGCCCGGCCGGGCCCCGTGTCCTAGTCGTTGACGAAGGTCACGCCTCCGGCTTTCGACGGCTCCGGGTGGGTCAACACGAAGTGCTCGAGAACCTGGTGCAGGTGCCTGACCTTCACGTGATCGTAGCGTCGCTGCGCTGCAGCAATATCGTCCTGAAGGATCTTCTTCAGCGCCGGCACACCGTCCTTCTTGTGGATCAGGTACTCGGCGTACGCCAGGGCCAGCATCCGCGGCAGGTGTTCGTGCTCGGCGACCGCCGCGATCTCGTCGTCCTCGAACTCGCAGAAATCGCGGCAATCCTTGTAACTCAGCATGTGGATCTCCTCCTTGTCAGTCCATTCAGGGGCGGCCGGTACGGCCGTCCGGGAGGCATGGCGCGCGAGTGTGCTCGCCACGCCGACGGAAAACCTTACACCTCTGTCAGTGATGGATTTGTGCGGCACGTCAAGAAAAACAACACGCCGAAAGAAAATGTTCCACCTCGCCGGGTCCGCGGGGGCGACCGGCGGGCGAGTGCTCAGTAGCTGATCCTGGCGAAGCCACCGCCCGGCGTCTGTTTCGCGGGAAGCGGCTGTTGCGGCAGGGCGTAGAACACCGGCTCTTCGTCCTCGACAGCGCTTTCAAACGGCTGGCGCAGACGTACCTCGGTGCCATTGGCTTCCGCCTGGCGCTGCGCGTCGTAAAGCTCCTCTGCGCGCCGCTGGTCCCACGGCAGCATGTAGGAACGCGGGTCGGCGACGCCCTCGATCCGCAGCCACACGTAGATAGCCTGATTCTCACGCAGCTCGACGCCGACGACCGTCGCCTCCTCCAGACCGCCCTGGTGCCACTCGAGGTGCATGGGCTTCGGGCGGCTCAGCAGCTCCGCCAGGCCGATGTAGGTGACGGGCAGCAGCAGGGCAAGAGTGGCCAGCGCCGAGGTCTTGAGCCACAGCCGGCGCGGCGACCAGATACTGATGCTGCCGAGCAGGGCGGCGAGTAGCGCCATAGCGGCAAAGGTGTAGAGCAGCGGGCTCACGACTGACCCTTGCTGCGCAACGGGCGCGGCAGATCGTGCACACTGCCGGCAACCAGGTTGCCTTGCTCATCCAGCTGAAAGCGCAGCGCCGTGATCTCCTCCCCGATGCGTCGCATGTCGATTTCGGCGGAAAGGATCTGTCGCGTCGAGGTGTCATCGGCATTACGCACGCTGACGACCACGGTGACAGGCACCGGAAACACGCGGGCTCGGTTGCGGTAGAGGTGCGTGTTCACCGTGTATTTACCCGCAGGCACCCCCCGGCTGTAGGAAAATTCGTAGTTGAGCTTGGTCAGGTCGCTGGTCTTGCCGAGATCGTCACGCAGCAGGTTGAACACCGTGCCGGCTTTGTTGGAGTAGCCGACCGGCACATCGCCGGGCGCCTCGACCCACAGATCGATGTCGGCGTCGATCTCGTCCGGCCAGCGCAGCTCGATCACCACGTTGCCCGGGCTGCGGTCAGTGTCTTCGGTCACGACCGGCGGATTGATATGAGGAATCAGGAGCAGGACGAGCGTGACGAACCCGGCCAGCGCCAGCAGGATGACGTCGCGGAACACCGTGGCGCCGCTGTCATCGTCGAGTTGCTCAAACTCGTCCATGATCCTCTGCGTACTCGACGCAAGCCGTAATCAGCTTGACCGTGCCGCCGCTCAGCAGCTGGTGATTGACCATGAGCCAGATGTTGAGCACCGCGCCCACCAGCGTGGTGTACAGCGCGGTCGACATGCCTTCGATCAGTGTGGATACCATCGGCGCGATCGATTTGACGTCCAGCGCCTGCTCGGCATCGACCCCGGACAGCGCGATAATGAAGCCGACCACCGTGCCGATCAGTCCGAGCACCACCAGGCTGTTGGCGATATGGCGGACCACGGCGATGCGGTTCGAGAGCTTCAGGCGCAGGGCGGCGACCAGGTTGCTGCGGCTCTCCGCGCTGCGTCCGAGCAGCCGGGTCGCGTGCGACGCCAGGCGCCGGTCGCCGTGCCGCACGCGGTTGAGGTCCCGGCTCGTCTGCCACACCTTCCAGCCGCACAGGCCGAGACCGGCCAGAAACACCAGGAAGATGACACTCACCAGGTGGGTCTTGTCGGCGCCGAGCGCCATCGCCACCAACCCGTGAACGTGCGCGGCACCCAGCAGTGCAAAGGCTACCAGGTTGACGAGCACGAAGCGGAGTATCAGTAAATAGCTGTGCGGATCGGAAGTCAGTTGCGCCGTCGCGTGGGGCGACTGATCGACGGGGGACCTCATGTCAGCCGACGGATCCGGCAATACAGACATTTCAGCGCGCCCGGTGGCTCGCTCGAGCCGGTAGTTGTTGGCGACTTCGTACAGCATGGGGCGTGAACCTTCTCTTTCCCTGACGTCTGTATCGGCCGCGAGCGCCGTTTCTGTAGCGGGGGTCTCGACTGGGAGGCCCGGCCTGCCGGATACGCGGGAGAGTCGCCACGGTAACGCGGGCCGCAAGCGCATGCCGCAAACGATAGCCACCCTGCTCGCCGGGGCTCTCGAAGAGGCCTTCTGGTCGTGCGCGGTGAGGGCGGGCACAAAAAAAAGGCCCCGGAGAAGCCGGGGCCTGAAGTGTTACTCAGCTGTCAGCGATATAAACGGTGTTCTTCTACCGGTCTGCTAAAGCCAACCAACGTTCCTATGGCGCGAGCAGACCATCGAGAATCACGGTGTCGATGAAATGGACTACACCGTTCTTCGCGAACATGTCGGCTTTGATGATAGTCGTTTCGCGGTTGATCTCCACGCCGGCAGCTCCAAGGCTGACCGGGAATACGGATCCATCGGCTACCGTCACGGTGCCACGCTTGAGCAGCCGGGTTTCCGAGGCGCGTCCGACATCCAGCGCAGCATGCTTCAGCAGGATAGCGG
>JAHELT010000047.1 GCA_024644045.1 Chromatiales bacterium | reverse complement strand
CTTCGGGCCGGTGTGGACGGCCTTGTATCTCATGATGGCGATCAGGCGGCGGCGCGAGGTTTCATCGGTCAACAGCGGTAGCACGTACGTACGCGTGATGAAGTCATCGGTGCTCGCGTGCCCCTGGTTGGTCTGCACACCCGTTGGTCTGTCGAACATCATTTGCACTCCTCTCAGGGCGAACCGATCGGTCCTCAGGTACACCGGCAGGGCGCCGATTCCCCGCGTTCTTCCTTGATACGCAAGGCTTCGCGCCGCGCCTCCTCCGGCGTCGGGAACACCTTGTCCTCGAACAGGAGGATGGGCTTGCGCCGGTCCGCGTTCAACTGGCCGACGCACCACGCCTCCCCGGGTTTCGTGCACACCACCATGTACGCCCCGGGGATCGGGCCGTAGCGCCTGTTGTTCAGCACGAACAGGCATTCAGCCAGGTCGTTGAGCTTGTCTACGTCCAGCTCCTCGAGTATCGCTTTCTCCATTTTATTCGGCGGTAACGTGCTGGCCCCCAACACCTGCTTGCCCTCCGGCCTGGGCATCATCGGCGCGGTCTGTTTGTTCGTCATCTCGCTTGACCTCTTCGACCTTGGACTACGGCAACGGGCCTTGCATGAGAAACCCTCTTATCGCATTCTCGAGAATCCGCGACACGTTGTTGTTGTAGTTGTTGTGCGACAGACTGCCGCACCACGAGAGCGATCCTGGCGCAAACAACGCGCCGTCGTTCGGCGTCTTGTAATAGATCATGTCGGCGCGCACCTGCGGGTTCTCGGTACCGCCGCCGTAGTAGCCGCGTACTCTGAAGTGGATCTCCTCGTTCACCTGCAGCATGAGGTTGGTATGCCCCTCGGATCTGGCCAGCAGGTACGCGTTGTGCGGCGTACCGAACTCCAGATCGTAGCGATCGAGCTCCAGGCCGGCAGCACCGCCACCCACCAGCCCGAAATCGCCGATGATCTCGTCCTCGCCCACGCCTTCGAAGATCCACGCGCACTCCGGCCGCTTGCTGTCCTCCTCGCGCCGGTAGTAGGACGACACGTCAAACCCGTAGGCGGTAAAGGTCAATCCGCACACCTTGGTCGGTATGCGGCCCCGCGCCCGCCACATTCCCCCGAATTTGCCGTCAAACGCATTGTTGTACTCCCCCGGGTTCGCTGTCCATGCGCGCGTGCCCGCTTCTCCTTTGCGGACTTCGATGATATTTAGATTCTCCGGGTGATACTCGCTGCACCAGTAGAATCCGTCAGCGCCCAGGTAGATCCAGCGGCCGCCCTCGAGCTGGTACGACTCGTAGGCCG
Organism: Chromatiales bacterium; assembly: GCA_024644045.1. Classification (GTDB taxonomy): domain Bacteria; phylum Pseudomonadota; class Gammaproteobacteria; order JAHELT01; family JAHELT01; genus JAHELT01. The sequence continues at coordinate 29,705 of JAHELT010000047.1, read as the reverse complement.
CATACATCTTCTCAGACGTGTACTCGGGATGGCTGCCGGTCAGGACCACGCGGTAGCGGTTAAGCAGTGCGACGCCTTCGCGGTGTAGATCCTCATCCGTGTGCACGTCGAACTCGATGTTCTTTTCTTCCAGCCAGTCGGTCAGGTGCAGGTCGCCGTTCAGCTGCCACAACGACGGCGACAACCAGTGCCGGTACTTGGGGCGCATGTTCAGGATCGGCCGCAGACGTGATGAGTAACACACGCCACTGCCGTCGGAATGCAGCGAATAGGTAGACAGTCCGTACTCTCTGTGTTCGTTCAAGTACAGATCCGACGCATTCAGGACAGGTACTTTCCCGGCCAGCAGCTGCGCCACCACTGAATTGGTGCCGAGGTTATCGTTGGAGTAGGCCATGTAGCTGTTGGTCGGCAGGATCAGCGCCAGCCTTGCCGTCGTCTCCCCCCGCGGCGGGCGCACGACGAACGGAATGTAGTCCTCGGTTTCGGGCGAATCTTCGCCGCCGATGCGCAACCGCGCAGCGTAGATGCCGCTTTTCAGCCCGTCCGGCACGGTGTACTCGAAGTCCATGTCCCAGCGTGCGTCATCGATATCGTCGTCATGGAAGTGAATCGCCCCGTACTCCTCGGGGCAGTGGTGGTAGACGATCTCGTCCGCGGTCCAGTTGAAGCCTGTCATGCCGCGTGCCGGCAGGTTGACGGCGTAGCCGTTGAGCACGCTCGTCGACGTGTCAATCACGTAAGTGGACGCGATGTGCTTCGTGATGTTGGCATGAAAATCCCAGGCGCCGACCACGTCGTTACGAAGGTCCGCCGCACATCCTTTGTAGGCACGGGCCAGAGACTCGATCTCGGCCTTGGACAGGGCGCGCCGGCTGAGCCTCGGGCGATCGATCTTGCCGTTGTACACGCAGGTCTGCTCCGGCAGCTCCACCGGACTGGTCGCTTCCTTGTAGTGCGCTTCGAAGATCGTTCGCCCGGATCGCTCCACCAGGGTGGAGGCGGCGATCAGGAAGGGCGCATCGGTCACCCCGGGACGCATGCTGTTGATCGCTTCGACGAAAGCGGTGGTTTCGTCGGCGGGGTACAGCAACGACAGGCCGAGGCCGCCGTTGGTCGGCGTGACCACGGGCTCCTGGTACAGGGAAACTCTGCCGCTGTCGGCGTCATAACTGGCTGCGGCCAGGTACCAGACCTTGCGCATCAGCTTCTTGCCGCTCGACAGGTTCATGACCAGGCCTTTGCCGTCGCCGATCTGAACGCACAGGCAGCCCTCGTCATCGATGAACAGTCCGTACCCGCTGGCGCGGTCTTCCACCCACTTGGTAAGCAGTCCCTGGCGGCCTTTGTCGGGCGTCGTGGGGAAAATGTACGCCTGCAGGGTGAAGCTCTCGACGTTCAGGCGGGTGTCTTGTGGAACGATGACATAGGAGCCGCCGTGGATGCGCTGGTTGCGGCCGGTGTAGCTCTGATTGCAGGGTGCGCCTATCTCCTCCTCCTTGTACCCCGGACCCTCGGGATTGGTATCGCCGTGAATCAGGCGCACCAGCTGCACGTCGTACTCCTCGTTGTCCTCAGAGTTGACGTAGAAGGTGAGGCTGTCCCCCGGACACACAGAATATTTGTCGCTATACCCTGTAATTCTTAACATTATTGTTTCCCCAGACTGAACTCTGACGTCAGTACCTTGCCGCGTTGCCGAGGCGCTCGATTTCCTTTTCCGGCGCGGTAGACAGCTCCATCTTGTAGGCCAGGTACCAGATCATGCCCACCCCCAGCGTCCACCAGATGATCTGCCACGCCCAGATGGGGGGCATTCCGAAGTACCAGGCCTCGTAGCCGCCGTTCGGTTCGCCAAACAGAATGTTGCCGATCACGGCACCCGGCCCGATCGCGAAGAACGTCCACACCATCACCATGATCCAGGCAACGGGTTTCAGCCAGCGCCGGCGAAACGTCATCGTCCCGTACTCGTTGAGAAACGCGTGATAGGCGTTGCGCCGCGCGCGGTCCGCGTCCGTACGGGTGGCGGCGGAAACGATCAGCACCACTACCACATTGAAGAACATGCCCCAGGCGGCGGAGTGTATGGTCCAGGGCCAGCGGCCCCAGGGCAATGCACCCCCGGTGAGCTTCTGCCCCAGCGCGTCGGTCATGACGACCACCACCAGCCCCGCAAACAGGCCCAGGATTGCCGCCGGACGCGTGATCCAGGGAAACCATGTAACCGCCAGTAGCGTGGGCCAGAGCTGGAACCCGAATGCAATCGCCAGGCTGCCGAGCAGCACCGTGGCCTCCATGGAATAGGTCGCGAGCAGCATCGCGGCGAGAAACACCAGGGCGGTACAGAGCCGGCCGACGAGCTTCTGTCTGACGTGGTCGGCATCGTGTTGCAGGTAACGCGTGTAGATATCGCGAGTGAGAATGCTGCCGGTAGTGGACATGAACGCGCCGCCGGTGGCCTGAAGCGCAGCTATGGCGCATACGGCGAGCGCCCCTATCAGCCACGGAAATCCATCGCCGATCAGGTGGATGTACTGTGCGACGAGCTCGTTCTGCTGGTTTTCGCCCAACACCGGCAGCAGCTGCGCCGTTGCGAGACCGGCTTCGTTGAGCTCGGCATTGGCACCTAGCAGATGCGCACCGAGGCCCTGAAACGTCGCGAACACGAACATGATGATGCCGACGCAGAACGCCGCGCACCAGACCGCATGAATCGCGAAACCGCGCGGCGAGCGGCTCGAGAAGCCCCACACGGAGAAGCTGGGCGAGGCCTGGATACCCAGCAACGACAGCATGAAGGTGAGGCACATGATCGCCGTCCAGGGCCCGCCCGAGGGGGCCTCGACGCCCAGTCCGGCGGTCCACTGGATGACGCCCGGGATGGCAAAATAGCCCGGGTAGTTGCCGCCCCCGGAACCGTTGGTGGTTCCCCACAGACCTGCCGAGTTCTGCGCGATACTGGCCAGACCGGTGTTCAGCGCATCGAATCCGCCAACCGCCGTCAGCGCGTACAGTCCCAGCACCACTGCACCCAGCGCGAACAACACGCATTGCACGACGGCGATCTTAGCCACCGCCTGCATGCCTCCGGTAACGGCATACAGCAGCACAGCCGCTGACAGCACCCACATCGCCACGTTGCGTGAGACCGCGTGGTCCGTCAGCTCGCTGATCAGAAACCCGGAGGCGCCGAACAGAATAGCCACGAACGGCACGCCGAAAAGCAGTGCGATACCTACCGACACGAAACGGAGCACGTTGCCGCCGAAATAGTCGGCGAGCATTTCGCCCGCCGTCATGTAGCCGAACCGATTGCCCAGCATCCACTGCCGTTTGAGCAGCACGACGCCGCCGAGCGGGACGGCTACGGCGTAGAATGAGGCATTCACGAACTGAAAACCGTCGCGGAACACCAGCCCGGGGTGCCCGATGAACGTCCAGCCTGCAAAAGACACCGCGGTGGCGGCCAGCGCAAACACCCAGGGCGAGAGGTTTCGTCCTGCGAGAAAGTAGTCGCTGGCAGTGTGCGCCCGGCGCATGGCGCGCACCCCCCAGAACAAGCAGTACGCCCAGTAAAGCATCACGAAAATCAACAACCATACGGCACGGTCGGACACAGTCTCAGCCCACCGTTTCCGCGCACGACGCCGTCGCGGCCGGTATCTCGCGAACGCCGCCCACTACACTATCTGCCTCGGCGCCTGGGGCACCTGCGCCCAGAACTCCGGGTCGTGACCGTAGAAGATTCTGGCGCCGGCCCTTTCCAGCCTGCGCAGCAGCAGCAGCGAGTCGAGCATCTGGCTGCGGTCGTGAACCAGATTCGGCAGATGCAGATTGACCAGGGTTTCCTTCAGGTAACAGGCGTCGGCCGTCAACACCACATCGCCGGAATCCAGCCTTACTTTCAGTGACTGGTGCCCGGGTGTGTGGCCGAAGGTCGGAATCGTCACGATCCTCCCGTCGCCGAACAGGTCGTGCTCACCGTTGACCTTCTGCACCAGATGGCCATGGTCGTAGTCCGCAGGCGCATAGCCGTTGGCCTTGATGAACTCCGGCGTGTGTCCTGCCTCCCACTCACGTTCCTGAATGATAACGCGGGCGTTGGGGACGAGCTCGTTGCCGCCCGTATGGTCGAAATGCAGGTGCGAGTTGATCAGGAACTCGATTCTGTGCGCGTCGACATCCAGCTGCTCCAGGCGCGAGCGGATGTCCTCACCTGCGCGGAAGTGAACCTTGAAGAAATTGGCGAGGAACCCGATTCTCCCGCCTGCATCGTGCTCGCACTGCGGGTGCAGTCCGGTGTCGAACAGCACCTGGCCGCGCGGATGGTCGATCAGGTAAGCGGGCACCGGGAAACGGATCTTTCCTTCTTTCCCGGACAGCATCATGTTCAGGTCGGAGGTCAGCCAACCGCAGGTCATCGCAAATACTTTTACCGCCACGCTGGTGCCCGATTCTTGTTGTTACTGACCGTTATGACGGCTGTACGCATAGGGTCCGTCACGTTCAATCCGTGCGTTCCCGAATGATGCGCAGCGCCTCCTTCAGGTAGACCCGGAACACGTCGTAGTTCTCGCTCATCGGGAAGTGGCCGATGTCCGTCATCTCGATGTAAACCCCGCCTTTTATCTGCCGCGCGGTGTTCTCCGTGGCCTCGGGCGGCGTCAGATAATCGTAGGTCCCCGTCATCATGATCACCGGGCATTTTCGCCCCTGGATGTTGTGCAGCTCGTCGCGCAAATCGTGGTCCACCGAGTAAAAATAGAGGTCGCCCTTGAACGCTTCCGAGCCCTGCGTGTAGTAGTGCCAGGTCAACCAGCGGTCCATCTCCGGCGACTGCGGCGCCATCAGATCCCATACGCCGCTGCCGCACACCTGAGCAGCGTTTGCGTGCGGGTGCCGCCACCAGTCCAGATAAAACCCCGGTGCATAGTCGGCGGCCTCCACCGGTATCACGGCCTTGAACCGGTCAGGCCGGCGTAACGCGAGTTGCAGCGCGACGTTGCCACCGAACGACGACCCCATGAAGATGGGCTCCTTGAGCTCGAGCGCGTCACACAGCTTGACGATGAAATTGCAGTAGTGATCGGCCGTGAGCTTGTACTCTTCCTTCCACCACTCGGTGTTATGCGGCGGGTCGGATTTCCCGTGCCGAGGCAAATCGTAGGCGATCACATTGTAGTTACGTGTGATCTCGTCGTCCTCGAGCAACCCGCGCCACTGGTGATTGTGGCAACCGGCAGTGTGCTGACAGATCAACGGCTGACCCTGCCCGTTGTGCAGATAGAAGACTTTATACTCTTTGCCGTCGACGTCGATCGTTACGTAACGGCCGGTAACCGGCGAATGCTTTACCATGTCATGGGTCCTTGGGATTGCGCGTTTTGCGTTTTACGGCGTGCTGGTCCTACACGGGCACTCCGCTTCTGCGCAGCAACTCGAACTGAACCGTGAAGTTACGAAGGTTTTTCATCAGCACCAGGTGATTGCCCTCGATCTTCAGGTCTTCGCGAAAGCTCGCCGCCCAGATGCCGTGAAACATCGGCCTGGGCATGGGTTGAGCGAACTCGCGCCAGGTCGCAGCGGAGGCACGCAGCGCAAAGTCGTAAGCGTCGAGCGGGCCTGGATCGGTGTTGATGTGCTTCACCTTGCCGTCGTGCATCTCGATGATGACCTTGCACTCACCCATATCGAACATGAACGAGCAGGTGTAATACTTGGCCATGGCCCCGATCGTCTCGTCGCCGTTGGTCAGGCTTTCGTACTTGTCCGCCCAGCTTTTGATGTCTTGCTTCATGTTGCGTACTCTTCAATCGCCGCTTCAGCTTTTCTTGGTTCTGCGGGTCGGCTTCTTCGCCTCCCCCCCGTGCGGGGCACTCTCGTCGGTGATCTGCTTGTCGAAGCCGCCGAGGATGTTGCTGATGTTGCTGATCTCACCCGGCGACATGCCTATCTCCTGCAACAGATTGTCGACGAACGGCATCTGCGCGCGGTAACGCAACGCGGAATTCACGACGTTGTCGGCCAGGCTGCCCCGCACCACGCCGCCCCCGTCCCCGTCGGGAGCTGTGCTCCCGCCGCTGCCGTCTCCGCCCCTGCCGAGCGGCTGCCCGTCGCTGAAACCCGGCAGCCCGTTCACCTCGAGTATCTTGATGGCGTCGATGTTCTGCATCGGCTTGACCGCTTCGCGGATGATGGAATCGAGGTTTCTGGCCAGCTGCATGCGCAGCGCGCTGCGGCGGTTGGCGTCGCTGCGCATGTTCTCGGCCTCGTTGAGCAGCTGCTTGCCCGCCGCGTCGACCTCGTAGCGCAGCTTTGCCGCCAGCGACGCGTACTTGTCTGCCTGCTCACGCTCCTGCGAGGCCTCTTTCTCCGCCCTCGCCAGCGTTGTGAGCTGTATCGCCTCGCGTTCCACCTGCTGTGCGGCATGTATGAGCTCGATCTTCTTCTTGCGTTCGGCTACCTCCAGCTCCCGGGCCGAGGCCACCTTCTCCTCCGCCTCGGCCGTCTTCGCGCGCGCCAGCTCCTGCTCCTCGTTGGCCTTCAGCACCAGCTTTGATTTGTCGGTGACGGCGATCTCGCGTTCCTGCTCTTCGAGCTGCAGCTGCTTGCGTTTCTCGATTTCGCGTGCCTTGGTTTTTTCCTCGCTTTCGATACGTACCGTTTCGAGGTTTCGCTGCTGCGCAATCTGCGCCTTCTTGACGTCTTCCTGTGCCTTGATCTGCGCCTGCTCCGCCTCACGGAATCGCTCGGCCTCCTCCTTCACCACATCGGCTTTCTGCTTGGCCCTGCGTACCGCGATCTCCTGCTGCTGCTGCAGGCGTGCATACTCGGCCTCTCTGTCGATACTCAGCGACTTGACCTCGGCTTCCAGGTTTTTCTCCCGAATCTCGATTTCCGTCTCTTTCTCGACCTCGTTGCGTCGTTTACGCCGTTCCTCGACCTCCAGGGTGAGTCGGTGCTCGCGCAAGGAACGCTCCACTTCAATGGCCTGTTGTTGCGAGATGCGCGCTTTTTCGACCTCTTCGTCTGCCTTGATCTGGGCCTGCTCAGCTTCGCGCTCCTGGTTCGCGCGTTCGGCGGTCATCTCGGTACGCTCTCTGGCACGTTGCTTGGCGATCTCGCGTTCCTGTGCGAGGCGGGAGAACTCACTTTCCCTGTCGATATCCAGCGCCATTTTTTCGGCTTCGAGGTTTTTGTTACGGATCAGGATCGCCGTGTCCTGCTCGATATCGTTACGTTTTTTCTTTCTGGATTCGATCTGCTCCGTGAGCTGTGTCAGACCTTCTGCATCGAACGCATTGGAGGGGTTGAACACTTCCAGATCCGCCTGGTCCAGCCCGGTCAGGGAAACGGCTTCGAGCTCTAGCCCCGTCTGGCTCAAGGATTCTTCGACCAGGCCCTTTACCGCTTTCACGTATTCGCCGCGCTTCTCCTGCATTTCATCCATGCTCATCTGCGCGGCAACGATACCCAGGGCGTCGACAAACCGGCCTTCCACCAGCTCGCGCAGGCTGTCCGGCTCGCGCGTACGCCGCCCGAGCGAGCGCGCCGCCGTGGCCACCGCCTCGATAGTGGGGCGGACACGCACGTAGAACTCGGCCACCAGCTCGACGCGCATCCGATTCTTGGTGATCAGCGAGCGTTCGCCGCCCCGCCGCACCTCGATGCGCAGTGTGCGCATGCCGACCGTGGTCACGTTGTGAATGATCGGCAGGACGAAAGCACCACCGCTGATCACGACTTTTTCGCCGCCGAGGCCGGTGCGCACAAAAGACACTTCTTTGGACGACCGGCGGTACAGCCAGTGCAACAGATAGACTGCAATGGCAATGGCAAGTGCAATCAGTATGATTACAGCAATAATGTCTGCACCAGTCATAGTTTCATGCTCCTACTATCCTGATTACTTCTTCTCGTTTGTGAGTCGTTGCTGGCTCACAACGTGTTATTTGTTCACCCTGGTATCGTTCATCACGGCTCTATAGACCACGAAACCGAAGATTATCTTGTTCAGAAAATCCGCCAGGTTGTAGATAATGTTCAGACTGTTCGTATCTACGCCGCCGCCCAGGTGTTCGATGAAGTACCCGAGCGGGTAGATCGCCCAGCCGATGGTCAATATCAGCCGCAGTCCGTTGAATGCCAGATGCGTTGCGTCGTTGCCGCTCTTGGCATTAACCCGGCCCGCCTCACCCATGTACAGCTCACCGAGTATGTACAGCCAGCCGACCAGCCCGATGAGGAACCCGAGGGTAGCGCTCATGTACCCGGCCGCACCCAGGAACTCGCCGATCACCATCACCAGCGAGCCGATCAACAGCCGCCAGAACAGTGCCGTGGACGCGCTGGTGACCGCTGTAAGGACGACGTAGAACAGGATTACCTGCATGGGGTGCGTCAACACCCAGTCGATGTAGCGCACGATGATCGGCGCGGTCCCGGTGCTGAGCCACATGTTGTTGGTGTAGTAGTAATGAACGGCGGATACCAGCATCACGACGCCCAGCAGGGTCATCGTCGTGTGCCACCGGGCGGCGGCCTTGTTCCTTTCCAGCAGAAAGAAAATCGCCGCACCGATCATGGCCATCGACAGCAGCCAGAACGACCCACCAACGACGTCAGTCGGTAATAGCATCTTGTTCATCAACTTTCCCGGTTATGCATTTTTATTTGCCGGACCCGCGCTTTATCCCCTTCAGCGCTAGATCTGTGTTCTTATGTGCGGTGAGCGTGCGTACAGCGCCACCATCGGCAGGATCAACAGCCCGAACACGAACTGCTGCCCTTCGAAGCTCAGCCCGATGCCGACCAGAAACGACGTCAGCACCTGCAGCACGAGAACGCCGATGACGGTGAAGCCGTAGCCGCCCCACCCGCCGAGCAACGAGGTTCCGCCTACCACAACCGCCGCAATGGTCATGAAGAGATACGAATTGCCAACACCGATGAACCCGCCGCCGCTCCAGCCCAGCAAAAGCGCACCCGTGAACGCGGACATCAGCCCGCTGATACAGTAGGCCGCCACCCAGTAAGCACGTTCCGATATCAACAGGCGGGAGGAAGCCGTGCGGCTGCCGCCGAGCGCATAAAGGTTACGCCCCCAGGTAGTGGTACGCAGTCCGACAATGAGAATGATCGATGCCACGACCCAGATCACCACCACCGGCGGGAAATCCAGCCCGAAGAACTTCCCGTTGGTGGCCGCGAGATTCGACAGCCACGGGGGCACGGTCCCGAACACGTTACCGCCGAAAGCCGTACCGATACTGGTCAGTATCTGGGTGCCGCCGGACACCGCGAAACCCACCCCCAGGGAGAGGATCAGCGCCTGGCCCTGCAGGCGAAAACTCAGCATACCGTTGACGAACCCTATCCCCGCGCCGATCAGCAGAATCGCGATAAACGCGATCCATGGCGGGGTCCCCAGGGTCAGCAGATACAGCAGACCGATGTTGGATGACCCGATGACAAACGGTATGGACAGATCCAGCCCCGCCAGCAGCACCACCAGCGTCTGGCCGATGCAGGCCAGACCAAGGAACGATGCGAACACCAGCATGGACTTGATGTTCAAGGTGGACAGGAAACCTTCGACCAGCAGCGAGCCGATCACGAACAGGCCGATCAACACGGTGAGCCCGATGAACGCACTCTTGTTCTTTTTCGCGAATTTGTTGAGGATGTAGGCGATAACGATGAACGCAACGAATACGACGACCGAGAGAATGCTGCGCCATTGGAAGAATCCGTCGATCGCAAAAGCCGCCGCGATGAACACCGCGGCGAGCAGCAGCAGCGCAATGAAACCGCCCTTGTTCCGCGAGATCAGCTGACGCAGATAGCCCGGCTCGTAGCCGTGATCCTGTTTCTCCCTGACGGGGACCGGCTGCCCGTGGCGCGTGCCGTCGGCGACGGCGAGGGCATCGGAAGGATGGATCCAGCGCACGGAAAAGTGGTGCCACCCCCATGCGATCAGCGCGAACACGGCCAATGCGTAGAACAGGATGTGCTGCATGGGCACACCCTCGATCGCACCCAGAATCGCACTGACGCCCGCAACGGCGGCGGCCACGATGAAACCGAGCCATTTGAAAAACGAGAAAGCCGTTCTTTTCATGTCACCCGCTCCAGTCGACCCCGGCCCCGCACCGCTAACCCGACCACTGACTGATCGATACATCCCGGCCCTGCCTGATGGAGTACGTACTGATTATGTGCATCACGTTAGGCGCGGAGATGGCCGCCACGCCGATGACCGCGGCGATGTACCACAATGGAACCCCTACCACGTAGAACAGCGCCCCCCACAGCAACGCGGCCGGTATCACTATGTGCCAGTAGCGCCAGAAACTGCGAAAGCTGGTTTCGCCCATGGCGATACGCAGAAACACGTGCAGCAGCACGATGATGAACGCGCTGTAGGCGAGCTGCGTGTACGTCGCCATGCCCCCGGTGTCCAGGTGCAATCTGGCCGGCTCGGGGTACGCAATGTCCGCCGCCGCCGGCGCGGGCGCTGCTGCCGTTGCAAAGACAGGGGCAGCATACCCCGCCGCCTCCCGCGCCGCCGGATCGTCGGGCAGCGTGCCGGGGGTGGTAAAAAAGTAAACCGAAATGAAAGCCAGCACACCCATTGCAACGATGAAGACGTTGGATACATTGCCGAGTTTGATGTGCACCAGCGGTGCCGTGATAATGAACAGTCCCACACCGACCAGCAGCACCGCGTAGATTTCGCCTGACAGGGTGCTCGCCAGATACCCGCCTTCCCCGCCAGTGAAAAACAGTGCGCCCACGGCGATCACGGCAACGGCCGCGGCAAACAGGAACATCGCGATACGCTTGGTGCGCAGGGTCACCTGCGGCAGCATCACCAGGATGATCAGCGACGCGAGCAGCACGACGCCCGAAACGCCGATCACCACATACGTCGTTTGCGCGACGACCTCGTCGACGTCGCCACCTTCCTCGACGGTTTCGAGCGCGAAGAAGGCCGGGGCGTAAGCATCCAGGCCAGTCGGTTCCGCCACTGCCGGGGTTTCCGCCTCCACCGGCTCACCCGGATTGAAGATCAGGCCGAGCGCGGCCACCGCCACCAGAATCATGAACGCGATCATCGGCGCGTTGACGTGCTTGAACAGGATCCGGAACGCGTAAACGACCGCCACCACGCCGATGATGATGAACAGGACGTAGGTACCGGGTGAGTAATGCTCAGCGCCCGCGGCGCCGGTCACCTGGGCGACACCACCGTCGTCGAGAATCACATACGAAGACGCAGATACCCCGACCAGCGGTTCCAGCGTCTGATCCATGGAGGTGTGCATGATCACGCCGAGCGCGATCACCGTGAGAATCACGAAAAACACCAGGGGCGAGAGGTTTCTCACGCGTTTCTGGATAAGCGGCACAGCGACACTGATGAGCAGCGAAACCACCAGCATCGCACCGTAAGCCAGGTCGGTAACAAAGCTCTGCACCATACCGAAGTTGAACGTCGACAGCACGTAAGTGATCAGGTAGATATTCAGGGCGCCCAGCAGCGAACCGAACGCCCCGCCACGACCGCCGGCGAGATTGGCCCCACCCAGCACCAGGGCGGTTACTGCCATCAGAGTATAGGTCGTGCCCTGAGTCGGGTCGCCGGAGCTGATCAGGGAGGTGAAGGCGATTGCGGCAAGGCCGGCGTACACGCCCCCGATGGCGTGCGCGCCCAGGCGCACCCAGTTGATGTGCACGCCGCTGGTGTAGGCCGCACGTTCATCGGAACCCATCATGCGCAGATGCCCGAAGAACGCCGTTCGGGCAATGATGTACCAGGCAATGGTCGCCAGCACCAGTATCACGAGCATGGCCGAGAAAATCGTCGTGCCGCTGCCCCAGGGGAACATCCATTCCGGCGCGACACCGCCGGGGCGCGGCATGATCACCAGATTCAGACCCACCAGGGCCAGGTAGCCGCTCAACGAGACGATAATCGGCTGCACCCGCACGAAGATGATGATCAGACCCTGCAACACCTGATAGGCGATACCGACCCCCATGGCGTACAGGAAAAACGCGATCGGCGAATCCATGAAGCCGGCCGCGAACAGCTGGATCATCCCGACGTTGATGAAGCCGATCAGCGGACCGATCGAAAGATCGACGCTGGCCCGACCCGACATGACGATGATCGTCAGTGCATAAGTGGCCAGCACCAGCGGCGCGACCACGATAACCGCACTGCCGATACCGGCATTCGAGATCAGCGCCGGTCCGCGGATCACGGCAAAGATCAGCAAACCGAAAAAGATCAGTATCGGCACCATCAGGTAAGTATTGGTCCCGGTACCGGTAGCGGTCTGTTTCAGCTCGACGTCACTCATTGCCCGAGGTTTCCGGTAGCGGAACACGGTGCCTGCAGTTTCAATTTTTCACAACGCTGGTGCTTCAGAAATAGCGGATCTTGATGCCTTTCCTCGGCTCTTTTCCGTCCGCCTGCGGCTTGTCGAAGTCGACGATCTTGATGTACCCGACGTCGGCGCCGCTCAGCGGCCCGTAGCGCTTCGCATCGTGGTTGTGCCCCGGATTGTGCGCCGGCGGCGGGTTTGCCGGCGGCCGGTTCATCGACGGGTCGGGGGCTCGGGCCACGTGACGATCGTTGTCGACCGGACGCGTCGGCACCCGCACCGGTTCAGCGGGTTTCACGACATGCGTCGTGCGCCGCGACGGCCGGTCGCCGCGCAGCCGCTGCGTGGCGGCGGCATCGACGTCGAGCGACTCGGTATCCCTGATCGCGACGCCGTAGTCTTCGCGCGCACCCTCCAGCGAAACCAGGCCGTTCTTCACGTCCCACACCACACTTTCGACCGGCCGATCGAACGGGTCGCCGTAGCCGCCGCCGCCCGGGTTCTTGTTGGCCGCCGTCTCACCGGGCTGAATGGTCGCAATCACGTTTTTGCGCACGACCTCGACATCGGCCCCGCGTGTGAATTCCACGCGGCCGACCTTGGAATCGACCAGGGTCGACCTGGCGTTGGCCGCACCCATCGCCGGTAGCCGGCGGCCCTCGCCGAACATCACGAATGTCATCGGCTCGTCGATCGGCTCGACCTCCCAGCAGGTCCCCGAGCCGCCGCGGAACCGCCCGGCGCCGCCGGAATCCGTCATCAGGCTGTAGCGGTGAATGATGATCGGGTATGAGTACTCGATCAGCTCGACATCGCCGGACGTGAGGGCGCCAAAGCACGACTGCGGGCCGCAGGCATGCCAGCCGTCCTGCTGCGGCGTCGCGCCCGCGCCGGAAATGAGCGTCGCCAGCACCATGGTCACGTACTCCTCGCTCGTTCGCGAGTCCCAGCCGGCGATGTTGCAGCCGTTCGTGTGTCCCCAGGATGCGCTCACCTTGTCCGGCGCCGCCTGCTCGAACGCGAGGCGCACCGCGTCAGTCAACGTCTCCATCGGTGTGGTGGTGCAATTGACGTGCGGCGCCGGCTCCTCGGCGTTGCACAAGGTGCCCTTATCGCCCATGTCGACGGTTACACAGCGGTACAGGCCTTCGTTGTACGGTGGCGGAAGCTGCGCGAACATCATTACGCCCAGGTATACCCCGGAGTAGGAATTTCCCTCGTACGAGTTGATGAAATACGGCACCTGCGGCGGGCTGCTGATACGGATGTGACAGTTGTCGTCTTTGATGGTGAGATCAGCGGTGATCTCGATGTCGCCGAAACTGTGGCCCGCGTCCTCCAGGACGGCGGTGCCCGAGTAGTTACCGTCCGGCACTTCCCGCATCAGCGAACGCATGTGACGGTCCGCCATCGAAAGCAGTTCCTCGATGCACAGCTTGACCTGCTCGACGCCGTATTTCTCCAGCATGTTCACCAGGTTTCGCTCACCCACCTGGCAGGCACCTATGAGCCCGTTGAAGTCGCCTTCCTGATCGCGGCGCGCACGCATGTTGGTGAGTACCAGGTTGAGCACGTCACGGCGCGGCTCGCCCCTGTCCCACAGTTTTATGGGGGGGACGCGCAGTCCTTCGCCGTAGATCTCCTTGGCATCGGGGTTGTAACCGGCAGGCACCGGTCCACCGATGTCAGTCAGGTGCCCTTTGCACACGGTCCAGAATACGTGCTCGCCCTTGTAGAACACCGGCTTGTACATGCACATGTCGAGGATGTGACTACCCATATAGGTGGGATCGTTATGCAGCAGCAGATCGCCCTCGTAAAGATCGCCCTCGAAGTAGCGCGCCACCGCCTTCATGGCCGGCATCAGCGAACCGAGATGAATCGGGATGTCCTGCCCCTGCATGATCATCTCGGGCACCGCGTTGAACATCGCGGTCGAATAGTCGTGGCCCAGGTTGAAGACACTGGAGCGGCCGGTTTTCTCGAGCGCCAGCGTCATTTCCCGTTGCGTCGTTTCCAGCACGCCCCGGACTACCGACAAAGTGATGGGATCTACTTGTGACACAGTTAGCGCACCCTGGTTAGTGTGTACGAAGCACTCTTGTGCAACTCGATCTGCCACCCCGGCTGCACCACCAGGGTTGCGGTTTCCTCCTCGACGACCACCGGTCCGCTGACCCGGCTGCCGGCGCCGAACTTCGCGCCGTCGTAAACCGGCACGTTGCTCACCTTGCCATCGTCCGAGAAGATCAGGTTACGATGCCCCTTGAGGGCATCCTCGATACGCGCGCCACCGCTCAGCTCGGCCGGATTCGGCCGCTCCACCCGGTCGTAGAGCGTGCTCTCGATGTTCACCAGCTCAACCGGATTGTGCCGTTCCGCGTAGGTGAACAGTTGCTCGTGACGGTCGTGAAAGGCGTCTTTGACCTGCTCGATGGTCTGGGCGTCTATCTCGAAAGTGCCGATATCGACGGTGCACTCGTGAATCTGCCCCACATAGCGCATTTCCATGCTGCGCTGGATGTCGATATCGGCGTCGGAGAACCCGTCCGACCTGAGATGCTCGACGCCCTTCGACTCGATCTCCTTGAACAGCGCGTTGACGCGCGCATACGTATCGTCGCCTTCCAGCCGTACCGGGATGGTCGCCATGTAGTTGTACTTGACGTCCGAGATGATCTGCCCGTAGGCGCAAAGCCCGGAGCTCAGCTTGGAGGCGATAATCGTGTCTATGCCGATCTCGGTCGCCAGCGCCGTGATGTGTGCGCCGGTGGCACCCCCGGCGGCGACCAGCACGAAATCACGCGGGTCGTATCCGCGTTCGACCGACACACGGCGGATCCCGTTCACCATGTTGTTGTTCACGATGGTAAACATGCCGTGCGCCGCTTTCTCCACCGAGATGTTGAGCGGCCGGGCGATTTTCTCTTCGATGGCACGGTAGGACTTGTCGTAGCTCAGCGGAACGCGGCCGCCCACCAGGCCCTCCGGATTCAGATAGCCGAGCACCAGGTTCGCGTCGGAAACGGTCGGCTCGACGCCGCCGCGCCCGTAGCACGCCGGGCCCGGATCGGAACCGGCGCTTTGCGGCCCCATCTGCAGCAACCCCATCTCGTCGATCCACCCGATGGAGCCGCCGCCGGCACCCAGGGTCTCCACCTGGATCATGGGCACGCCGATGCGGTAGCGCAGGAAATCGATGTTCTTGTTCAGGTTGGTGTTGCCGTCTCGCGCGAGCGTGATGTCGAACGATGTGCCGCCCATGTCGACGGTGATCACATTCTTATGGCCGAACGGCTGACAGACGGTGAGCGCCGCCTGCGGCGCGGACGCGGGTCCGGAATTGATCGCATACACCGACCTGTCGGTCATCACCTGCCCGATAGCCAGACCGCCGTTGGACTGAAAGTAACGCACCGGATTGACTGCACCCAGCATCGTGAAGTAGTCGTCTATAGAGGCGACATACGACTTCAGAATCGGCGCGAGATACGCGTTGGTAATCGCGGTGGAGGTGCGCGTGTACTCGCGGACCTGGGGGTACAACTCGCTGCCGACCGTGAGGATCACACCGGGCATCATCTCGTGTACGATCTCCGCAGCGCGGGTCTCATGTGCTGGATTCAGCACCGACCAGATAAAGGAGATCGCGACCGCCTCCACGCCCTCCCTCAGGAACAGTCTGCACGCCTCACGCACGTCCTCTTCGCGCATCGGCACCTTGACGTCGCCGTTGGAAATCACGCGTTCCCGGACGCCGCACCGCAGGTAGCGGGGCACCAGCATCACCGCCGGTGGATACTCGGGATCGTAGCGGTAGCCGTCTTCCTTGTGCCCCAGCCGGATCTCGATCGAGTCCTCGTGCCCGGCCGTGCAGATCAACCCGGTCTTTGCGCCTTTGTGCTGTATCAGCGCGTTCAAACCGACCGTGGTGCCGTTGATGCACAGATCACACTGCGAGATCACGTCTCGCTCGTTGACACCGAGGTCCTCCGCGATCAGCTGCAGGCCGCTTTTTATGGCTTCGGTCGGATCACCCGGCGTGGACAGTGCCTTGTAGATATCCACCGTGCCGGCCACGCGATCGGCCAGCACGAAATCGGTAAACGTGCCGCCGGCGTCGATGCCTAAGCGGTACTGGGTGCGCATAAGTTCCTGCCTCGCATCGCCGCTAATCGAAGAAACGGACCTTCATGCCCGCGTTTCCCCGTCTCCCGTTTTCGCGCTGCCTGGCGTTCTCGCGGTCGGAATCGACAATTCTTATCGCGCCGACGTTGCGATCGTTACGCGGCCGCTGCCGATCCGGTTCATCGCTGTGGTCCTGCTGATCGTCTGGACGGTCGTACGCGAGTTTGCCGAACGCCTCCAGATCCTTCCGCGTATAGGTAACCGCGTGGGTTGCTGCCGGCGGTGTTCCGCCCGCATCGTGCGGCGCCGTGGCCGCCGCGTTCCGGCCGAGCGGCATCATTTTTTCGAACAGGCGGTTATCGGAATCCGTGTAGCCGGCGTTCTCTTTCAAGGCATCGGTCGACCGGGCCGATTGGCGCGGCCGCCGGTAGCGGCTCAAGGACGCTGTCAGCTTTTCGAACTCGCGTAGATCGCTTTCGGTGTAGGTGAGCAGACCCGCATCGGGCAGCGCCGAGACCGGCGTAGCCTGTGCGCGCGCCGGCGCTGCGGTATCGGTGAAACTCATCAACTTCGTAAAGTGCGCCGCATCGCTGCCGGTATAGCCGGCGCGCTCGCTGATCGGTGCAGATGTATCGCTTTCAGTGTCGTTTTTCACGTGTGTAACGATCGATTGCCACGGGTACCGGTAAAATCCGGCGCTCCCCTGTGCATGCCTCCGTTGTTCGTCAGTCGAAGTAGGAAATCTTGATCTTGTCGTGTTTGTCTGTCTGCTGCTGCTCCTCCACGTCGAAGTCGACGATCTTCACATGGACGACGTCGTTGCCCGTCAATGGCGGCTGTCCGATGAACGGATTGGGCGTCACCCCCTGATGAATCGGCGATACCGAGGGGTCTGCACGCGTGTGCTGTTCGCTCTGCGCCGGACCGGTGTCCAGCTCGCGAGCCTGCCCGGTCCGTGTCCCGCGCGTGCGGCCGAACATGCCCTCGAGAATGCCCACCGGCTCCACTTCGTCGTCGACATACGTGCCGAATATGCTGCCGCCGCGAAATACGAGCACGCGCGAGCAGAACCCGATGAATTCTTCGAGTTCGCTGGACATGTAGATTACGGAGTTACCCTCGCTTACGTACTCGCGCAGGTACGTATAGAGTTCGCGCTTGGTATCGACGTCGATGCCGCGGGCGGGATCGGCGAGCACCAGAATCTTGGGATGCAGGGCAAAGGCGCGGCCGATCATCACCTTCTGTTGATTGCCGCCGCTGAGCGAAGTAATCATGTCCGACTTCAGCCCGGTCTTGATCGACAGCCGCTCGACTTCCCAGTCGAACACACTGGACAGACCCAGCCAGTCGATAAACCGGGCTACCGGCACGCGCGTGCTGCTGCGGTACAGCGGAAACAGCAGGTTCTCGAAAATGCTCAGATTGGGCAGAATGCCTTCCCGCTTGCGATCGCCGGAAACGAACGCCACGCCGCCACGGCTTGCGTCCTCCAGGCTCCTGATCGGCTGATAGCCGTCGAGCGCGTGCGTGCGGATCTCGGGGTAACCCTCGCTTGCCTGCGCCACTCCCGCCAGGATGCGGACGAAATCATCCTGCCCCTGTCCGTCCAACCCCGTCACGCCGACGATCTCGCCTTTGAGCAGCTGGAAATCGACCGGGCCGCCGTGCGGCCACACTTTCAGGTGGCTGGTTCTCATCACCACGTCCCGGCCCGTCGTCTTGTGTGCTGCCGCTGCGCTGCCGCCAGATTCGGCGCGCCCGGTCATCAGGCTCAACAGGTTCTGCTCGGTGATCTCGTGCTTCTCCAGCACCCCGACATCGCGCCCGTCGCGCATGACCGTCGCCCGGTCGCTGATACGGATCAGCTCCGCGATCCGGTGCGTGACAATGAGAATCGCGGCCCCTTTGTCGCGCAGCTCGCGCATCTTGGTGAACAGCCGTTCCGTCGAATCGAAATCCAGTGCCGCGGACGATTCATCCAGAATCAGGATTCTCGGTTCGCACAGCAGCGCGCGACCGATGGTTATCCACGCCTTGATGCTCAACGGCAGATTTCCCGCGGGCGTGAACGGGTCCACATCCTCGTCCGCCAGCTCGCTCAGCAACGCGCGCGCCCTGCTGACCTTCTCGCTGGCCGGCATGGATCTGGTCCAGAAGCCGTCGGTGCCAACGAACAGATTGTCCACCACCGTCGCCTCGTCGGCGATCATGACCTCCTGAAACACGGTGGCAATGCCGAGCCTGTGAGCCTCGGACGGCGAGGCCGGGTGGTGCCCCATGATCGACACCTTGCCGGAATCCACCGGCAGGACGCCGGACAGGACTTTAGCCAGGGTGCTCTTGCCGCAGCCGTTGCCGCCGACAATCGCGTGTATCTCGCCGAAATGGGCGCTGAACGAACAGCCGTCCAGTGCCTTGGTGACATCGAACGATTTGCGTACGTCTTTGACGTAGATTTCGCCGGGCAGCGTGGACAGCATCTCCGGCGGGACGCCGGAGATGCTGTCGTGTTCCATTAGCGCGGTATCTTTCCCACCGTTCATTCCCAGGGCACACTAATGGGATTTAGGATCATACTTTTCCGGGTCCGCCGGGCGCAGGAAGAACTGATCCAGGTAGTCGGTCCCGCCCCAGGCATCTATACCCACGTGCAGCCAGTCGGTCGAGTTCCGGTCGCAGTTCTCGGTGAGAATCGCTTTGATATCGTCGAACGACGATTTCACCGTGGGCACCAGGATGGACTGTATTTTCGGCCCCTGCCCCTGCATCGTGCGCATCATGATGTTCCAGCCGAGCTCGATGTCATCGCCCGGTGGCCAGGTCTGGATCGCCGCGCTGATGTAGTCCGGGTTGTTGCGCCAGTAGCACAGCGCGCCGAGCTCGCCGCCAATCGAGATCGGCGGAATCTCGCGCCCCGACTGCAGCAGCGCCTGCAGCACGCCCGTCTCGCCGGAAGACTGCACGGCGATACCGTCCAGCTGCTGCGGGTGCGTGGCGAGCCATTTCTGCGTCTCTGCCTGACCCACCTGCGACGTCCACATGTGGTTGATGTTGCCCACCAGCTTGATGCCGGGCGATTGCTTGAGCCCGTCGAGCACCCCGGCATTCTGGGAATCTGACGCCGACGACCCCGGGATGCCCTCGATCACGAGCACGTTGCCCTTCTCGCCGATTTCCTCGGCCATCCAGCGCCCGACCTCATAGCCGGCCTGGTGGTAGTTGACCGAGGAGTTCACCGCCAGGGGAGAGGTCACATAGCCGGTGAAAGAGAATGTCGGCACGCCCTTGTCGAACGCATACTTGATCGTCTGGTTCAACGCGGTCGGGTTGGAGCAGCAGATGATGATCGCATCCACACCCTGATCGACGAGCTGACGCATCTGCTGGATCTGCAGGGCGTCCTTGAGGTTCGACTGGGTAATGATGATGTCTTTGACCAGACCGAGCTTCTGCCACTTGGGCAGCACTTCGCTCAGCAACCGCTTCATCGCGCCTTTACGCCAGGTGTTCCCGGCATAGGTGCTCGCGTAGCCGATGGTCCACGGCGG
The DNA here is from genome assembly GCA_024644045.1 of Chromatiales bacterium. Taxonomy (GTDB): domain Bacteria; phylum Pseudomonadota; class Gammaproteobacteria; order JAHELT01; family JAHELT01; genus JAHELT01. The sequence goes on along the minus strand of JAHELT010000047.1, from coordinate 9,631 downwards.
CTTGCGGGGACTCTTCCAGTCCCGAAAGGCGCTCGGCCCCAGCGGCTGCGCCGGGTCCATCAGCTTCGGGTTGTAGACCTTGGCGCGCGTCTCGGCCGGGATCTCGTCAAGTCCGGGCGCGGCCGATACGGCCGACAACCCGAGCGAAAATGCACCAAGTATCAACAGCTGAACTGTTTTTCTCACAATCGCATCCTCCTGTTTTTTTCGCAATGCACCCCTGAGGCACTGGAAGCCACTATCAGGTGTCGGGAACGACCGTGAGATCGCACTTCTCATTCCTCACGAGCGCTTGACCCACTACCCGTAGCATAGACCAGAGACGTCCGTCAATGACTGCGGGAACCCCAGACTTCGTCTGTGAAAATACTTGCACACGCCGATCTAAAGTCAATGGGTGGCTTTCCGGATAGCGCTACGTGGATGACCGCTGCGCCCACAATAGTCCGGAACTATTGCACTATACCTGTCGCTGACGAGTCGCGCGCGACAGTTGCGACATCAATCAGGTGCAGGCGCCGCCGCTACCGCGGTACAACGTTTGGGGTTTTGCGCTGCGAACGGGGCGTTGCCGGATCGCCCGGCCAGGGATACCGGAACTGGTGTAGGTCGCGGGAATGCTGGCCCGGGCCCGGCGCCGGTCTGTGCCTACTGCAGCTCCCAGGCGCCCCGGCGGAAGCTGAGCCGCTTTCCGTCGAGCTGCCCGAGGTACTGGCGCTGGGGGATGATGAGCGACACACCGTCCACGTAAGCCACGACGCCGGTCTGGTAGGTTTCCTGCGGCAGGTCCGACCGCCGGCACGCGTTGGCCAGCCAGTGCGGGGAATCGTGCACCGCGTCCGTCGCCCACAGCAGCATCAGCGCGTCCTTGGAAGGATCCATCCGCTTTTTCAGACGGCGCCGGGCGGATGAGCTGATGGTGAGGCGTACGGGCGGCGACTTGACGATCGGGTACTGTTCGGTGACAAAGCCCATTCTCAGTCCCTGTTCTACGTTCTTCGGCCGCTGACAGGGTAGCAGTGCCGGGTTCCCGGTGCCGCCGGCACATGAACGAAGTGTGAAAAACGTCACAGGTTTGACGCCGATTACCGTCCCGTATGGCACACCCTTAGCTAGCGTAATAGCGGCCGCAGATCGACTATAATCCGCCGAATCACCAGCCCACGGCCGTCATGTACACCGACTATTTCGGGTTAACCGAAGAACCGTTCTCGATCGCTGCCAATCCGCGCTTTCTGTACATGAGCGCGTGCCACCGCGAAGCGCTGGCACACCTGCTCTACGGAATCCGCAGCGACAGCGGCTTCGTGCTGCTCACCGGCGAGGTGGGCACCGGCAAGACCACCGTGTGCCGCTGCCTTCTGGAGCAGCTGCCCGACACCACGGACGTCGCCTTTATCCTGAACCCCCGCCTCTCGGTGGTCGAGCTGCTGAGCAGCATCTGCGACGAGCTCGGTATCGAGCAGCCCCGCGCCCAGTCCAGCGTCAAGATGCTGGTCGATGCCATCAACAATCACGTGCTGCAGAGTCACGCGGCGGGACGCAACACTGTGGTGATCATCGACGAGGCGCAGAACCTGAGCGTCGACGTGCTCGAGCAGCTGCGCCTGCTGACCAATCTCGAAACGAATGAGCGCAAACTGATGCGCATCATCCTGATCGGTCAGCCGGAGCTCGCCAACCTGCTGTCGCGCCCGGAGCTGCGTCAGCTCGAGCAGCGGATCACCGCGCGCTACCATCTGAAGCCGCTGCTGCGCTCGGAGATCGGTGCTTACGTGGTGCACCGCCTGGCGGTGGCCGGACGCCGGGAGCCGCTGTTCTCGGCACGGGTGCTGAACAAGCTGTACAACCGGACGCAGGGTGTTCCCCGACTGATCAATGTCATCTGCGATCGCGCGATGCTGGGCGCCTACGTCAGCTCACGACGCACGGTGAGCGCCCCGATACTCGACAAAGCGGCCGCGGAGGTGCAGGGGCGCTCGTACAGAGCTGCCTGGCTGCTGCCCGCGTCGATCGCCGGCTCCGTGCTCCTGGTCGGCGTGGCCACCGCGGCCGTGCTGTTCTATACCAACGACAGCGAAAAACACTTGCCGTCAGCGTCGCGCACGGTGCAATCGCAACCCGCCGCCGGCGCCGACCCTGCGCCAACGCTTTCCGCCAACCGGAACACCGGGTCCGATGCAGAGCCGGCGAACCGCAGCCTGTCGCAATGGCCGGACAAGGCGGCTGCCGGCGAAGACGCCCTGCCGGCGGCTTACGCCGCGCTGTTCGAGCAGTGGCGCGTGCCTGTAGCCGGCGACGGGACTGAGCCCTGCACCCACGCGCTGCAGCACGGGTTGCGTTGTTTCTCGGGCGTTGGCAACCTCGGCAGCCTGGCCAGCACCGACCGCCCGGCGATTCTGACCCTGCTCGACGATCAGGGCCGTGAGTATCCCGCGACCTTGACCGCGCTGCACGACGGTCTCGCCACGCTGCGCTTCGCCCGCGGCGCCGGAACCGTCGCCGTCGAAGACCTGGAAGCACGCTGGAAAGGCCAGTACCGGCTGCTTTGGCGGGCCGCGCCGCAGGGTTACTTCGTGATCCGGCCCGGCAGCCGTGGCGCGATCGTGACCTGGTTGACCGAGAACCTGCGCGCTGCCGGCGCAGGCTCGCTGAGCGTGCGCAATGACTACGACGAGGACGTGGTCGTTGCCGTGCAGGCCTTTCAGCGCGAACGCGGCCTGGTGGCCGACGGCGTAGCCGGCCGGCAGACCCTGATTCACCTGAACTCGACCAACGACCGGTCGGTACCCCGCCTCAGCGCCCCGGTGGACGGCTGAGATGTCTTACATTCTCGACGCTATCGCCAGGTCGGAGCAGGAGCGGCAGCAGAAAGAAGTGCCCGGCGTGAACACGCTGGCCCTCCCCGCCGGCCCCGCACCGCGGCCCCGCAGTTCTCTGCCCTACATCATCGCCGGTGCGCTGTTGCTGAACGCCGCGTTGCTGATGGCGTGGATGCAGTCCTCACCTACGCCAACGTCGATGCGGAGTCCGGACGCGCCGGCCGGGCTGGCTGCCGGGTCGAACGCTGGCGTACCGGTGGTGCCCGGCCCTTCGCGGCAAACCAGCATGGTCGACAGCACGATCGAACAAGCCGATGCGCCGGCCTCCGCCTTCGAGCCGATCGACGAACCGGTGATGCCGGCCACCGGCGCCGACCCGGCGGACCGTCCGTTCACTTCCGAACCCGCCGACGCGGCCGTCGTCGACGAAACCGCCGACTGGGTACGCATCGGACCGGAAACGTTGCTCAACAAAGCGCGCGCAGGACAGCAGGCAGGACCCACGCAGGTCCCATCGGCCGAGGGCAGCTATCGCCGGGTCTCGAGCGTCAGCCAGCTGCCCGAGAGCGTGCGCGCCGATCTGCCGACCGTGGTCTTCTCCGGCCACCTGCACTCGAGCGATCCCACCTCGAGCATCGTGTTTGTCGACGGTGGACGCCCGGTCTCGTCCGGGCGGCAGATCGTCGACGACGTGTTCCTGCATGAGATCACGGCGACCGGCGTTGTGGTTGAGTTTCGCGGGTATCTGATCGACGTCGGCGTGCTCCAGAACTGGACGCTCAACTAGCTGCTGCGGGCTTTACTCTCCCTTCTCCCCGGGGAGAAGGGCTCTTTCTCCCCTCTCCCTCGGGGGTGAAGGGCCGGGGGTGAGGGCCCTTCCTACTCGGCTGCGCGCGACATCGCAACGCTCGGCTCGTGCAGCACCGGAAAGTTCACCGAGCTCGCTATGAAGCAGTTCCTGTGGGCGTCGGCGTGCAGTGCCAGTGCGCGCTCCGGATCACTGCCGGCGGCAATGGTGACGTCCGGGCGCAGCGTCACCCGGGAAAAACGCCCGGCGCCGTCCTCGCTTTCCGCCATCACGCCTTCGGCCTGATCGACGTAGTCGGTGACGACGATGCCGGCGACGGCGCACAGATGGAGATACCAGAGCTTGTGACATGCGCAGAGCGAGGCGACCAGAAGATCCTCGGGATTCCAGCGCGTTGCATCACCGCGAAACGCGGGATCTGACGATCCCGGTATCGTGGTCTTGCCTTCGGCGCGGATGTCGTGAGCGCGGGCGTAGTCCCGGTAGCTGCTGGTTCCGGTGCCGGTGTTGCCGGTCCACTCGACCGTGACCGCGTAATGGTGTTCTTTTGCCATGGGGAACCCTTTCTGGCAGGGACGCAGTAACGCGTAGGCTAACACGCAGCGCGCCGGCGTACGTGCACAAACACCGCCCCGACTGCACGACTCGCTGACATGATCCTGCGTGCCAGCGAGTCAGCGGTGCTCATTGCGTTTCTTTTACGGTGCGCTTTTTACGCGCGGCGGACTTTTTGCGCTTCGGCGCCGGCGCGCAGTGCCCGATACGGAATACGTCACCGCCCGCAGGAACGTCGTTGATACCCGTGTTCCGTCGCACGACATCGGCAAGGCGCGTGCGCTTGAGTTCGTCGATCTCGTGCTGTGCGAAGTACGGGTCGTGCTCGTACCAGAAGCGATCCCCGTCACGCAGCCGCCTGAACTGATCCTGCAGAACCACGGAGATCAGTTCGCCGACCTGGGCTTCCGGAAGGTGATCCTCGGCCAGCGCACCGATCCACGGATCCACGAGCTCCACGCGTCCGTAGGCCTCGGCCAGACGGGCCTGCAGATCCGGATCGCCGGTGATCCCGGTAAAATCGGCCTTGCGCGGTAAACCGAAGTCCGCCCGGCACTGGTTGTAGTCCGGCAGACCGTGATCGCGGCCGCGCTGTATGTTCAGGGCCGCCAGATCCAGCAATCGCGGCGGGGTGGACGACGGATCGCGCTCGCCCACGTTGTGAAACAGGAAGCTCCGTACCTCCTCTTCGATCTGCACATCGATCTCGCGCATGGTCTGCTGCGTGAGGCCGAGGAGAAACGCATCGATGTCGTGGCGCGCCACGATGTCGGGCCTGAAAAACCCGTCGCGCAGCGGCATCCGTCCCTCGACGATCCCCGCTTCCTCATCGTATACACCGGGCACCTGGATCACCGGCGACAGCATGCTGTGACCGAAGCGAAAGCACACCGTCGAGAACACATTGCTGATCGTGGCATCGACATGCTCGTTATAGCCGCCGTAAGGGGCAAACGCGGCATCGCCCAGCAGCGCCGGCAGGAACTCTTCGTACGTGATTACCTGCATCAGGGCACCGACCGTCTTCCGGGCACGCTGGTAGACAGCCTCGTCGTCACCGGTAAGCCCGGGCTCGTAGGCACAGATCCGCTCACACAGCCGGTTGTGCTCGCGCATGAACAGGGTATGCAGAGAAAGCAGCACCACGTGCTCGTTGGCACGCACATCGCCGGCCACGAACAGCTCGTCGTCGGGACGCTCGCCCGGGTTCACGTTGGGGAACCCGGCCACGTTGAGCGGCAACAGGACGTGATGAAAAGCGTGGCTCGTCTTGAGCTTTCCGGTGCCGTCGAAGGCGCGCAACATCGCCGCACGGGTCGGATTGGCGCCGTAGACATTGGCGGCATCGATGTAGGACGACAGCGAGTTGGTCTGCTCGCGGGGATTGTTGACTGCCGTGCCCGTGACTGGATCGAAATTCGAGCGCGGAAAAGGGATCACGCCGCCGTTTACGAACCCGTCCTGCGGATCGCCGGGCGGAATCTGGATGTTGGCGCGCTCCGACCGGTTCGAGCCGGTGAGATCCATCTCGTGGTCGATGAACTGGCCCCAGGCCCACACGAAGTCCGTGAGCTGCTCGTGGCGCGCGGTCGCACCGACCTCACGGCTGCACACGGTATTGCTGATCAGGCGCGGATTCGGTCGATCGCGACCCGCCAGCTTGCTGACGCTACCGTAGTAACTCGGCGTCGTAAGGCGAAGCAGCCTGCTGCCCGCGGTGCCCCAGTCCGGGTTAGCGAAATTGTTGCCTGTGCCGTCGAAAGTGCGATACTCGAGATCCGCCATCATTGCTCTCCCTGGTAATGCTGCACGGCACCCGCCGCGCACTCGTTCGAGGAGGCGATCCTACGACGATAGGCAAATCGGCTAAGTAACGTATCACCGTGTCGGTTGTGAAAAATTACCGGGTGCCGTTCCGGGAATATTTCACACGCCGCCCGGTCATGCGTTACGGCAACAAATCCTGTGCGGCGTATCGTTGCGGCTCGTGAACACGTTCGCTGCGGAAACAGTCACTCGCAACGGGTGCGTTGCGAAACATCGTTCCACCGCTGACGTGAACACTGGACCCGCCGGCCTCTCTAACGGCGCATTCGCACCGGACGATGCCGGCACAGCAAGGAGGACTACCATGGCAGAGAACTATGCCGTGTACCGGGACGCCGAAGGCGACTACGTCGAGCGGGAGAATCAAGCGCAGGACGTGGCCGAGCACCGGCCCGAGCCAAAGCGCAAGAACGGCAACGGCCACCATGCCGAGTACGGCAAAGGCAAGACCGAGGTCTACATCCCGAACGACCCGCCACTGCGCCTGTGGATGGAAGCGGCGGTGTACGAAGGCGATCGCCCCACCAACTGCATCATCGACGCAGACACCGGGTGGTCGGTGCGCGTGCACTGGCACCTGGAAGGTGCGCTCAAAAACTTCATCTGCGGCTACTGGTGCCTGCACCTGCATCTGGAATCGATGGGCCACGGACCCGAATTCTCGATTCCGGCCCCGGAGGAGAACATCCCGCTCAACGCCTGCGACGACAACTACTGGTACGAGATCAAGGTGCCACCCGGCAAGATCGAGCCGGCACACTGCTCGAGCCCGTACAAGCTGGTCGTCTCGTTGACCTACAAGGATGCGTGCTACAAGAAGGGACCGATGGCGGGTTTCGTCGAGCTGCCGTTGATCCAGTTCTATCAGACCGACTGACGGACCGGCCGGCAACGATTAAGGCCCCTTCCGAGGGGCCTTTCTTATGTCCGGCACCGGGCGGCCGACTACCAGGCCGCGGGCAGCTTCCCGGAGATGGTGATTATCTTGTTCTCGACCTGAATGTAGCCGCCCTTGACCAGATCGCGCATGATCCGGCTCACCATCTCGCGCGATGCGCCGACCATCTTGGCGATGTCATCGTGCGTGAGCCGCTGCGCGATCTTGAGCTCACCACCGTTCTCCGAGGCCAGCTTGACCAGCGTGCGCGCAACCCGGCCGTAGACATCGAGCAGCGCCAGGTCCTTAACGCTGTCGGTCAAGGCTCTGACCCGCTGCGCCAGCGAGCGGATGAGTTCGACAGCAATACGCGGGTTCTCGGCGAGGCAGCGTTCGAAGTCGGGTTTGGAGAGCACGGAGACTTTCGCCGCCTCCAGCGTCATGACCGAAGCCGATCGCGGTGCCTGATCGATCAGGGCGATTTCCCCGAAGTACTCACCCGGCCCCTGGATGTTCAGAATGACTTCCCGGCCCTCGTCGTCACTGACGTAGATCTTCACGCGCCCGGATTGAATCACGAAAAACGAATCGCTTCGGTCTCCTTCGTTGATCAGTACCGCGCTCTTGGGGAACGAACGCGAGTTTCCGTAGCCGCTGATCAGCGCGAGATCGTCAGGCGTGAGCTCAGGGAACAGCGAGGCGTCGGGGTCCATACTTGGCGGTTCTTCGTACGCAGTGTCACGGCACGGCAAGTGCCGCAGTAAGCCGGATTTCCGGCTTACTTTACTACGAAGCGCCAGCAACCGCTATGTAATTGGACTAAGCTTGACAGGATGAACAGACCCTTCATCCCGACCGCCGAGACACTGGGTCTCATCGCGTTCTTCAAGGGGCTCACCCCGGAGGAACGCGACAGCGTCGCCGGGCAATGCAGTGCCACGCACGTCGATGCGCACCAGATCATCCTGAGCCAGCGCGACGCGTCGGAAGACGTCTATTTCGTCGTCAACGGTCAACTGCGTGCGCACATCTTCTCGCCCAGCGGCAAGGAAGTCGCGTTCCGCGACGTAAACCCCGGCGACATGTTCGGCGAGATCGCCGCGATCGACGCCAAGCCCCGCAGTGCCAGTATCGTGGCGGTGGAAAACTCGACGCTGGTGAGCATGCATGCGCAAAGTTTCAGAACCCTGGTGTTCGAGCACCCGGCGCTGACCACGGCACTGCTGCAGCGCTGGGCCGGACTGATACGGAATCTTTCCGATCGCATCGTCGAGTTCTCGACCTTACCGGTGAGAAACCGTATCCACGCCGAGCTTCTGCGCCTTGCCTCGGAGCACGTCGACGGCAAGATTGCTACCCTGGATCCCGCACCCACGCACGCTCAGATCGCCAGCCGCATCAGCACCCACCGGGAAGCCGTGACGCGCGAGCTGAGTGACCTCGCGCGCGACGGTCTCGTCGTGCGCGAGAGCCACCGCCTGATCATCCCTGATATCGAGAAGCTCGACGCTTTAGTGAAATGCGGCAAACCGCTTTAGAAACCGGTTGGTTTCGTCACGCGTCACGTGTTCAACCTTTGCGCGCCGCATGAACCACACCGGATCGTTTCACCTTGCAGCCAGCCCTACCAGATACATTCTCACAATAAGTATCCTCGCCTCCAGGGCTAACGCAGGAATCCGGATCGTCCGCCTTCTGGTGGAATAAGACGTCACCAACGTAAACGATGCCAGTCGGCGGCGTTACTGCTGACAGCGATCCTCTCGGAACCGGAAAAAGCTACGGCGTTCGCATCTCTCTCACTCGGCACCGGGCACGGCTGTCCGGTTCGTCTGCAAGAACGTCTCGCCTCGGAATCCGGGTTGCGACTGTTCAGCGTCGCCCCGTTCACCTGCTCCAGTGGGAAATCTCACTTTGTTCCCTTGATGAAAGGTTCAGACTCGATTGACACGTCCAGTCCGCGCTGGACCACCCGAGGTGAGGCTATGGACAACAGGCATAAGCACAGGGCGGCGCCGGCAAGGCGTACGCCAACGCCGATCGACTATGACCTGAGCGAATTCGAAGCGATCGAGCAGGACATGATCGAAATCGAGAGCATCACGCTAACCGGCGAGCAGGTGGCGGTGACCACAGACCTGGTGGCTGATATCACGGTGACCGGCTCGTACCATGCCGTGCGCCAGCAAGGGCGGTTTCGCCGGGGCAGATGTTCCCGCTCTCGGAGCGGGTAGTGCTGAGGTCTCCTGAATCTGCCCTTACTCAGTGACGTTGGTCAATGCAGGGAGGATCTCAGAGAGACCCAGCACTGTGGCCGTTGTGGAGGTCGAACCGTGCCGGCCGGCCTATACCGGCGGCGCGCGGCCGCGGACTGCCCGTGCGATCAGGGTGACCACGAGCAGCACGAGGAATACGAAGAACAGGATCTTGGCGATTTCCGCCGCGGCGCCCGCGATTCCGGTGAAGCCCAGGACGCCGGCGATCAGCGCGACGACTATAAATATTAGTGCCCAATTCAACATTTCGTCCTCCTTTCTGGTAGTGACTCGGAAATACGCCACGTCTGTCAGTCGTTGTTTCCTGTGTCAGACCGTGGCTCCTCGATCATTACAGCTCGCTGCGCTTCAGGCGGCGCATGAGTCAGGCAACCTTCACCACAACGAGGTCGGCTTCCACTTCCTTTACACCGTGCATCCGCGATACGCGTTCGATCACCGCCGCTCGCTGGATCTCGTCGACCAC
>JAHELT010000285.1 GCA_024644045.1 Chromatiales bacterium | reverse complement strand
CGTTCGCGGGGTGCAGACGGATTCGACGGGGACCCAGGTCGCCGCGAAGACCTTTGCCCGCTACGCGGACGCCTGCTGCAGTGGCAGCAACAGCTGCATCGTTTACAACTATTCGAATGGCGACAACGTCGTCGGATTTGCGCTCGACCAGCTCGCGAGTGTGGAACAGGTCTGTACCGGCAAGGGCAAGAAACGAGTCTGCGAGGACATCCCGAGCTGGAACATCCTGGAAGTGCGAACGGCGGCGGGTAACGGTGGAGGCAGCGAGCTCTCGAACTGGGGATCGCTCGCAGATCTCTTTGCATGCTCGCTTGCACCCGAAATAAGCCCGACCAAGATCCGCAATCTCTACGACCACAACAACACTCAAGGCGTGCCCATCTACCACATGGGCGGCTTTCTCGATCAGGTCTCGGGCAGCGATGACATCACCCTCGATGCAGCGTGGTGGTTCCTTCCGTGGCACAGCGACGGCGCGGTTGCCTATCACTCGGCGGGTGCGCGAAACGACTCGGTCGAATGGTGCGGCGACGGAAACAACCTCGTCTGGGACTGGGACTACTTCGGCTATTGGTGCTCGGACGAGAACCTGTGCAGCAGCAACTACGGGACGCTGTTCCAGGGTCATGCAATCGCTTACTGCGCGATGCTCATGGAGAACAGCGACCACATCGACCAAAAGATGGAGTACATCCTCTACATGGGTCAGTAGAGGCTCTAGTCGCTTTCTATGCGTTCTGAGCGTGGTAGGCTCGCGTCGTGGCAGGCAATGATGGGAGCGCCGGTCGTCTTTGGCTCGTTTTGTTTGCTCTGACAGCGTTTGGTCTGCTCGGTCTCGTGGTGTTTGCGGGGCATCGGATGACGGCGCCGGAGCAGGCGATGAGCTGCGACGCCGCTCCGGTGGAGGACGCGACCGGCTCCGGTGCGCAGATGCTCGCACGGGCCAAGAAGTATCTTTACGCGCCTGGCGCTGATTTTGCGGCACGCGAGGCGGCGCGAATCGGTGCTGCGTCCAAGCACCACGCGAGGCGGCTCGACCCTCAGCCGGGACAGGAGCTGCCCGGCACGCAGCTGCCCAAAACGCCTGAAGCGATTCAGCAGGCGCTCGAGGAGCTCTCGCCTGGTCAGCACGTTCACTGGTCCTGGGATCGACGCGAAGAGGACGCACGAGGTCCGGTGCGGAGTGTGCTCGTCGCGCGGTTGGGCGACGCGCAATACCGCCTGAAGGTAGAAGACATCACGTGCGCGCCGCTGGAAGCGGTCGATGAGCCGCAGCCGGCGCCGCATTGAGCGACGGGCGCGTAGTTTGCCCTGTCGAGGCAACTTCCCCCGGGAATGGCCGATGACGGCGTCATGGCGTCGGGGATTTGTTTCGCATGAGGGTTCGGGCGGGTTATACTCTGGGTATGAAAACGGCCGTGTCCGTTCCGAACGAGGTGTTTGAGCGCGCAGAGCGGTTGGCGAAACGGCTCAAGGTGTCGCGGAGCGAGCTCTACAGTCGGGCGCTCCGGGAGTATCTTGCGCGGCACTCGCCTGACGAGGTGACGGCGGCGCTCGACGTGCTGTGCGAGGACCTCGACACCGGGGCCGAGGAGCTCGTGCGCGAAGCCGGTCGGCGGATTCTCGAGTCGAGCGACTGGTGATTCACCAGGGGGATATCTGGTGGGCGGAGCTAGGTGCGCCTGCCGGTTCGGCGCCTGGGTTTCGTCGGCCCGTCGTGGTCGTGCAGGGCGACTCGTTCAATCGGAGCCGCATCGGGACGCTGGTGTGCGTACCGTTGACGAGCAACCTTCGGTGGGCGGAGGCGCCCGGAAACGTGCTGCTGCCGGCGCGGGCGACGAAGCTTTCGAAAGAGTCGGTGGCCAACGTGTCGCAGCTCGTCACGCTCGACCGGAGGGTGCTCGACGAGCACATCGCGAAGCTTTCACGGCGGCGAGTAGAGATGATTCTGACGGGGATTGACGTGGTGCTCGGGCGCTGAGGCTCCCGCCGCGATTTCGCACTGCGCAGCGGACGATCCGCGTCGAAGAATGGTAAGGCAACTGCGGCATAGACATCGGGAACCGAAGCCGGTAGCGTGACCGCAAGTGCGTATCGCGGGTCAGGCAAGAGAGGAGGTTCCCGATGACTGGAGCTCGATATCTTGGCGCGGCGGTT
>JAHELT010000195.1 GCA_024644045.1 Chromatiales bacterium | reverse complement strand
TGGTAATACGAGGCAATCCATGCGACACCCGCCCGCTGCAACAGGCCGAAGTTTTCGCCGTCGGCCGCGGCGCGGGCTGACGCTGTTGCTGTGCCTGTTCGCGATCGGGCTGCCGGATATCTACCTGCGCACGCGGGTGGTGCTCAATGACCCGGATTCCTCCGCCGGTGAGCTCGGCGAAGTGCTGCTGGTCGACCCCGCGTTGACCGCGCGTGTGCTGCGTCTGGCGAACAGCTCGTTCTACGGGTTTCGGGCCAGGGTCGAGACCATAACGCGGGCGGTCACCCTGCTGGGCCGCCAGCAGATACACGACGTGGTGCTGGCGACCAGCGTCGCGCGCGCGTTCTCGGGGATCGACGTCGAGCTGATGGATGTGACGCGCTTCTGGCGCGGAAGCATCTACACGGCGCTGCTCGGTCGCATCATTGCGAGCCGTTGCAACGTACTGGACAGCGAGCGCCTGTTCGTGCACGGGCTGCTGAGCGATCTCGGCCACCTGATCATGTACCAGAAGATCCCCGAGCTCGCCCACCAGGCGCTGGAAACGGCGCAGGCCGAGGCGCGCCTGCTGGCACACGTCGAGCAGGAGCTGATCGGCTACGACTACACGCAGGTGGGTGCCGAGCTGCTGCGGCTGTGGGACATGCCGCCTGCCATGCAGGCATCGGTACGCTGGCACATGGATCCCGCCGCGGCCGAGGAGCACCTGCTCGACGCCTCGATCCTGAACATCGCCGCGCTGATGGCGACGGCAATCGATGCCCAGGACGAGGCCGAGCTCTACACGCTGCCTTTCTCGGCGGACGCGCTGCAGGTCACCAAGATCAGCGACGAGGCCATTGCCGAGCTGAGCGTCGAGGCGCAATCGCATCTCGAGGAAGCGTGCGAGTACCTGCTGCCCGGGCACATGGTGGGGGCCTCGGTCGGCGCCTAGCCCGCATACTGCACGAAGGATAACTCCGGGCATCCCAGCGCTGCGCCCTGCGGGTCAGCCAATGGCTGTTCAAATTGTTCCCGACAATTCAGTCGCTCCTCAGGGGAAATCCGGTTAAGTAGATCGGACGATCGGGTGCAGAGTAATAGCCGGCCAGTTGCTCAAGATCGATCGTTCGCCATTATCGACATCGGATGGCGACGCCAGATTTTTCTTGGAGCAGTGAACAGGTACCAACCGTCACCCGGTGACGTTGCGGGAAAGCACTCTCAAACGCTTTGTTTCACCGTCAGACATGACTACTCGGTAGCCGCCTTCGCGCAATATGCGGGCTAGCCCGAACCGCTTTCTTGAAACAGGGGACTAGGGCCTGTTAACACTGATAGACAGCATCTTTATCTTTCGCATATGAAAATCACAGATGCTCAATTCGAACGAATCGCGCCGTACCTGCCGGTACAATGTGGCAACGTGAGTGTGTCGAACCAACAGGTACTCAACGCGATTTTGTATGTGGCCGAGCACGGCTGAATCCCACCGGCGCTTTGTCGACCTTGCAGGAGAAAAGCCCCCACCTGAGCTGACAGTCAAGGATCGACTAAGCGCAGCGTGAACGGTCTGCTCCCGATCGCCTCGACGTAGTGTCCGAAGCGTCCACACTCGGCATTCATTCGGTCGCACAGCCAACGCCCATCGGCATCTGAGGCATAGTTCAGCTTGAATTGCCTGATCTGCAACGGCGTCATTTCGAGCTCGATCAACTCGCCGGTTGCAGTGCTCACGACCACGAAGTACATCAGTGCTAGATCACCCCTGAATTCCTCATGGCCGCTGATGCCCTCGTAGTCATTCACAAAATCACCGCAGCCGTACAAGATTGGCCGATTTCTGTAAATCTCGATACCTTTTGGATGATGGGAAGAGTGCCCGTGAACCACGTCGACTCCGGCATCATCGATCACGCGGTGCGCAAAAGATCGGCAGTCGTCGGCAATATGGTAACCCCAGTTGCCTCCCCAGTGAATGGAGAGCACCACGATGTCGCCGTGCCGCCGCTGTCCTTCGATCGTTTGAGCGACCTCTTGAACTGCTCGGTTCGACAAGTCTTTCAACAGGTTGATGCCCGCGCGTTCGTGGGTGGCCGCCCAGCTGTGCGGAATCCCGCTGGTGTGCGCGCCACACGAGAACACCAATACTCTGCGCTTGCCCGGGACGTCGATGAAGGCGGGTGCAACGGCGGCGGCGAGATCCTTGCCCGCGCCCGCGGGGCCCAATCCGGCACGTTTCAGAGTTGCCAGCGTCTCTTCCAGGCCCGCGTAGCCCCAATCGAGAACATGATTGTTGGCTAATGCGCAACAATCGATTTTCGCGGCCGACAGGCAACCGACATTGGCTGGGTGCATACGATAGTGAACCGTCTTCCGCCGCCAGTAATCGTTGCTTTGCGTGACGGCAGTCTCCAGGTTGACGATACGAGCATCCGGCGCGACACGTTCAAGCTCCTGCAGGGCATTGCCCCATGGATACGCAAGGTCCGCCGGCCTCGGGATCGACGCGCACTCCGCCTCGGCAAGCTCCAGATACCGCGTTGCCGTCTTCACGTAAGATTCGTACAGTCCCGGATCACTGGGCTCGGGCAGTATCTGATCTATACCCCTCCCGATCATGACGTCGCCGCACAGGAAAAGCGTAACAGATTCGCTCCGCGCTGCTATCTTGTCGGTTTCTCGGACCATTACTGTCGATCAGTCCGCGACTCGCGGCAGTGTGACAACTGCACACACTCAATGGCTTTCATAAACTCTGAAAATGGACCGAGGCCAAGCTAGCCACTTTGCGGCCGTACATGCGAAAATACAATTGTCTTAACTCGCCCGTGTCCTGGCGCAGATGGTCACCTGCCGGTTTTACGCAGAAACTCGAAATAGTCCAGGTCCGGCTGTTCGGCGTCGAGAACGCTCACCCGCTCACACACGCGGCCGCGAAAGTGAACCTGCTGTGCGCACAACTCCACGAGGAGTTCCTGTTGTGAATCAGCGTGTGGTGTACTGTCCAGCGCCTGGTAAGAATCGGTCGCAGCATCTCTTTCTTCCGCCAGACCGTGGACGTAGTCGCACAACTCCACGTCATCTGCGACCTGCGCCTCACGCAGTTCCTCCAGGTCCTCATAAAGCGGTTCGTCCAGCGAGGCGATACCCTGGTCGTGGCCGCGCAGTAGTGCCAACCATAGCCGTCCGACCATCAGCAAGCTGTTCAGCAAACCAGCAAGACTCTGCACATTGTGTCGTGATATGTCCCAGTGCTCGTCAGCGAGTGAAGCGGTCACAGCCTGATAGACACGCTCATCTGCCCAGGTAGCGTAGCGTGCCGAGGTCATGAACTGGCGGTGGAGTAAACGCTCCATCAACTTTCCACTGACTTTTTTCCATCCCCCAACGCGGGTGCTGACAATAGAGTTTTTCGAATCGACTGCGTTGACACCGGTCAAACGCGTCGTGCGCAGCGGATACCGCGATGTCAGCGGCTGACCGCAACTGCCGCGGGGCTTGATCCACGTCAAGCCAATCTGTTCGCGCCTCAGTATCTTGCCGAAATCGCCCGGCACAAGTGTTTGCGGTCCGTTCGCTTTCTATGCGGTGCGCATACGCGCTGCCACCGGGCGACGTGCACGTGAAGGTAACAGGATGCATGAGGGAATCCGGGTTGTGGTGCTTGGCACGGGCCAGATGGGTTCGCGCATCGCACGTCTGGTACTCGATAAACCCGGACTAGAGCTTGCCGGCGTTTTTGCCAGACGTACAACGCGCGGCGGGATGGACGTGGGTCGTGCCATCGGGCTGGACCGCGATATCGGCACCTCGGTGCGCGTCGAGCTGCGACAGCTGTTGGAAACTACCCGCCCCGTTGTCGCGATACAGGCGACCTGTTCGCTGCTGGCCGATGCCCGGGATGAGATGGTGACGCTTTTGCAGCACGGCGTCCGGGTCGTCTCGATTGCAGAAGAGATGGCTTACCCGGCAGCGCGTTCGCCCAGCGCTGCCGAGGAGATGGATCAGCTTGCGCGCGACCACGAGGTCGCGGTGGTGGGCACCGGTATCAACCCCGGTTTCGTGCTCGACTTACTCGTCATCGTGCTCACCGGTGTCTGCACGGACGTACAGTCCATCACCGCCGAGCGCATCAATGACCTTTCGCCCTATGGACCGACAGTGCTCGCGAGCCAGGGCGTCGGGCTCACTGAACAGGTGTTTCGTCACCGCGTAGCCTCAGGTCAGGTATCCGGTCACCACGGGTTCGTGCAATCGATCCAAATGATTGCGCATGCGCTCGGCTGGAACATTGAGCGCATTGAGGAAAGTCGGGAACCAATCATGTCACACGTGCGCAGGGAGACGCCCCATGTAACGGTACAACCCGGCCAAACGGCAGGTTGCCTGCATTGCGCTACGGGTTATCGTGATGGCATTCCCGCAATCACCCTCCGTCACCCCCAGCAGATTCATCCGCATCTGGAGGGCGTGCGGACCTGCGACAGTATCGAGATCAGCGGCACGCCGGACGTGCGCCTCGCCGGGAGCCCCGAGATCGACGGAGGCGCAGGCACTGCCGCGTTAGCCGTGAATATGATCCCGCGCGTGATGGACGCAATGCCGGGGCTCTATTGCATGGCGGATCTGCCGGTGCCGGCGGCGCTGCCTGGCAAGACGGGCGACTGGCAAAGAGGCGGACGGTCCGGTGTCTGAACGTATCCCGGCAGCCACGCTGGTCGAGATCCGCTCGGTGGTGCTTGCACCCGGCATGCGCGCACCCGCAGTTCCCGAGGATACACAGAACGTGCCACTGGAGATGCACGTCAAGGGGTTCCTGACACACGAAGCAAAGGTCGGCGAACAAGCCGAGGTCGAGACACCTGCCGGCCGCCAACTCGTTGGCACACTGGTCGACGCAGCACCGGCTTATACGCATACGTTCGGGCCGCGCATAGCCGAACTTGCACAAATCGGGGCGGAACTGCGGGAGATCCTGCACAAACGGCGAGGCTCAACTTGACAACAGTGAGGGACTATCAGGCGGTTATGTCGCGCCGGCGCGAGATAATGCGCGACTCTGTCGGCATTGACTACACACAATACGCACGTGGCGCACTGGCTTTCGATTATGAAATGCTGTTATCTGATACCGGCTACGACCTCGATTCGGTACAACGTATTCAGTCACACACCGCGGTGGGTGACACGCCCCTGGCAGCACTCGAAAACCTGACTGCATTGGCCCGCACGCTCGCACTTCCTGGCCACGGTGCACGCATCTTCGTCAAAGACGAAGCAGCCAATCCCTCCGGCTCGTTCAAGGATCGCCGGGCCTCGATTTCCGTCCATCAAGCCAAACGGCGCGGCTTCGCGGGTGTGGCTGCTGCCACTAGTGGTAATTATGGCGCCGCTGTGGCGTCACAGGCTGCTAAAGCAGGACTGCGGTGCATCGTTGTGCAGGAGGCCGTTGACAGCCGCGGCGTGGCCCAACCCGAGATCGCCGAAAAAACCCGGGCTTGTGAGGCTTACGGAGCCGAGGTAATCCGCCTCTCGGTAGGACCGGAGCTTTTCTACGTATTCCTACGCGTGCTGGAGGACACCGGCTTTTTCAACGCCTCCCTTTATAGCCCGTACTCTATCGTGGGCATTGAGACGCTCGGTTACGAGCTTGCAGAGCAGATGCGTGAGCGCACTGGGCGATTGCCTGATGTGGTGGTGACAACGCATGCCGGAGGTGGCAACGTTACGGGCACCGCGCGCGGTTTGCGTAAGGCCGGCGCGCATACCACGCGCATGGTTGCCGCAAGCGTCGATTTGCAGGGCCTGCACATGGCCTCGGACCGCGACTTCAACCGAAAGTCCTTCACCACTGGTCACACCGGATTCTCCATTCCTTTCACCACATGGCCGGATCGCGTTGACGTACCGCGCAACGCCGCTCGTCCTCTACGGTACATCGATCGGTTCGTGACGGTCACCCAGGGCGAAGTGTTCTATATCACGCAGGCGCTCGCCGAGCTCGAGGGGCTGGAGCGCGGCCCGGCCGGCAACACAGCTCTCGCCGCCGCGTTTGTCATCGCGCGCGAACTCGCTGAAGAACAGACGGTAGTGGTGCAGGAGACCGAGTACACGGGGGCAGGAAAGCATCCCCTGGCGCAACTCAACCTGGCACGCCAACTCGGCATTGAGGTACGCCGCGGCGACCCCCGGTGCAGTAAACCGGGCAGCAGTATCGTGGTGCCGACCCACCCCGAACAACTGGCAGTGACGGATGTGGACCTCGAACGGATACGCCGTTCGTACATCCGCAATGCGCTGAACACGCTCGCGCCGGGTACTGTGCTCACAACCGACGACATGGCATTTCTCGCCGAAGAAACACGCTCGTCAATTGACGCCATCCAGGAGATGATCGATGCCAATCGAAGAACGCAATGACGATTTCAGCGAGCGTCGCAAACACTTGCAGGGCATATCGGACGAGCAGTTGCACGTGCGTTTTTGGGAGCTCGTCAATGCCTTGGTACAACCCATGGTCGAGGAGGCACGTACCCACACCAGCCCTTCCATAGAGCGTTCCGTGCTGTTACGCATGGGTTTCTCCAGCGTCGAGGCCAAAGCACTGGTCGAGCTCGCAGCGCAACAGGAGTTACTCGGCCAGGGCGTTGGCCGACTGGTACTGGAGTTGGCGAATGCCAAGCGCATGACAGTGCGCGATGCTGGCGTTTGGCTGCTGGAGGGCCACGGGTGGGACGAACTCAAAACATAAAATGGGAGGCTGCGCGTGATTGCAGACAACCCGTCAATTGACTTGACTTCACGCGGAATGTGCGAACCGGTGTATGAAACTGAGCGTTGATGAAAACCTCGACCTGGGCAAGGTATTGCAGGACCTCGAGCATTACCGTCCCAGACGCAGGGGTTGGCACTGGCGTACCCGACTGCCGGAGCACCGGCTCGGCCCGTTCGTTTACAAAGACGCATCACCACCACTCGCAAAGTCGTTGCCACTGCCGTCCGCGCATGCCTTCATGGATATCGATCCACAGTGCGCGTGCGTGATCACTACTGAGATCGCCTCCGGTCGTTTCGAAGACGACCTGCGCCGCATGCGCATGGCCGCGTGGCACGGTGCTGATCACATCATGGTGATCCGCACTGCCGGCCAGTCACACATCGACGGCCTGATCGAGGGCACGCCGGAAGGGATCGGAGGTATTCCGATTACGCGCAAGCAGTTACGTGCCACCCGCAAGACGCTGGATGCCATCGAGGACGAAGTCGGAAGGCAGATCAACTTCCACTCTTACGTGAGTGGCCTGGCGGGGCCGGAAATGGCCGTGTTGTTCGCCGAAGAAGGCGTCAACGGCGCCCACCAGGACCCTCAGTACAACGTGCTCTACCGTGATGTGAACATGCACCGTTCGTTCGTGGATGCCGCGGAAGCCAAACGTGTGCTGAGCGATGCCGGATTGTTGCAGCTCGACGGGGCCCACAACGCCAACGCCACCGCCAAGCAAGCTTGGAAAGTAACGCCGGAACTCTTCGTGCAGCACGCGATAAATACAGCGTTCTCGCGAGCCGTGGGGATGCCGCCTGGCCAGATTGCACTGTCCACCGTACCGCCCACCGCACCGCCGGCGCCGAAGCTGCGCCTGGACCTCCCTTACGCGGTCGCGCTACGCGAACTGTTCGAGGGTTACCGGTTCCGCGCTCAGCAGAACACGCGTTACATCGAATCGGATACACGCGAGGCAACCGTTACCCACGTGTTGGACACGCTGCTGTCCAGGCTTACCTCAGCAGACGTGCAAAGCACGATTACGCCGGACGAGGGGCGTAATATTCCGTGGCACTACAACAACGTCGCCGGAGTGGAAACCGCACGGCAGACTTTGATGGGCCTGGACGGACTCGATGAGTTGGTTGAACTCAAAGGCGACGGGCCACTACGTACACAAGTGCGTGAGCTCAAGGAGCGCGCGGTGCTGTTTCTTGAGGAGATGCTCGAGAACGGCGGCTACTATGCTGCCGTGAGGGCCGGTCAGTTCGTCGATTCAGGCTACTTTCCCGAGCGTCGGGGCGATGGCATCGTACGCGCGCCCCATGAAGGTGATGGTGCGGAAACTGTTGTTTCGCGCGCCGCCGACTACGGCGCGCCGGTTTGCAGCCACTTCGGTAATAGCGTCTATGCGCAGGCGAATAAAAAGCCTTGCGTCGATTACGGCGGGTGCACGCTGTGTGATCCCGACAAGATCCAGTATATCGACGAACTGGATCCACAGGACAACGTCGATACGCGCCTGAAGGTGCCGCTGGCTGAGCGCGAAGCGGGGCTGTTGCGCCCGGAGGTAGA
>JAHELT010000194.1 GCA_024644045.1 Chromatiales bacterium | reverse complement strand
TCTTCGACAGGGTGCCGCGTCACGACGCGGCCTACTCCAAGCGCAACGTCTACATCCGCGACCGCGCCGTCTGCCAGTACTGCGGCGTCGCCCCCGGCTGGAGCCGCCTGACCATCGACCGATTGCCTTCACCCCTGCCCCGCTCCCCACGCGGAAGCGCGAAGCTGCTTAGAGACCCACGCCCTGTATCCCTGACTCGTACCGGCTCCGCGTAATCTATACAATCCCGCTGCGCGCCCCGGCGCGCGCAACACGCTATACCGATAGGGCTGTTCGGGCTCGCGCACTCGATCGCGCATCAGGCCCGCCGCGTCGACCACCGGCGATCGGCACGCACGGCTCGCTGCTGGGAGGTAGGTTACATGGCTGAATGTCCGGTCTGCGGCGCAGACGTAGAGCTCGAAAACGACGCCGTACAGGGCGAACTGATTCCCTGCGCTGAGTGCGGCAGTGAGCTGGAGGTGCTGGAGACCTCGCCGCCGCAGCTGGGCGAGGCGCCCGCCGCGGAGGAGGACTGGGGCGAGTGAAGATCGGCCTGCTGCATTCGCTGCTGCGCAAGGACGAGAAACTGCTGCTGGAGGCCTTCGCCCGGGCGCGGATCGAGCCGGTGATGCTCGATGACCGCAGGATCATTCTCGATTTCACCACCCGCCCGGACCTCGACATCCTGCTCGAGCGCTCGATCAACCACTCGCGCGCCCTGCACGCGCTGCGGCTGTTCGAGAGCGTCGGCGTTCGCTGCGTCAACAACTCGGAGGTCGCGCGCATCTGCGGCGACAAGCTGCTCACCTCGGTGGCGCTGTGCGAGCACGGCGTGCCGCAGCCCGAGGTGCGCGTGGCGTTTACCGAGGCCTCGGCGCTGGAGGCGATCGAGGAACTGGGTTACCCCGTGGTGCTGAAGCCCGCGGTGGGCTCCTGGGGGCGCCTGCTGTCCAAGATCAACGACCGCGACGCGGCGGAAACGGTGCTGGAGCACAAGACCGTGCTGGGCAGCTACCACCATTCGGTGTTCTACATTCAGCAGTACGTGGAGAAGCACGGGCGGGACATTCGCAGCTTCGTGGTCGGTGACGAGTGCATCGCGGCTATCTACCGCGACTCCGATCACTGGATAACCAACACGGCACGCGGCGCGCGCGCCAGCAAGTGCCCCGTCAGCAACGCGATCGCGGAACTCTCACTGGCCGCGGCAGCGGCAGTCGGTGGGGGCATAGTCGCGGTGGATCTGTTCGAGAACGGCGACGGGCTGCTGGTCAACGAAGTCAACTACACCATGGAGTTCAAGAACAGCATCGACACCACCGGCGTGGATATCCCCGACAAGATCGTTGCACACGTGGCGCGCGAGGCGCGCGCGTGATCCGCGTCTCGATCGTCGGAGCCTCCGGTTATACCGGTGGCGACCTGCTCCGCCTGCTGCTGTTTCATCCCCACGCCGAGGTCGCGCAAGTGACCTCCGAGCGCCAGGCCGGCCGGTTCGTGGCCAGCGCGCACCCGAACCTGCGCAAGGTCACGCGCCTGAAGTTCGTCTCTGCCGCGGAGCTGCAGCCCTGCGACGTGCTGTTCCTGTGCCTGCCGCACGGCGAGACCATGCGCAGGATCGGCGAGTTCGAGGCCCTCGCCGAGACGTTGATCGACCTGTCGGCGGACTTCCGTCTGGACAACGCGCAGGCGTTCGAGAAATGGTACGGCCATGCGCACACATGCCCGGAACGTCTGGGCGACTTCGTTTACGGGCTCGCCGAGCTGCACCGCGACCGGCTGCAGGGCGCGCGCCGTATCGCGAGCGGCGGCTGCAACGCCACAGCGACCATCCTCGCGCTGTATCCGCTGCACCGCGAGGGCCTGCTTGAATCCGCGGTGGTGGAGGTCAAGGCCGGCTCCAGCGAAGCCGGTAACGCGGTGAGCGAGGGCAGCCACCACCCGGAACGCAGCGGGGTGGTGCGCTCGTACAAGCCTACCGGGCACCGCCATCTCGCCGAGATCCACCAGGCGCTGGGCGGTACGACGATCCACTTCTCTGCGACCGCCGTGGAGATGGTGCGAGGCATCCTCGCGACCTGCCACGCGTTTCTGCCGCGCGAGCTCGCCGAGAAGGACGCCTGGAGCCTGTTCCGCAGCGCCTACGCCGACGAGCCCTTTATCCGCCTGGTCAAGGAGCGCAGCGGCGTGCACCGTTACCCCGAGCCCAAGCTGCTGGCCGGCAGCAACTACTGCGACATCGGCTTCGAGCGCGACCCGCACAGCAACCGCCTGGTGGTGATCAGCGCGCTGGACAACCTCATGAAGGGCGCTGCCGGCCAGGCGGTGCAGGCCTTCAACATCGCGTACCGGCTTGCGGAGACCAGCGGTCTGGAGTTCCCGGGCCTGCACCCGGTTTAGTGTGCTGTCCCGTAAATACCGTGCAATTCTGAGCGCGTGTCGCGGGTCAGGGCAAGACGTCGTCGTGCAAGTAACAGCCGTAGCTATTGCTAAGCGGCGCAACGCTGTCATGGCCCGCGACACACGCTCCCGTCGTCTACCAATCAATCAGTTGGGCGCGCCGCCAAGGTCCAATTGCGGTGTTACGCGCTCAAACCCCAGCCGGGCTATGCTTTCCCACGCAAGCCTTGCAGCTGAACCTCGGCGGCCCGCGGAATTACACGTTTTTTACCGGACAGCATACTAGTGTGCCGGCTGCTGTATGTGCGAGCTACCGGCCCGTTCGAGGTTGCCGAAGTGCTGCGCCCGTTCGCCGAGCTGGCGATGAACAGCCGGGAGTACCAGGGACACGGCTGGGGCTGCGCGAGCCGGGCGGGCGGGCGCTGGCAGATCTACCGCGACATACGCCCCGTGTGGGAGGACGATCTGAGTCAGTTCGCGCCGACCACCGTTTTCATCGCCCACGCGCGCAGCGCATTCCGCGACGAAGGCATCGCGGTGGAAAACAATATGCCGTTCAGCGACGGGGAATCGGTGTTCGTGTTCAACGGTGAGTTGAACGGCGTGCGGATTCGCGAGCACGGCCGCATCGGCGCAGAAAAAATCTACAACTTCGTCCGCCGCTTCGACAGCGGCGACAAGCTCGCGGCACTGACCCGCGGCACCGAAATCATCGCCAGGCGCACCCGCTACGTACGCGCGATGAACATCGTGCTGGCGCACGGCGCCAGCGCCTGGCTCGCCACGCAGTTCAACGAGGCACCCGACTACTTCCAGATGCACCGCACGGCGCGCGGACCGTTGCAGCTGGTGTGCTCGGAACCTTTCCCCGGCGAGCGCGGCTGGTCGCCCATCGCTAACGGCACTGTTGCCGAAGTCTAGTGTGCTGTCCCGTGAACACCATGACAGCGTTGCGCCGCTCAGCAATAGCCACGGCTGTTACTTGCACGACGACGTCTTGTCCTGACCCGCGACACGCGCTCAGAATTACACGCTATTTACGGGACAGCAAACTAGGTGGAGCCGTGTTAATCATCAAAATCGGCGGCGGCGCCGGAATCAACCTCGAAGGCATAATCACCGACCTGGCGGCCGTCCGCGAGCCAAGCCTTATCGTGCACGGCGCCAACGCGTTGCGCGACGAGCTCGCGGACAGGCTGAACATGCCCAAGCAGGTCGTCACCTCGGTATCGGGCTACGACAGCGTACTGTCCGACGAGGCGGCGATCGACATGATCCTGATGAGCTACGCGGGGCTGCGCAATAAACGTATCGTCGAGCTGTGCCAGCGTCACGGCATCAACGCCGTGGGCTTGACGGGGATCGACGGACGCCTGGTGCAGGGTGCTCGCAACACCGGAATACGCGTGCGCGAAGGCGGCAAGACCCTGATCAAGCGCGATTTCTCCGGCAAGCCCCGGTCCGTCAACGAGCCGCTGCTGCGCCTGCTCCTGGATAACGGCTACGTGCCGGTGCTCAGCATACCGATCTGCGACGAAGCCGGCTTCGCGATAAACTCGGAGAACGACGACATCGTGGTCAGCCTGCATGCGGCGCTGCGCGCCGACAGGATCGTCCAGCTCATCGAAGCGCCGGGCTTTCTCGCCGACCCCGACGACGAGCGCTCGCTGCTTGCCCAGCTGACACGCGCGGATGTGGAACGCCATGAAGCGCAGGCAAGCGGACGGATGAAACGTAAACTGCTCGCCGTCAAACGCCTGCTGGAGGCCGGCGGCGCGGGCCTCGTGATCGCGGACGGACGCGGCAGAACGCCGTTGCGCGATGCGTTGAACGGAGCGGGGACGCGGATCGGATGAAACCTGCTGACTACCGGGCCCTGGAAGACCGCTACGCCCTGCCCCTGTATCCCAAACGCGACGTCACGCTGGTACGCGGCAGCGGGGCCCTGCTGTACGACGCTGCGGGTCGCGAGTACGTCGACTGCGCCGCCGGTATCGGCGTGGCGAACGTCGGGCACTGTCACCCGCGTGTCGTCGCCGCGATCAACGAGCAGGCGCAGAAGCTCATCACCTGCGCGAACGTGTTCTATAACGACACACGCTCCAGGTTGCTGCAGGTGCTCGTGGATGTCGCCGCAGACAATCTCACCCGGGCGTTCCTGTGCAACTCGGGGGCCGAGGCGATAGAGGCCGCGCTCAAGTTCTCCCGGCTGCATACGCACCGGCCCAACTTCGTGACCGCCATGCGCGGTTTCCACGGGCGCACCATGGGGGCCGTCAGCGCGACCTTCACCAAAAAGTACCGCGAGCCCTTCGAGCCGCTGATCCCGGGCTTTCAGTACGTGCCGCTGAACAGGATCGACAGGCTGGACGCCGCTGTGGACGATCAGACCGCCGCCGTGCTGCTGGAGCCGGTACAGGGTGAAGGCGGCGTCAACCTGGCGGACACTGAGTACCTAGCGTCCGCCCGCCGCCTCTGCGACGAACGGGGCGCACTATTGATCTTCGACGAGATCCAGACCGGATTCTGCCGGACGGGCAGATTCTTTGCGTACGAGCACTTCGATGTAGCGCCGGACATTCTGGTGCTGGCCAAAGCGATCGCCGGCGGCCTACCTATGGGCGCGACACTGCTGCGAGACGGGATCTCTGTTGCCCCGGGGCAGCACGGCAGCACCTTCGGCGGCAATCCCCTGGCGTGTGCCGCGGCGCTCGCGGCCATCGACGTCATGCAGCAGGAGCACCTTGCAGATCGTGCCGCCCGCAGCGGCGAGTATTTCGAGCGCAAGTTCCGCAGTCGAGAGCTGCCGCGCGTGCGCGAACTTCGCCGCCTCGGCCTGATGATCGGCATCGAGCTGAAGGAAAAGGTGCAGCCCGTGCTGGAGGCGCTGCTCGCGCACGGCGTGCTCGCGCTGCCGGCCGGCGCAACGGTGCTGCGGCTGCTGCCGCCGCTGGTCATCGAGGAAGCTCAGCTGGATCGCGCCGTGGAGGCACTGCACGCCGTGCTGAGTTAGGAGACAGCATCCTCGAGTGTAGTAGCCGGCATCCGACCTCATGTACAGTGCCCGAAACCATTGCCGTTGAATGCACCCATCAGTCACGCCTCATAGTGATCGACAGGGATAACGACCCTTCATTCTCACGAACGCTTAGAGGTGGGACATGAACTATCACGTCGTCACGGTTCTCCTGCTTTGCCTTGCAGTCGCGTTGTACGCGATCGGGTTGGCACTACCGGCAACCGCAATTCTGGTGCTGGGCGTACTCGCTGAAGGCGCGTTCTGGATACGCTTTCTGAGAGGGCTACGTCGCAAATCCAAAACCTGACAAGTGCGGTAAGACGGTAACCGGGGTCGGACCACGCCAGCTGTATGATTTCTAACAGGATTACGTTCTGACGGCCCTGTTTTCAGGCCTTAGAAGGACGGTTTTGAACAGGAAATCAGGCCGTTAAGCGCCCATTGTCGGCGGAACGCAGGCTGAAGCAAGGTCACGCAGTCAGCCACCCCATTTCGACCCCAGAATCGCCCGTTTAAGGTTCGAAAACACGCGATTCACGAGCCAATTTTAGTTGCATTCAAGCAACTACGCTGGTCCGACCCCATCACTGCCTTGTCGTTCGGGCCCCGGTCGCGAACCGCTATCTCAATTATCAGTTCAAGCTGCGCTTTTGAAACACCGAGTTCCTGGGCTTGCTTCTGCAGGCGCTCAACAATGAGGAGAAGCGCGTACAATTTGCCCCCTCGGAGCCCGTCATTGTCTGACTGAAGCAGCAAGCGTGTGTACTCAACGATGGCGTCCAGCAATTGCGCCTTACTCGTGGGAGAACACTCCCAGTCAAAAGCGTGGACGCCCATGCTATCAAGCTGATGCTGAACGCCCTTCTGGCTGGCATCGGTGATGTCGACAGTTCCCATAGTCTTGACTCGTCGATTGGTTTATCACCGCCGACGTTAAGGCAGCCAGATTTCGAAAGGATGACAGTTCTACTACGCTATGATGAGCCGTCAGGTGACAAGCGCACTGACGCAGGGGAACCATGGTTTTTATCGATTGTTCGATGCAAAGAACCGACGCACCTGCTGCCGACCTCTCGAAACGGCATGGACTCATTCGATCAATGGAATCAATGGGATCAATGGGGTCAAACTTGGTCTGACCGGTCTGACCCCATTTGATCCGCTATTGATTGCGTTCATATCAACGCTTTCACACGATCGAGATACTCGATGTGTGCAGACAGATGGGCTTGTCGCACACTTTCCTTATTAGGATTGTCCTTGAACTCAACGACGAAAAGCATTGTTCGGCGCTATGACTCCCCACTACGACCAGCGAACGGTAATCCAGCGAGAGGCGATCTGAACTGCTTTACTGAGCGCGGCGCCAGTTGTAGACGCTGCCGGCGATGCCGAGGCCGACGAACCACACCAGCACCCAGGCGGGCATGCTCAGGCCGAGAAACCCCCAGTTGATGTGCGCGCACTCGCCGGAGGCAGTGAACACCTTGCTCAAAGTCTCGCTCAGCGGCAGCGTGCGCAGCATGAAATCGAGTCCCGGGCCGCACTCGGGGATCTGGTCGGGCGGCAGGCTCTGCAGCCACACGTGGCGCCCGGCGATCGCCGCACCGGCGCCAGCAGCAACGGCGATCAGGCCCGCGAACACCCGCCCCGCGGTGCGTCCGCCGACGTACAGGCCGGCCAGCAGAAAGCACGCGCCGAGGGCGATCACCGCGATGCGCTGAAAGATACACAGCGGGCACGGATCGAGATACTCGTAGAACTGCAGGTAGTAGGCGTAGCCCAGCAGTGCGGCGCAGATGCCGAAGGCAGCGAAATTCACCCAGCGTATCGACATGAAGATTCCGTTTCTGGCGGCGAAGCGGTGGCCGCAGCCATTTTAGCCAATCGCGACGTTGCTACCGCGCAGGTTACGGTTGCGTAATCAGCGTGCGGCAATTCGACGCCCTGCAGGCGCTCGAGTTCCGTACAGCCCAGCGGGGGCGCCACCGCTCAAGCCGCAAGGTCCTCGGCGACGCTGTCAGCGTAGCTGATCAGCTGCGACAGCACGGCCTGGTCGGATGCCGCCAGGTCGTTGCAGGCGCGCAACCCTTCGATGGCTTCCCTCAGTTGTGCGAGCGTGCGTCCGCCCGCCACGCCGTCGAGGAGCCGTTCCCGCCTGAGCTGCCACCACCGCTGCTGCTCCTCTGCGCTGAGCGTGTGCGCAAGATTGCGCGCCCGGTAGCTGAACACCATCGCTCGCAACCGCGGATCGATCAAACGCGCCTCGATCGCCGCGAACTCGGCGGAATCCTCTGCGGCGCGCAGAAGCGGCAACAGCTCCCGATCGGCATCGTCGACGAAGGCATCGTAGAGCGCGGTTTCCGGATCGGGCGGCGCGGGCGGCTCGACCCGGGGAAAGCGGAAAGCCTCGGCGACGCTGGCGGCAATCGCCTCGCTGTGCGCGTTGATCAGATCGAGATGCGTCCGGCTGCGGTCGGGGTCGATGGACCAGCGTTCGGCGGCCTCCACGGTCAGGGTTGCCGCCGGCGCCAGCACGGGTGCGCGGTTCAGGTGCACGCTCTTCAAGGCGATGCGTTCGGTGCCCGCGGGCAACTCTTCGCTGGCGGTGAACACGCGCTGTGCGATCTCCGCCGCGGACAGCTCCCACAACACCCGCGGGTCCTGGCGCAGATCGAAAACCACCACTTCACGGTCGCTGTCGGGCGGCGAGCACAGCGGTGCAACCAGCGCGATGCAGCCGAGGCGCGCGGGGTACTTGCTGGAGACGTGCAGCACCGCACGCCGCTCGTGCAGATCGAGCAACGCGGACGCACTGCGCCGGTCGCGATTCTGGTAGACGTAATCGTAGAGGCGCGGCTGGCATGCGCGCAGCAGCCGCGCCAGCGCCAAGGTCGCGCGCACATCGGCCAGCGCGTCGTGCGCATCGCTGTGCTCAAGCCCGTTGGCCCGCGTCAGGTCTTCTAGGCGAAAGCTCGCGGTGCCGTCCTCGCGCTGCGGCCACACGATGCC
>JAHELT010000193.1 GCA_024644045.1 Chromatiales bacterium | reverse complement strand
AAATCGCAATGAAGACGCACTGGCCATAGGCCGCCGGGCGCGCCGTGGCGACCCAGTTGGCGTTGCGTGTGAAGCTGCCGGCAAGCGGCAGCACACCCTGCAACAGTGCCATGCACAACGCCAGGATCAGTGCGAAGTGGCCGAGTTCGGGGATCATGTCAGGTTCTCCGCGTCCATAGTCATTCCTCCAGGCCCACTGTGCCAGGAGGGAGGCCCCTCACCCCCGGCCCCTCTCCCAGAGGGAGAGGGGTGGAAAGAGAGTCCTCCTCCCTGGGGAGGAGGGTTGGGATGAGGAGTGCGGCGCGCAGCGCAGCAAAGATAATCTCGCCAAGGCCGCAACGCTCGCAAAGACGATTGAGTAAATCTCCGCTTGGCGCGCTTTGCGTGCCTGGCGAGCGTTTTAGCGTCTTCATTGCGTCTCGCTGTTTGCCGCGTTCTGCAGCGCGTCGGCGACCTCGGGCGGCATGTAGTTCTCGTCGTGCTTGGCGAGCACTTCGTCGGCGATGAAGATGCCGTCCGTACTGAGTCTGCCGCGGGACACTATGCCCTGACCCTCGCGGAACAGATCGGGCAGGATGCCGCTGTAGCGCACCGTTACCGTGTCCTTGTAGTCGGTAAGGTCGAACTGCACGTCGATCGAGCCTGCGTCGCGGCGCACGCTGCCCGCTACGACCATACCGCCCAGGCGGAACGCGCGCTCGCGCGGCGCCTCGCCGGCGGCCACCTCGCTGGGTGCGAAGAAAAACATCAGGTTCTGGTTGAACGCGGTGAGCGCCAGCGTGGTCGCAATGCCGACGCCTGCGACCACCACGCCGACAATGATCAGCCGTTGTTTACGCTTTGGCGTCATGACGTTCTGCCCTTCGTGCCTTGCGGTTCAGGTCCAGCAGCAGCCGGCGGCGCAGGCGTATCGGTGCGATGAGATTGGCCATCAGCACCACCCCGGCGATTGCATAAGAGGTCCATACGTAGAACGCATAACCGCCCATGTTAAGGAATTCGTACAGTGCTTCCATGATCCTGATCACTTAAATTAGACGGTTTGTCCACCCGCGAGTTCGCGCACCCAGCGGCTGTTGCGCTCGCGCTGCAGCAGCTCGCAGCGGGTGCGCAGCAGCAACGCCACGGCGTAGAATACCTTGAAGCCGAGCGCCATGATCAAAAGCGGTACCAGCATGCTCGTATCGATCGAGGGCTTGTCGAACTTGGTGATGGTGGCCGGCTGATGCAGGGTGTTCCACCATTCCACCGAGTAGTGAATGATCGGCACGTTGATCACCCCCACCATCGCCAGGATCGCGGCGGCGCGCGCCGCAACCCGCTTGTCTTCGATCGCGCCGTAGAGGGCGATCACGCCCAGATACAGGAACAGCAGCAGCAGTTCGGACGTCAGCCGCGCGTCCCACACCCAGTAGGTACCCCACATGGGTTTACCCCAGAGCGACCCGGTAACCAGCGCCAGAAAGGTGAACGAGGCGCCGATGGGCGCGGTGCTCACGGCGACGATCTCGGCGAGCTTGATGCGCCAGATGAAGCCGATTGCCGCGGTCACCGCCATCACGATGTAGGCGAACAGCGACATCCACGCCGCCGGCACGTGAATGAAAATGATGCGGTAGCTGTCGCCCTGCTGGTAGTCCGCAGGCGCGAGCACCAGGCCGCCGTACAGGCCGGCCGCGAGCAGCAGCCCGCAGAGCACCGCCAGCCACGGCACCAGGCCCCCCGCGAACCGGTAGAAGTGCGGAGGCGAGGACAGCCTGTGGAACCACGCCCACATCAGCTGAGACTCACCCGCAAGGCAGCCGCCGCCGCGATCGGCGCGAGCGCAGCGGCCAGCGTCAGCATGGCACCTAGAAACAACAATTGTGCAGTCACCGGAATCCCACCTGTCGCGGTATGTATGGCATCGGTTGCGAAAATCAACACAGGCACGTACAGCGGCAGAACCAGAAGCGACAGTATGATACCACCGCGCCGCAGACCCACGGTGAGCGCGACCCCGATCGCACCGATGAGACTCAGGGTGGGGGTGCCGAGCAGCAGCGAGAGCATCAGCGCGGCCAGCCCAGCCCGAGGGCATCTGCATGAACTCGGCCAGCAGCGGAGCGACCACGATCAGCGGCAGGCCGCTGACGATCCAGTGCCCCAGCGTCTTTGCCAGCACCAGCAGCCACACCGGGTGCGCGCTCAGCAGCAGCTGCTCCAGGGTGCCGTCCTCGAAATCGGAGCGGAAAATCGCATCCAGCGACAGCAGCGTCGCGAGCAGCGCCGCCACCCACACCACTCCCGGTCCGATCCGGCTGAGCAGCGCGGCGTCGGCGCCGGCACCGATGGCGAACAGCGCGCAGACGAGAACGTAAAACAGCAGCGGATTGACCACCTCCGCACGCCGCCGGAACGCGAGCAGCAGATCCCGCTTCAGCAGAGCGGCGAACGCGCGCGAGGTGGACAGCCGGCTCATTGCGCGGATAGGTCCAGACGCCGCACCGTCGCGTCCTCGAGCGGCAGGCGATGGTGGGTGGTCATGACGGCAAGACCGCCGTGTGCGAGGTGCTCGTGCAACAGCGTCTCGAACAGCGCGATGCCTGCACGATCCAGTGAGGACAGTGGTTCATCGAGCACCCACAGATCGGCCGAGGTCGCGAGCAACCGGGCCAGGGCCAGGCGCCGTTTCTGCCCGGCGGAAAGCACGCGGGTGGGAACGTCCTCCAGCGCGTACAGTCCGACCCGCTCGAGCACGTCCTCGATACCGGCCGATTCGCGCCAGCTGCCCAGCGAGGCGGCGAAGACGAGATTCTCACGTGGCGTGAGATCGAGCTTGACGCCGTCGGCGTGCCCGATATAGCCGACGTGGACGTGGTAGCCGGGACCGAGCCGGCCGATCTCGGTGTTCTCCCAGTAGACCGCGCCCGCGTCGGGCAGGCGGATGCCGCACAGAATCCGCAGCAGCGAGGTCTTGCCGCTGCCGTTGCGGCCCTCGATGGAGGCGACCTCGCCGGCCGCCACGGTGAAGCTCAGCTCACTGAACAGGCAGCGGTCGTCGCGGACGCATTGCAGGGATTGCGCGCGCAGCATGGGGGTTAAACCCTCACTCCCGGCCCCTCTCCCTCAGGGAGACGGAAGAAGAAAAATGGCCGCTGCCCCTCGAGGCGGGCGGAGAAAACCGGCCGCGTCGACGCCGGGAGACGGAAGCGCACGACCGACCCTCCACCGCGGAAAAGGGGAGCGGGGACGCCGGCGCCTCTCCATAGCGGAGCGGCAAACAAGCCGCGCAGGCACGCATTGGGGATTGCACGGACGGAGGTCGCCTCGGGGCAGGGATGGGGAATGCTGTGGTCACCGTGACTGGGTGCGCACGCCGGCGCGCTGAACAAAGTGCCGGCGATTCTATCAGAAGCCCGTGCGCGGCAAGTGCGCTGATCCGCACAAGCGCTGAATCCTGGTGGGCGGGAAAAAAGGTCGCGTCGCCTTCCCTGGCGAGGTGCGGAAATCCGTTCCGACAGCGAAAGTAGCGTGAAGAGTGCTCTGAATGCGGGAGAAAGCATAGCGCCGCGCCGCCGCGCCGGCCGTGACGCACGCTACGGCCAAAGTGTGACTTTTTTACAAAACGTGGATCGGGCCGCGGTAATTTGTTACGCCGTGAAAGTCAAAAAGTCGCAGCCGCCGGGGGCGCGGCGGTGAAATACTGGCACCGTACTTTGGGAAGAGGACGCAGTTATGCAAGACAGGGAACGGACAATGTCGACACGCATGAAATTCGTATGGGGCGGTCTGGGGGCGCTCACGCCCGTGGTCGCTACCTTCATGATCGTCGACGTCGAAACCATGATCGAGTACCTGAACGCCGCGTTCGGCGACGAGGGCAGCCCCTTTCGGCTGGCCGGCTACAGCCTGCGGGTGCTGGGCCTGTTCGTGGTGGGCGGCGTGTGGGCCTGCCTGCACAAGCAGGAATACGACCCGAAAAAGCTGTTTCAGCTCGGCATCGTGGCACCGGCGATGATTACCGCGACTATCAACGCGAGCAATATCTACGACAACGGCCACCCGGAGCATGAGCGCCTGAGCGCCGTGGCGATCACGCTGGTATCAAGCGCCCACGCGGCCGATGACAGCACCGGAGACGACAAGACCAGCGCCCTGGACGAGCTGATCCGCGGTTTTCTCGGAAAACGCGGCAAGTGAGGGCCGGATCGGCCCAAAGGTGAATAAGTCACAAAAACGCGGCGAAACACGTCACCTCCGGCGTGTGACACAGCACGTGATACTTAATCCCGGATGACGGACGGAAATGGATTTCGTTTTTCGCCCCTGATGGAACGTCTCTTTTTTGCCAGGACGGCAAACATACGGGCACCGGTGTTTTTTACCGGTGCCTTTTTTTATGCCCGGGACGCGGTCTGGCGCGCTCTCCGGCCCCTGCAGCGGCATGGAAGCGGGGCTCCGGGTCGGCGGCCCGGCCCGATCGGCTTCGGATCGCTCATTCGAACAACCGCTCATCTCAACCCGGCTCCCGCCCGGGGACCGACGGCAGGGCAACCACCAAGATTGCGGCCAACGGGGACTGTCCCCGTTTGTTTCGCAACGTCTCCCACCGGGGGAAGGGCTTTCTTCCCACCCCTCTCCCCCGGGGAGAGGGGCCGGGGGTGAGGGTCCTTACTGCACGCGCTCCAGGGTGCCGTGGATCTGTTTCAGCACCCGCCCGTCGCGAACGCGTGAAAACTCGAGGTCCATCCTGCCGGGGTCGGTGAGCGTACGCTCGTAGACCTGCATCTCGTAGCCGCCCTCGTCGGTGATGATCAGCGCGTACACGGTCAGGGTGCGCCCCGCGATGCGTCCCCACACGTAGGGGTCGCCTTTCAGCGGGTCCATGGCTTCGCGGCCGCCGAACAGATTGGTCTTCATCGCCGAGGAGTAGATGTTCGGCCGCTTGGTGGGGATGAACTCCACGGTGTAGGACTTCTTGCGAAGCTTGCCGGAGGTGGAGCCCCGGGAAACGGTGGTCCACTCGATCACGAAGCCACCCCTGCCCTTCCCTCTGATCACTACGCTCAGGTCGCGTTCTTGCAGCCCCGACGCCGTGTCGCTGATCGAGTGGCCGCGGTACTCGCCGAGGAATGGCTCGATGTCGTCCGCGCAGGCGCCGCCCGCCGCCGCGAGCGCGCCGAGCAGAACCGCTATGCGGGCGAGGGTCATCATTTCAGGCGACGTCCCGATAGGCGTCCATGGGCGGGCACGAACAGACCAGGTGGCGGTCACCGTACACATTGTCGACGCGGCCTACCGGGGGCCAGTACTTGTCCTGGCGCAGGGCCGCCAGCGGGAAGTAGGCCTGTTCCTTGGAGTACGGCAGATCCCAGTCGCCCTCGAGCAGCAGATGATGCGTATGCGGGGCGTTCTTCAACAGATTGTTGTGCGCATCGGCCTTGCCGCTTTCCACGTCGGCGATCTCGCTGCGTATCTGGATCAGCGCATTGCAGAAGCGGTCGATTTCCCGCTTGGCCTCGCTCTCGGTCGGCTCGATCATCAGCGTGTCGGCGACCGGAAACGACATGGTCGGGGCGTGGAAACCGTAGTCGACCAGGCGCTTGGCCACGTCTTCCACCGAGATGCCGCAGGTATCCTTGAGGTCGCGCAGATCGATGATGCACTCGTGTGCGACCCGGCCGTTCTCGCCCTTGTAGAGCACCGGGAAATGCGGCGCCAGACGCGTGGCGATGTAGTTGGCGTTCAGGATCGCGATCTGCGTGGCGCGCTTCAGCCCGGCGGCGCCCATCAGCGTGATGTACGCCCAGGAGATCGGCAGGATGCCGGCCGAGCCCCAGGGTGCAGCGGAGATCGTGCCGATCGTGGCGCGTCCCCCGGCCGCCGGATTGACCCCCTGCACGACGGGATGATCGGGCAGAAACGGTGCCAGGTGGGCTTTCACACCGATCGGCCCCATGCCCGGCCCGCCGCCGCCGTGCGGGATACAGAACGTCTTGTGCAGGTTGATGTGAGACACGTCGGCGCCGATGTCGGCGGGCTTGCACAGGCCCACCAGCGCATTCAGGTTGGCGCCGTCGAGGTACACCTGGCCGCCGTTGTCGTGCACGATCTGGCAGATCTCGCGCACCGCCACCTCGAACACCCCGTGCGTGGACGGGTAGGTGATCATCAGCGCGGCGAGCTGGTTGCTGTGCTGCTCGGCTTTCGCCCGCAAATCGGCGACGTCCACATTGCCGTTATCGTCGCACCCGACCACCACGACCCGCAGCCCCGCCATGATCGCGCTGGCCGGGTTGGTGCCGTGCGCCGAGGAGGGGATCAGACAGACGTCGCGCTGCGCCTCGCCGCGCTGCTCGTGGTACTTGCGAATGCACAGCAGCCCGGAATATTCCCCCTGCGAGCCGGCGTTCGGCTGCAGCGATACCGCATCGAATCCGGTGATCGCACACAGCATTTCCTCGAGCTCCTCGAACAGCTGCTGGTAGCCCTGCGCCTGATCCAGCGGGGCGAACGGGTGCAGCGCACTGAAGTTGCGGTACGTGACCGGGAGCATCTCCGTGGTTGCGTTGAGTTTCATGGTGCACGAGCCGAGCGGAATCATCGAGCGGTCCAGGGCCACGTCCTTGGCCGCCAGCCAGCGCAGGTAGCGGAGCATCTCGGTCTCCGCGTGATACAGCTTGAACACCGGGTGCGTCAGGTACTCGCTCTCGCGGCGCAGCGCCGGCGCAATGCACTCCTCGACGTCGTCGTCCAGCGCGTCGATGCTGAGCAATTCCTCCGCGCGGGTGGCGAACACCCGCCATAGCGCGATCAGGTTTTCGCGGCGGGTCGTCTCGTCGAACGAGATCCCCAGATGGTCGGCATCGATCACACGCAGATTGATGCGCGATTCGCGGGCGCGCGCGGCGATCCGGTTCGCCTGCCCCGGGGTGTGCACGGTGAGCGTATCGAAGAAACCGGCGTGCACGATCTCGTAACCCAGACGCTGCAGGCCGAGCGCCAGGATCTGTGTCATGCGATGCACCTTGCCGGCGATGGTGCGCAGGCCCTCCGGGCCATGGTAAATCGCGTACAGCGCCGCAATCACGGCGAGCAGCACCTGGGCAGTGCAGATGTTGCTCGTGGCCTTCTCGCGGCGGATGTGCTGCTCGCGGGTCTGCAGCGCCATGC
This sequence comes from Chromatiales bacterium, assembly GCA_024644045.1. Taxonomy (GTDB): domain Bacteria; phylum Pseudomonadota; class Gammaproteobacteria; order JAHELT01; family JAHELT01; genus JAHELT01. Next base: position 1,295 of record JAHELT010000193.1, on the reverse strand, counting down.
GCAGCGCCGGGCGGCCCTGCGCGTCCACCGATACGCCGATGATGCGCCCGGGGGTGGAACGCTTGAACGCGTCGCGGGTGGCGAAAAACGCCGCGTGCGGGCCGCCGTAGCCCATGGGCACGCCGAACCGCTGCGCGCTGCCGACCACAATGTCCGCGCCCATCTCGCCGGGCGGGGTCAGCAGGCACAGCGCCAGCAGGTCAGAGGCCACGGTGACGATGGCCTGCCGGGCGTGCGCGTGCTCGATGAGCGGGCGAAGGTCGCGCACCGCGCCGCCGGAACCGGGGTACTGCAACAGCACCCCGAACACGTCGTGCTGCTCGAGCTCGCTGTGCTCGTCGCCCACGATCACCTCGAAACCCATCGACCGGGCGCGCGTGCTGACCACGGCGAGCGTCTGCGGGTGGCAGTCGGCCGAGACGAAGAAGGCGGACGCCTTGTTCTTGGCAACCCGGTGGGCCATCGCCATGGCCTCGGCCGCCGCGGTGGCCTCGTCGAGCAGCGAGGCGTTGGCGAGCTCCATGCCGGTCAGATCGATCACCATCTGCTGGAAATTGAGCAGCACTTCCAGCCGGCCCTGGCTGACCTCGGCCTGGTAGGGTGTGTAGGCCGTATACCAGCCCGGATTCTCGAGCACGTTGCGCTTGATGACCTGCGGCAGCATGGTGCCGTAGTACCCCATGCCCATCATGGAAACGAAAATGCGGTTACGCTCGCGCATGCGCCGCATCGCAGTGATCGTCGCCCGCTCGCTGCGCGGGCGGCCTATGGCGAGCTCCCCCTTGTCGAGGATCGCCTCGGGCACCGTCTGCTCGATGAGCGCGTCGAGGGATTCGACACCGAGACTGTCGAGCATCTGCCGGATTTCCGGTTCGCCGGGTCCGATGTGCCGGCGGATGAAGTCGCCGCGCATTTCGAGTTGTTCGAGCGACGTTTTAGTCTCGGGCATGTCTACTCCTGGTCTGTTTCAAGGTCGCCGGCCCATGACCGGTTGGAAACCCGGGGTGGGCGAATCGTTCCCCGGTCAGCCGCGATAAAAACGGTGCGGCACGAACGGCAGCGCGACCACCGCGGCCGGCAGCCGCTTGCCGCGGACTTCCGCCTCGAGCGCGGCGCCCGCGGCGGCAAGCGGTGCATCGACGTAACCCATCGCCACGGGACGTCCGGCACTCGGTCCGAAGCCGCCGCTGGTCACGACGCCGGCCTGCTCCCCCGCCGCTGTGCGCAGCACCACGCCTTCGCGCAGCGGCGCACGGCCTTCGGGCTGGATGCCGACGCGCCGCCGCGGCGCGCCG
>JAHELT010000046.1 GCA_024644045.1 Chromatiales bacterium | reverse complement strand
TTTCGAGCAACCTGTGCTGCCCCAGCTCCACCGCCCAGTGCAGCGGCGTATTGCCGTCATAGTCGCGCACATTGGCGGAGGCACCCTGCTGCAGCAGCGATTGAACGGCGGCGCTGTCACCGCGCTCGAGCGCCTCGAACAGCTCGGGTGTGGTGTTCCGGTAATTCAGGTATGCCAGCACCAGCAGTACCAGCAACGGGGGCAGCAGCACGGCGCCGACGCGCACGCGCGCAACCCACGGCCGCTCGTTCCACCATTCGCCGTAACTCGGCCCGATCGCATTGACGCGACCGGGGGTCGACCGTCGGCTCGATAGCGTAAAGGCCAAAAGAATGTCCTTCGCACGCTGAAGCTCCGCGTATTATACGCGTTTTCCGCCTGCGCCATCGCGCCGGGACCCGGCGTCAGGCGGCTTCGTGGTTCGTGGCTCTGTTGCGTCCCCCGGGATCAATAGGGCCACCCGTTCGCGGGCGCTTGATGCGACCGGAAATCAATCCACAGGAAATCTACAGCTTGATCACTCGATCTATACAGGCTTATGCGTTTGAAAAACCGGCCGCTTCTGCGAAGGTATCGGGTCGATTCAAAAAATGTCATCCGGACCCCCGGGGGGTGTAGCGGGGGAGCGGCAGCGTGGCAAATAACGAACGGGGGCTTGACGAGGATGAATCATCGCGGTGATTTCGAGCCGGGGTGCCGCTTCCGGTATCAGGGGCGTACCCTCGTGGTGCGCGCAGCAACGACGTCCATCGTGGTCGCGGTACCGGCGCAGGTGAAGGGGGAACCCGACGACTCCAACGACTGTATGTGCATCGCGAGGGCCGAACTGCAGGAGTCCGACGTCTTGCTGGACTGAAATTCTGCATTCACAGGCAATGGGGCTTTCTGCTTTTCTATCGGCGCTTCGCCTGGAAGCAGCCAGCAAATGTCCCCACTTGCGCTCTGTGCGAAGGACTAGCCCAGCCGCTTCTCAGGGGAAATGTGGCTAAGCAGGTCGGACTATCGCCTGCGCAAGCATAGCCAGACCAGGGTTCAAAGGGGATTGTTCGATCTGCAACGCCGGATTTTTCCTGAAAGTGAACAGGTACCAAGCGTCACTCGGCAATATTGCTCAAGTAGATGCTTGACAGTCTGATTCGACTGACAAATGCGCACGCTCGGAACCGCCTTCATGCAATATGCGGGCTAGGACAGCTTCCTCGCCAGTTGGCCGACATTGAGTACCGGTACCGGCGTGTCGGCATGTGAGAAACAGGCCAGGGCCAGCTCCGCCAGCGGCGCTTCGCACCAGGTGGACGGCAGCTCGCAGGCCTGTTCGTCGGTAACGACAATCTTGCCGGGTGCGGCCTCGAGCCATACGCCAAGATAGTCGAGCGGCTCCCGCGCGCGAGACTGGAAGGCAAGGATGCCGAGGGCGCTGCGCGATGCCTCCGCACCGGCAGTGAACAATCTGGCCAGATCGAAGGTGGGTACGAGCGATTCGCGCCAGAAGACCAGGTGCTGGCAGTGTGCCTGCGCCAGCGGCACCGGCTGGCAGCGCGGCCCGATTTCGTAGCCGACCATCTGGTGTGGCGCGACGGCGAACCGCACGCCGCCCGCGGCGCGCAATAACCACGCTGCACTCGGCTGCATGATCAGCCGAGCCGTTCCAGATGCCGGCTGAGCGCGGTCAAATCGAGACGCAACGCGGCTTCGTCCGCGATAAGTGCGGATGCCTCAAACGGTGTGTTCTGAGTGCGCATGCAATCGGGCAACGGGCGCAGCTGCAGCTCATCAGCGGCCACCACTGCGAACGCGTCACATGCCAGCGCGAACGAAGTGCCGTCCGCATCGCGCAGGCACACGCAGAACCGGAACGCGCGATGCGGTGCCGGCTGCAGGTTTTCGTCCAGCACGAACAGCGGCCAGCGGATGGCGCCCAGATCGACTCCGCCGATACCCTCGTCCCCCACGTCCGCTTCCAGCGCCGGGGCTATGCCGTGCACCTGGCTTTGTGCGACCAGCAGGTTGCCGGCCGCGCACCGCAGCCTGACCAGACTGTCTTCAGGCGGCGCTTGCATCGATCCTCCGCTTGCCGAGCAGCCGGTCTATGCAGGCCAGCAGTTCTTCGTCGGAAACCGGTTTGTTCATGTAGACGTCCACCCCCGCCGCTTCCGCGCCGCGCCGGTGTTTGCCGGTGCCCCGGGAGGTGATCATGATGATCGGCACCTCTCCCAGCCTGGCATCGGCGCGCAAGAACTGTGTCAGCTCGAGCCCGTTCAAGCGCGGCATCTCGAGATCCGCAAGCACCATGTCGGGCGGGTGCTCCTCCAGCACCTTGATTGCCTCCAACCCGTCGCGTGCGGTGTGCGCATCGTACCCGGCATCTTCCAGAAGACCGGCAAGTGCTCGGCGCACGCTCAGTGAATCGTCAACGATCAGCACGCTTCGCGCCCGCGGCGCTGCATCGATGGGTGCGGACGGCGCACGGGCGATCTCAGCCACCGGTCTGCGCAGCAGCGCGGCCAGGTCCAGCACGGGCACGACGGAGCCGTCGCCAAGCACCGACACGCCGGCGACACCGGGCACCGACTTGACGTACTTGCCGAGGTTCTTGACCACCAGCTCGCCGCTTGCCAGTAGCCGGTCAACGGAGACCGCGATGATTTCCTGATCGATGTTCACGAGCATCACCGCGAGCGCCGCGAGTGGCGCGGCCGGTTCGCGGTCGTGCAGCAGATTGTGCAGATGCCTGGCCGGATAGACGTCCTTGCCGAGCTTGTACCTCAGCGCTTCGCCCGGCGTTGTCAGCTCGCCGACGCCAGGCGCCAGAATGCGTTCCAGGGCGTGGGACGGGACGGCCAGACGCTCACCGGCGACCTGCACCAGCAGACAGTGGTTGGCGATCAGGGTCACCGGCAAGCGCAGCTGAACGGAGCAGCCGTGCGCAGGGTTGTCCTGAATATCAACGGAACCGTTGAGCGCGGTCACGGTGGCGTGGACGACATCCATGCCGACACCGCGCCCGGAGATCTGCGTCACCGAGGACCGCGTGGAGAAACCCGGAATGAGCATAAGTCGCCGCAGCTCGGCGGGATCACCGGTATCCTGTGCATCGAGCACACCGCGCGCGACCCCCGTTTCGCGCAGCGCCGCGTAGTCTATTCCCCGTCCGTCGTCGGCGACCTCTGCGACCACATAGTTGCCTTCCTGGCGGAAGCGAAGCTGCAGCTGTCCGGCGGCTGGCTTACCCAGACGTTCGCGTTCCTGCGGCGATTCGATGCCATGATCGACGGCATTGCGCAACACGTGCATCAACGGATCGGCGATCGCGCGCAGGATGTCGTTATCGAGCAACAGCTCGTCGCCGCTCACCGTCAGCTCGACGAGACGTTCCAGCGAACGGGCCGTCTGTCGGACAGTGCGCTGCAGGCGCCCGCTGATCGATTTCACCGGCACCATGCGCGTGCCGAGTATCACGTCCTGCAACTCGCCGTTCAGGCGCTGCTGGTTGCCAAACAGGGCATCCAGCTCGTGCAGCTGGCGCTGCAGGTCCATGCTCATTTCGCGCAGGTCGACCGCCGACTCGATGAACGCATGCGCGCTACCGTAAAGGGCGTCGTAGCGGTCCATCTCCAGCGAATCGAATCCGTCCTGACCGCTGCCGTTGAGCTGCCGTTGCGTGGCGGCAATGCCGCGTACGCTCACCTGGTTTTCCAGCTCGAGGCGTGCTTTCTGCAGCACCAGGTCCTGATTGCGAATTGCTCCGCCTTCGCGGAGCAGGCGCTGTATCCGCTCCTGGATCTGCCCCATGCCGATCGTGACCTCGCCGGCCATGCGGAACATCTCGTCCACGGTGGCATCGGCAACGCGCATGTAACGTGTTGCCTGACGATCGGTTGTGTCCGTCTCGTAGGCCGCGTTCGCCAGGTCGGAGCACGCTTCCGGCGCATCGCGTTCGGATGCCCGCCTTGCCGGCACCGAGAGCTGCGCATCGATCACGTTCTGTAACACACGCACCGCGTCGGCGGGCGGTTCCGCCTGGCCGAGCAGCGCCTCTATCATCGCCTCCAGGCAGTCGGCGGCGTCCTGGATCACGTCTGCCAGCACGGCGGAGACGGTCTCGTTGTGGTTCGGCAGGAGTTCCAGCAGGTCTTCCAGGTAGTGCGCGATGTTTGCCACCCCGCTGACCCCGATCAGGTTGCCGGCGCCCTTCAGCGTGTGGGCCAGACGCTGCGCTGCGCGTAGATTTTCTTCGAGGTCCACGCCGGCGCTGAGCTGTTTCACCCGCTCGCTGAGCTCCGCTGCCTGGGCCGGCGACTCCTGGAAGAAAGCATCCAGCAACTCCGCAGTCAGATCCTCCGAAAGCTGCAGCGAGACATGCTGGTTGGCGACCGACGTCAGACGCGGTGGCTCGGCTTCCTCGTCGCGTTCGGTAACATCCGCCAGCGCGACCAGCAGTTCCCTCGCAGCCTGCTCTTGCAGCGGTTGCGGCCACGCTGCGTCTTCGAGCAGCTCGACCAGATCGGCCGCCGTGCCTGCGTGACTCTGCTGCAGGTAGGCCAGTACCCGCATCGGCCAGCTGGCCAGCAACGCCTGCTGTTGCTCCGCGAGCGACTCGTCCAGAAGCCGGATGAGATTGTTCTCGAGAACCGTAAAGGCGCGACCCAGACCCGGGACGTCGAGCGTCGCGCAGGCCGCGCGACAACGTTGCACCAGAGCAAGCTGCGAGCTGGTGATCGTGTCGGGCCGCTCACGCGCGGAATCCTGCAACGCGTCGAACTCGTCACGTAACTCCTCGGCCAGCGCCCGCAGCAAGGCGCCGCTCGCGCCCGACTCGCCGTTCCCGATTCCCGGCTCGGTCGCTGCCACCGCGGCTGCGCCCACCGGTGCCGCGGATTGCAGACTGAGATACAGGTCGCCGACCCAGCCTGCCACGGCGTCCAGCGTCTGCCCGAGACGCGAAACCTCATCCGGGCCAGGATTGTGCAACAGCGCGCTCTGCTGTTCGGCATCGCGTTGCAGCGCCGCCATGCCCGCGAACTCGGCGGCGGTCGCGATGTTGTCCAGCTGATCGCAGAAGCCCTCGATGAGGGCCGCGCGGTCATCGGTATGCGCGCGAAGGTCGTCGAGGCTGTCGCGTGCTTCGCCGATCAGCGCGCGCAGCGGATCTGCAGACGGGTCGCTCATCACTCGTGTTGACGGGCCGCGGTTTACGCGGCTTCCGGCCGATAGGGCGCAGCCGCGTTGCCGGACGCCCGATCCTCGAGGCGGAACACGTTGACCGACTCGGTGAGCCGTTTGGAGTATTCCACCAGGCGATCGGTCTGCTCGCCCTGTGCGCGAATCTGTGCGTTCGTCTGCGCCGTGCTCTTCTGGATCACCTCGGCGTACTCGCGCAGCTTCTCACTGGCCAGCACCTGCTCCTCGGAGCGCCTCGTTATCTCGATAACCGCGGTCACCAGTTCCGCCGTGGACAGCCGGGTGTCGCGCATCTGCGCACCGGCCTTCTCGGCGAGCTCCGAGCCCTGCACTACGTGCTCGATCGAGCGGTTCATGGCGGCCATGGTCTCGGCCGTCTCGGTCTGAATGTTCTTTACCAGTGTGCCGATCTGCGTTGTGGAGCTGCGCGAGCTTTCGGCGAGGCGCTGTACCTCGTCGGCGACCACCGCAAAGCCGCGCCCGGCTTCACCGGCTGCGGCCGCCTGCATGCTGGCGTTCAATGCCAGCACGTGCGTGCGCTCGGCGATGTTGTTGATCATTTCCACGATCGAGGTAATTTCCTGAGACCGCTCACCCAGGCGCTTAATGCGTTTTTCGGTCTCACTGATGATTTCGCGAATCTGGTTCATGCCCTCGACAGTTTCGGTCACCGTGTCGAGCGCGAGCTCCGTGTTGGACGTTGCCTTGTCGGCCGCCTGGTTACCGGAGCGCGCGAGCTCGGCGATCTCGTTCATGGAATCGACCACTTTACTCAGGCGGCTGCTGGTGTACTCCACCAGCTTGCGCTCCTTTTGCGCGACCACGCTCACCTGCATGCCCTGTTCCTTTACCATGTCGCTGGAGCTTTCCACGTCGTGCGCCACTTCGCGTATATCGCGCAGCACGCGCAGGGTCTCCGAGGTCATGAGATTCATTGCGTCGGCCACCGGGCCGATGACGTCCTCTGTGACCGGCAGCCGCACCGTCAAATCGCGATCGCTGAGCCGTTCCAGCGCGGTGAGCAGTCCGATCACCGAGTCGTTGAGCTGCTCGTTCTCGGTTTCCGCGCGGGCAAGGCTTTCAATACGTTCTTCGAGCAGATTGTCGAAGGCGCTGCCGAGGCGGCCCAGTTCGTCAACGCCGGTGAGGCCGGTGCGCGCATGGTAGTCGCCGCCTGCGACTTCCTGCACGGCGGTGTTCAGCCTGGCGATCGGCCGTGTGATCGAGCGGTAAACGCCGACCGCGAGCACGGTGGTCAGCATTGCGGAGGTCAGCACGATGACGATCGTGATGTTGAGCAGCATGTCGGTGAGCGCCGTGCCTTGAGCGAAAGCCTCGGCCGACAGCAGCGACGATTGGGCGATCGACGCCTGAAGGGCGTTGGTGAACGGCGACGCCAGCGCGGGTAGATCGTTGAGAATGAACAGGTCCAGCATGCCGCGTTGGCGTGACTGGGCAATGCCGATGAACTCGCTCATCGCGCTGCGCAGCTGCTCCACCGGGCTGCCGAATACGTCGTTGACGAACTCCTTTTCGTTGACTCCGATCGAGCGGTAGTACACGTTCCATGCCTTGTCGAAACGCCGCTGTGCGCTGTCCACGGTGTTTGCCGCGGCCTCCCAGGTGAGTGCCCCCTGGTGCAGACGGTTGGCGACGTCGATGAACTCGTTGGTCACGATGCGCTGCAGGTAGCCGAGCCTCGAGCCGTCCGCCACGAGCTGATTGAGCTCGGCGGTCTTCTGGGTGACCTTGTCGAAGCCGATCAGGGCTGCACCGCCCGTCAGCGTCAGTCCAAGCGCGAAAGCGGCAATCAGCAGGGCGAGTCGTACGCCGATTCTCAGATTGCTTAACATGATGTTGATCCTTCGTCGTCGTTACGGGCGAACCTCAGTTCGCCCACTGTCGCCACACGTCTTCGGTCAGCGGCTTGTACATGTCACCGTCCAGATAGGTGAGGAACACCTCGTCGGACCCCTGATTGTCGTCTCCGAAATCGAGCCTCAGCCCGCCCACCTCGAAGTTGTTGCCTTGTGCCGCCCGCACGAACTTCTTGCGCGTCATTTCGCCGTCTACGCTCTCGAGAATGGCAATCAGCATCTTACCGACGATGTAGCCTTCGAGGCTCACGTAGCCGAACTCATCACCGAGCGCCTTGCGCGCCTGGCTGACGATGGGGAGCGCGGACCCGAGCGGCGGTACCACCTGGGTCATGACCAGGCGGTCTTTCACGTCGTACTCGGCGACCGCCCAGCGCAGGTTGTCGGCGCCCGTGAACGATACCGCGCTGACGATCCAGCGTTCGCCCTTGGCGCGCGCATAGCCAGCGAACCGCGCGATCGCATTGTAGGTGCCGACGCCGATGACCAGGCGGCATTCGGTGCCGCGCCGTTGTTCCCAGCGTTTCAGCGACAGGTAGCCGTCGCGCGACACAAACGTGTTGCGCGTGTACACCCCGACCGGTCCAATGTTGTTGCGCGCCGGGTTTTCGCCCTTTATGCCGAGCACGGTTTCCAGCGTGGCCAGCACCTCGTCCACCTCCGAGTACTGGCTGAGCGCGCGTCTTACGCCTTCGACGCCGGCCATGCCGTAGGCGTCGTTCTGGACATAGGCGCAGATGTGTTCGGGTGACAACCCGGACTTCAGTGCCGCTTCGATCACGGCGGCCGTCTCCTGTACGTAACTGGCGCGGAAGTTGACGATGTCGCCGACCCCCGGACGCAGGATGCCCGCGCCGGTAAAAAAACCCACCGCGGGCACGCCTTCATCGGCGAGGATGGGCAGAGACACCTTCGCCGTGGGCGTGCCGACGTTACCGACCATCAGAAACACGCCCTGATTGAGCAGAGCGCGTGTGGCGCGGACTGTCAGTTGCGGCGTGTACGAATCGTTCAGCGTCACGTACTCGATGCGCCTTCCTTTCACCTCGATGCCCTTCAACGCCGCCCGGATACCGGCGACCATACCGCGCCCGAGTCCCTGCGAACGACCTTCCAGATCGAGCACACCCCCGATGCGGATCACGTCTTTGGTGACGCCGACTTCGGCCTGTGCGCTGCCCAGCCCCAGCGTCGCCGCAAGGACTATCGCCGAGGCGCGCAGCGCGTGGCGGAATGTAACCAATGCTTTGCTCATGTTGCTGACTCCGCTGATCATTGCCGGCCCGAGACGTAGTCGATCGAGACGCCCACCACCAGGACGCCGATGGTGTCCGTGCCGTCCTTCACCGGCGCGCTGATCTGCACGGCGTACTTGTCCGTGCTGTCGTCGTACTCAAGCGGTCCGATGAACAACCGGCCCTCGCCTTCGGCCCAGGAGGCCGTCCATTTCTCCTCATCGCCCTGCCAGTAATCGCTGGTCGGCGGGAACACCGCCACATTGGCACCCTTGTTGTCGGTGAGAAACGCTTCGGTGAAAGTCGCGCCGTCGTTGACAGTGCTGCGCAGCAACTCGGCGGCGTTGTTGCCCAGGAGTTGGCGCTTCATGTCGGTGAGTGCTTTGCTCGCCTTCCATTCCTCGTCGCGCCGCTTGATAAGATCCAGCGGCAGATCGTCCTGATTCTGCTCGAGCACCGCGCTGACCAGCACCGGGTTGAGCGCCATGTGCTGCACGGTGCGCAGCTTGACTTCGAGCAGCGCGGGCAGCTGCTCCCGGGTAGGCATCTCGTTTGCGGACACGGCGCACACCGTGAGCGTCAGAACCAACACTATTCGCACTAAACTCGTCATGGTCTCTCTCGCGTTAGGTTAGCCGTCAAGCGGTGCTCAGGGATTCACCGACGGCGGTAAAAAAACCATCCATGTCCCACTCCAGCCACAACCGGTCGTCGCAGTTGAACGTCGCGGTCACAAAGCGATACAGCCGGGAGTGGGCGGCGGGGTTGTAGTCGAGCCGGTCGCCTTCGGCGATCTGAAGCGTTTCCGGCAGCGTGCCTGATTTGAGGCCAACCGCAGCGTCGCGGGTGGCCACAATCAGCACCCACGAGCGCGATTCGGGCGCCGCGTTAATGCTTGCATCCAACATGGCGGCGACGTCGAACACCGGCACCATGTTGCCGCGCTGGTTGACCACGCCGGCGAACCAGCACGGGGTGTTCGGCAGGCGGCAGTCGGGGATGCCTTCGGTGACTTCGCAGATCTGGTCTCTCGGCAGTAACAGGCCGTAGTCTCCGAGCGGCACCCCGTAACGGCGTTGTGCGCTCTCGACCTGCGGGTTGTCGACCGCCGCGCCCGCCGGCGCGAGCTCGAAGCCGCGCTGCAGCGCTTCACTGGGACTGAGCAGAGCAGGCATGGGGTCAGTTGAAGGCCTTGAGTTTCTCGACGATCTGGTTTTCCGTGTAGGGCTTGCTGATCAGGTCCTCGCCGCCCTGCTTGGCGGCCCACAGGCGGTCGGCTTTCTGGTGCTTGCTGGAGATGAACACCACGGGTATCGCCGAGGTTTGCGGATCCTTCTTTATTTCGCGGCAGGCGGCGTAACCGTCCAGCTCGTCCATGACGATGTCCATCAGAATCAGATCGGGTTGTTCCGCTTTCGCCTTGCTCACAGCTTCGCTGCCGGAACGCGCCAATGACACGACCGCGCCTGTTGAGGCGACGATGTTTTTCAGGTTGACGAGCTCTGTCTCGGAGTCGTCTACGATCAGGACTTTGCTTATCGCCATGGCAGTTCCCCTAACGGTTTGAACCTACGCGGACTCCAGGGTCCGCAAGGCATCGGCTCGAATGAATCGTTCTAGCACCCGGTGAAGCTCTTCGTCCTCGGGCGGCTTGATCAGGTATGCGTCACAACCGGCTACCGCGCCCCGTACCTTGTCGAAGCTCCCGGACCGGCTGCTGAGCAGCACAACCGGTATGTCTTTGCGCCGTGCCTTCATCCATTTACACAGCTTGTAACCGTCGAGGTCGGGCATCACGATGTCCAGGAACACCAGATCGTGCGGCCGGTCCTCGAACCGGGTTTGCGCCTCCGTGCCGGATTCAGCAAGCGTGACATCGACCTGCGTCGATGCCAGTCGAGGCAGGCTGTGTTCCATGTACTTGCGCACCGGAAAACTGTCGTCGACCACGAGAATCGACGCTGCGCTCGCCGCGGTGCGCGGCTGGCTCGCCGCGGTGCGCGTTGAGGTGATCTCGTCCAGCACCCCGAGCAGTTTCTTGAGAACCAGGGGCCGGCGCACCTGCAGCTGCCCGCCGGGCTGAACCTCGCCATCGACGACCAGCACGGGGACAGCCATCTGGTTGCGCCGCGCGACCTCCTGCCAGGCGTCCACGGCCGGCTGCTCGGCCGTATTCACGAAAATCACGTCGGCCCGGGCCGCTTCCCGGGTCTCCAGGAGATCGAAGGATTCCTGCAGCGCCGGAACCAGCAGGAAGAGGCTGCGCAGGACCGTTTCTTCGCGCCGCGGCAGACCCAGGTGTGAAATACAAGTTCGATCGCTAAACATCGTCAGTACCAGCTGTCAGTTAGCGACCCCGGAGCGCAACTATTGAGCCAGCGCGGCGCGCCGATTTTTGTAAAAACCACCGACTGATCGACTAAATGACGGAATTCATTAAGAAAAAAATGGACTTCGAAAATTGCTCAGTTTGTGCGTTGCGTCACCCGAGAGGCCGACGAACGGGGCGAAGTGGGGACGAAGGCGCGCGTGCAAATGCGCCCGAGTGGACATAAATTGTCCAAAAAAGGGGGCATTGTCTTTTTTTGAAACCGCGCGCCCGGCACGTAGAGAGGTTCGGTCAACCGGGGAGTCGGGCGAGAAAGTGCAGAATGTCCCAGGTTCCCCGTCAGGCGGCGGGACGGCAAGCTAGGGTCGCGCGGCCGCCGTCAGATTGACAGCCTGCTTGAAGCGCGCGCGCCGCTCGGCACTGTGCAGCTGCGTGTAGTCCTGCGGGTAGGATTCGCCCTGTTTCACGTGCAGATCGACGAACACCGGCCCCGGCGCCTGCAGCACCGCCGGCAGACCGGCTTCGAAGTCGCCCAGGTCGGCGAATCGATGGGCGGCGGGAAACCCGGCGGCACGCGCCAGCGCGCAGAAATCGGTCTTGCCCGCGCCGGGCAGCGGATGACTGCCGTTGGCTTCGTAGACGCCGTTGTTGCCCAGGAAGTGATACAGGTTCGGCGGGTTCTGCTCCGCGCATGTGATCAGCGCACCGAGATTCATGAGCAGGCTGCCGTCCCCGTCGATGACGAGCACCCGGCGCCCGGGAAAGGCCAGGGCCAGTCCCAGCGCGTGCGAGGATGCCTGGCCCATTGCGCCGGTGGTCACGTAGTTCAGGTCGCTCGGGCGGATGAGCATCCACTCGAACGCGGCTTGATACACCGGCACCACGATATCGTCCTCGCCGATGCCGCGGGCCAGAATCTTCAGGCACTGATCGCGCTTCATCATGGGAGTGGGCTGCGGCCGATCAGCAGCGCCACCGGTTTGGGCGTGATATAGGCGGCCTCTATCGCCGGCCCGATCACCGCCACCTGTCCCGGCGTCTGCACGAGGTGATACTCCATGCCGAGCGCGTCCAGCAGCGGCGGCACGATGCGCACGCCGTATCTGGCCGATGCTTCCGGCTGCACTTCCGGTTCCTTACCCTGCAGCCCGATCATGCAGCAGATCGGCAGCTGGTACTCGCAGGCAATCACGCGCAATGCATTGATCGAGTCGAAGAAGCCGGTATTCTGGATCAGCACCAGCGCGCGCCGGTCGGCAAACGACAATCCCGCCGCAATCGAGACGGCTTCGTCCTCCTTGCACACGCGCACCAGCTTCAGCTCCGGATCACGGCTGATCGGCCACAGTAACCCGTCGCTGGTGGTGATATCCGGCACCGCCAGCACATAACCTACGCCGCTGTGCTTGAGTGCACCGATAATCGCGCTGCCTAGCAGAGCTTCGGTCATTTCAGTTCGCACGCACGTAGGCCGTCAGATGCTCCAGACAGAGCGTCATATGCTCTCGCATGCCAACACTGATGCGCACGCAATCGGCGAACGCCGGACCCAAACGCCGGGCGATGATGCCGTTCTGCAGCAGGTAGTCGTAGGCGCCTTGAGCACGTTCGGGGTCGCCGAGATCAGCCAGCACGAAATTGCTTTGACTGGGATAGACGCGCAGTCCTTCGGCGCGCAGTCCGCTGCTGAAGGTCTCACGTATCGCGTTGCTCTCGCCTTTGACGAATTGACGGTGCGCGGTGTCCTGCACGGCGGCAATACCAGCCGCCATCGCGGTCGCGCTGACCGGGAAGGTCGCGCCCAGACGCCGCATGACTTCGGCGACCGCGGGCGCGGCGTAGAGCCAGCCGAGTCGTTCGCCGGCGAGACCGAAAATCTTGGAGAACGTGCGGGTCATGATGACGTTCGCGTAGTCGTCGACCAGACCCGCCGGGTCGCAGTAGTCGGCCGCGTCCACGTACTCGGCATAGGCCGCGTCGTAGACGAGGATCACGCGTTCCGGCAGCTGTTCGCGCAGAAAGCGTGCCTCGGCGTCGGTGACGTAGGTGCCGGTCGGATTGTCGGGGCTCGCCAGCGCGACGATACGCGTCCTGTCCGTCACCAGCGCGAGGATCTGTTCAACGTCGGCGCGGAACTCGCGATCCGGTGCGGCGACGGGTCTGGCGCCGCTGGCCCAGGCGTAGTTGGCGAACTTGGCGTAACCGTGCAGGCTGTAGATCAGTTCCTGGCCCGGCTCGAGGTAGGCGCGCACAATTCGCGTCAGCAACTCGTCCGAGCCGGGGCCGCAGACGATCTGCTCGGCGTTCAGATCGAAACACGCGCCGATCGCGGCCTGCAGCGCGCCGGTGCCCTGCTCGGCATAGCGCTCCATGTGACCGGCCGCCGCACGCGCCGCCGCGATGGCGTCCCGGCTGGGGCCGAAGGCGCTTTCGTTGGAGGCGAGTTTGATGGCCGGTCGTCCGCCGAGATCCGGCAGCTGCTGCATGTGGGCACGGATCATTTCGATGCCGGCACGCGGGTGCGGGGCGTCCATAGCGCGATGTTGGCGCACCGCTGTGAGCCGTGTCCATCCGGTGTTTCCCTAGGGCGGGCACCGGTGGGTGGTTTTGCTGATCGCAGTCCGCGAGGCTATCCGCTACGATCCGTCAATGCCCACCGTCGAGCACAAACCGTTGCGCCGGCTGGCACAAGCCATAGTCCTGGGCACGGGCAGCGCGCCCGCCGAAGCACTCGCCGTCGCCAATCACCTCGTCGACGCCAATCTCGCCGGTCACGACAGTCATGGCGTGGGCATGCTGCCGACGTACGTGGCGGAAGTGGCACAGGGGCGGCTATGTCCGAATACGCCTTCGGAGCTGCTGCGCGACGACGGTGCCTTTCTTGCGTTCGACGGGCAACGCGGTTACGGCCAGCGTGCGGCCGGGGAGGCCACGCTCGCTGCGATCGATCGTGCTCAGGCGCAGGGCGTGTGCGTGATGACCTTGCGCAATGCCGGCCATATCGGCCGCGTCGGCGCCTACGGGGAACTCGCGGCGGCCGCTGGCCTGTTCGCAATGTACTTCGTCAACGTTACCGATCACCCTCCGTCGGTTGCGCCTCACGGGGCGCGCGAGGCACGTTACAACACCAACCCGCTGTGTGTGGCGGTCCCGGACGGGCAGGGTGGAACTGCGGTGCTGCTGGACATGGCGACCAGCCGCTACGCGCTCGGCAAGGTGCGTATCGCGAAAAACAAGGCGGCGACGCTGCCACCGGGGATGCTGTTGGACGCCGACGGCAAGCCGGATACCGACCCCGCCGTGATGTACGCGGAGCCGCGCGGCGCGTTGTTACCGTTCGGTGAGCACAAGGGTTCGGGACTGGCGCTGGTGTGCGAGCTGCTGGCGGGCGTGTTGAGCGGGAACGGCACGCTGCAGCCGGACAACCCCCAGCGCGGCGGGCTTATCAACAACCTGTTCTCGGTGCTGGTCGAGCCCCGGCACCTGGTCGACGATGACTGGATGGGCGAGGAAGTGACTCACCTCCTGGACTACGTCAGGTCCGCACACGCTCGCGCCGGCATGCAGGTGCAGATCGCCGGCGAACCGGAAGCCGTGCAGCGCGCACAACGCCTGCGGAGCGGCATTCCGGTGGATGACACGACCTGGCGGGAGATCACGACCGCGGCCGCCGAAGTCGGCGTTGACAGCGAACGCATGACACGGCTCCTGAGCGGACCGGGCGAATGAAACAGCGGAGCCTGCACGAAACCGCGACGGTCTGCGACATGACGTTCCCCTGGAGTCACATGGGCAGGCGCGCGCTCGGCGAAGCGGCGTTGCAACGCATGGCGGTGCAAGGGGTCGACTTCGTCTCGCTCACGGTGGCGCTCGATTGGGACGACGTGGGCCGTGCCGTGCGCACGCTGGCTGCCGAGCGCGCGTTCGTGCGTGAAAACAGCGATCGCTACGTGCTGGTGGAGCGTGTCGCCGATGTTCGCGACGCCAGGCGCGCGGGCAAGCTCGCGCTGGGATTCCACTTCCAGGGCACCAACCCGGTAGCGAGCGACCTCCACCTGGTCGAGGTGTACTTACCGCCTGGGCGTGCGTCACATGCTCATGTGCTACAACCTCAAGAACGCCGTGGGCGATGGTTGTCAGGAGCTGACCGACAGCGGCCTGTCACGCTTCGGCACGCAGCTGGTCGCGGAGATGAACCGGATCGGGATGCTGGTCGATGTGAGCCACACCGGGTACCGCACCAGCATGGAGGTCATCGAGGCCTCGAGCGCGCCGGTGATCATCTCGCACGCCAATCCCCGCGCCCTGTGTGACCATACGCGAAACGTACCTGACGATCTGATCAAGGCCTGTGCAGCGAGCGGCGGCGTGATCGGCGTGGTGGGGTTCGCGAAGGTGCTGGGCGACGATCCCGTGGTCCGGCCCGAGCACATGGTGCAGCATATCGAGTACCTGCTCGACCTGGTCGGACCGCGGCACGTCGGGCTCGGCATCGATTACGTCTACGATCAGGCCTTCGACATGCGCACCCCCTGGTCGCCTCACTACGCGGGAAGGCCGGTGGGCGTGCTGGAACCCGAGGATCTGCCGCGCGTGACCGAGGCGCTGCTGGCGCGCGGGCACGACGAGCCGGTCGTGCGCGGCGTGCTCGGCGAGAACTGGCTGCGGGTCGCCGAGAGGGTGTGGAAATGACCGCTTGAGATGGGCCTACACCAGGTCGCTCCGATTCACCTCCGCAGCGACCGCAAACACGTAATCGCCGCACTGCACCGGCGCAGGGACCCGCCGCGCAACAACCGTGCCGCTGCCCTGAAAGAGCACGTCCGTCGCGGTGGTCGAGGCATCTTTCAGGGAATGCACGCGCCCGGCGAGCTGTCCCCGCTGCACCTCGTCACCCAGCGCCGCGGCCGGCTCGAACAGTCCGTCGGTCGCGACGTAGGTGAACGCGCTCTGATCGGGGTACTCGACGTAGCGTGGTGGCGGATAGGCTTCGGGACTGCCGCGCAGAACGCCCAGGTGCCGCAGGAGATTACGCACCCCGTCGCGGCCGATGCGCAGCCCTTCGATGCTGAGCGAGCCCATGCCACGCAGCTCGGTGGAGATCATCGCAATGGCGTGGCGGTCCCCTGCGGCGAGCAGTGAGCGGTTGTCGGCGGTTTTTGCCACCACCGTGGCGAGCGGGGCGCCGAACGCCTCGGTGGCGGCGAGCTTGCGCTCCATCAGCGCGCGGTCCGAGGTCCGGCGCAGATAGACACAGGGAAGGAACTCGCTGGTCTTGCCGCCTGAGTGCAGGTCAACCCCGAAGTCACACAAAGGCAACAGGAAGTTCTCCACGTAGTGGGCCGTGGCGAGCGTTGGCGTGCCGTCGGGGTCGCCGGGGAACACGCGGTTCATGTTGTGGTTGTCGTCGGGCCAGCAGCGCGAGTCCGCCTCCACGGCGAGGTAGTTGTGCGCGGGCAGGAAGATCAGCCGACCGGAGACATCGGCCGGGTCAAGCTCGTGAATCAGGCCCCGCAGCACCGCCTGTCCTTCATATTCGTCACCGTGCGTACCTGCCACCAGCAGCACCGTCGGGCCTTCGCCGTTGGCGATCACCGCAACCGGTATCGGTATGAAGCCGAAGGCGTGAGCGTTGTCCGAGTACGGCAGGCGCAGAAACGAGATCTGCTTGCCGGGCTTGTCGTAGTCGATGTCGGTAGTGATGCGCGTTGTGGTCATGGTGTTGTTCCGACGACGTTGTGCAGCGTTGCCCTCACCCCCAACCCCTCTCCCCGGGGGGGCCGGGGGTGAGGGTCTCTTTCTCCCCTCTCCCCCGGGGGAGAGGGGCCGGGGGTGAGGGTCTCCACCTCAGCGGCGACTGCGGCCCATGCGCCGCTCCATGCGCGTGAACGTGTAGGCGCAGCCGTAGCAGATGACGAAGTAGAACACCGCGGTGATGATCCATACTTCGAACACGCGGGTGGTCGATACGCCGACTTCCACGGCCATGAACGTCAGCTCCTGGATGGAGATCAGGGACACGATCGACGAGTCCTTGATGAGATTGATGAACTGGTTGGCCAGCGGTGGCACGATGCGCTGCACCGCCTGCGGCAGAATCACGTAGCGCAGCACGTGGAAGCGGCTCAGGCCCACGCTGGTCGCGGCTTCCCACTGGCCGCGCGGGATCGACTGGATACCGGCGCGTACGATCTCCGTGATGTAAGCGCCCTCGAACATCGCGAGGCAGATCAGGCCCGATATGAAGTTTGAAAACAGCAGCGGGTCGCCGGCAAAGAAGCGAATCAGCTCCAGGGTGGCCGGAGACGCATTGCGCGCGAAGTCGTCGACGCCGAGCAGCGGCATGATCTGGCTGGAGATGAAAAAATAGAAAACGAAAATGAACACGATCGGCGGCATGTTGCGGATGAACTCCACGTACACGCGCGCCACCATGCGCAGAAACAGATTGTTCACGGTGCGGCAGAAACCCATGATCACGCCGATAAGCGCCGAGATCACGATACCGTAGAGCGCCAGGCGAACCGTGGTGGCCAGGCCCTGCACCAGCAGGTTCGCTACCCACTCGCCCGTGTCGTCGTCGAAGTAGAAGATGTAGGGCGCAACCATGCTCCAGTCCCACTTGTAGATGAGCACGCTCGAGATGCGTTGCGCGATGAACACAAAGAAGCCGATCACCACGGCGACGACGATGAAATCGATCCACGAGATCTTGCGTTTGCGGTCCTGGCTCGGCATGGAGGACATGTCAGGTCCGGACCTTTATCTTGTGTTCCAGCCAGGTCACGAAAAACGACAGCGAGACTGTCATTACCAGGTACACGCCGGCCACCGTGAACCACACCTCGAAGCTCATGAACGTGTCGGCGATCAGGTTGCGGCCCTCGGTGGTCAGGTCCGTGACCGCGATCACGCTGACAATCGCCGAGTGCTTGATCAGGTTGATGATCTGTCCGGTGAGCGGCGGCAGCATCAGTGGCACGGCTTGCGGCAGGATCACGTACCGATACGCATCACGGCGCGTGAGCCCGCCGGCATCGGCCGCCTCCCACTGGCCGCGATCCACGGAGATGATGCCGGCACGGATGATCTCGGCCACGAACGTGGCCTCGTAGAACGTGAGACAGATGATTCCGGTCCAGAAGCGGTCGACGCCGAGTATCGGCGAAATGACGAAGTAGAAAAGGTAGAGCTGCACCAGCAACGGGGTATTGCGCACCAGCTCCAGGTACCCGGTGGCAAGCGCGCTCCCGGTGAGCGAGTCCGACATGCGCAGCAGCGCGGTGACGAGCCCTGCGGCAAGGGTGAGAATGATACACCAGGCCGCGATCTGCAGGGTGACGAGCAGGCCCTTGACCAGCGGGCCCATGATCCACTCGCCGTCGACCTCGCGGAAGAAGTGCTGCGGGATGTTGTACCACTGCCACAGGTAGCCCATCTGCTCGGCGCCGAGCATCGCCAGCCACAGCAGCAGGGCGGCGAAGGCGGCGAACTGCACGCTGGCAACCCAGGGCGAGCGCTGCGAGCGCTCCCACAGCAGCAGCAGAGGCGGTTTCTTCGCGTTGCGTCCGCGCTGCGCGAGCGCTGTCGATGTGCCGGCGTCAGCCATATTCGCGTGTCCTGTCCGACCAACAAGCTACCGGCCGGAAAATGGGGGCATTGGGTTTTCTCCCTCGGCGGTACGGCGGCAGAAAGCCCAATGTCCCCATTTTCCGCTCACGCACTAGTGTGAAAGGATCTGACTCAGGAACTGTTTCGTGCGATCGCTCTGCGGGTCGTTGAAGAATGTCTGGGGCGGTGCGACCTCGACGATTTCCCCGTGGTCCATGAACACCATCTTGTCGGCTACCGTCTTGGCGAAGCCCATTTCGTGCGTGACCACGACCATGGTCATGCCTTCCTTCGCCAGCTCGACCATGACGTCCAGTACTTCCTTGATCATCTCGGGATCCAGCGCCGAGGTGGGTTCGTCGAACAGCATGATGCGCGGTTTCATGCACAGGCTGCGTGCGATTGCGACGCGTTGCTGCTGCCCGCCCGACAGCTGCGCCGGGTACTTGTTCGCCTGATCCGGTATCTGCACGCGCTCGAGGTACTCCATCGCGACCCGATTGGCCTCTTCCCGGCTCAGCTTGCGTGCGCGCATCGGTGCCAGCGTGCAGTTCTCCAGTACCGTGAGGTGCGGGAACAGGTTGAACTGCTGGAATACCATGCCCACTTCGCGGCGTACGGCGAGGATGTTGCCCATGTCGTGCGTGAGCTCGATGCCGTCGACCACGATCCTTCCCTGGTCGTGCGACTCGAGTCGGTTGATGCAGCGGATCATCGTGGATTTGCCGGAGCCCGAGGGGCCGCATACCACGACTTTCTCGCCCAGCCTCACGTCCATGTCGACCTCGCGCAGTGCCTGGAACTGATCGAAGAACTTGCTCACCCCGCTCAGTTCGATCACGGGCGCGGTCACGGATTCGTTCATGGGCATCCTTTGGCGAGGCTGGCGTGGTATGCCGGACGTGGCTTTTTGTATAGCAAGTTATTATATTTGTGTGACAAAAAATGATTTGAAATGATAGTTTAGTTCGCTGAAGATCAGGTCTGTAAGCGCCCCCGGGCGCTGAGCGATGCCTGCAGCATACAACTAAAACAGCTCGTGGACATACACAAGTAACCCCTGTGAGGAGGGCCCTGATGAAGTTGCTACGCTCATTCACCATGGCGACCGCTGTGCTCCTGACCCTGGCTGCCGGCCAGGTGATGGCGCAAAGTAAAGAAGTGGCGGCTGCCAGCACGATCGAAGATATCAAGAAGCGCGGCGCGATCCGCGTCGGTTTCAGCACGTTCGTACCCTGGGCGATGCGCGATACTAAAGGCGAGTTCGTCGGTTTCGAGATCGAAGTCGCGCGTAAGCTGGCCGAAGACAACGGTTGGAAGCTCGAGCTCATTCCAACTGCGTGGGATGGCATCATCCCGGCGCTGCTCGCGAAGAAATTCGATGTGATCATCGGCGGCATGTCCGCAACGCCGAAACGTTCGCAGACCATCAATTTTTCCGTGCCTTACGAGTATTCCACGATAACCATGGCGGCCAATAAAAAACTGGCGCCGGGCTGGTCGAAGTTCGAGGACTTCAACAAGTCCGACGTGACCCTGGTGGTTCGGCGCGGCAGCTCCAACGTCGAATGGATGAAGGAGCATTTTCCGAAAGCGACTTTCCGCTACTTCGACGACGACGCGCAGGCGTTTCAGGAGGTCATGAACGGAAACGCGCACGGCGTGGTCAGCGCCGAGCCCAAGCCGTCCCTGTGGTC
The DNA here is from genome assembly GCA_024644045.1 of Chromatiales bacterium. Lineage (GTDB taxonomy): Bacteria > Pseudomonadota > Gammaproteobacteria > JAHELT01 > JAHELT01 > JAHELT01. Next base: position 11,888 of record JAHELT010000046.1, on the reverse strand, counting down.
GTTGAGCAACGCGGACGTGCTGTACAAGCCGTTCGGCGACGAGCAGTTCAACTACTATCCGGCCGGGTTCGGTGTGCGCAAGGGTGATCCCGATTTCCTCACCTTTCTGAATACCTGGGTCCAGCTGCACATGGCGAACGGCTGGCTGCCGAAGCGGCAGAAGTACTGGTTCCAGACCGACAACTGGTTCGGCGAGGTGGAAAACAACCCGTTCGCAAAAAAGTAACCCGCAACCGAACCCATGAAAAAGCCGGCCTCGTGCCGGCTTTTTCTTGGATCCCATTGATCTACAGCGTTTCGCGCAGGGCCTTGATGTACGGCAGATCGATGCCGCAGCAGCCGCCGACGATGCTCACCCCGTCCTCGACCCAGCGTTGCGCCTGCTCGGCAAACTCGCGCGGGCTCACCGTGTTCGGTGTGGCTGCGTCGCGGTACACGGCCGTGTAGTCGCTGCGATCGGCTTCGGGATAGACGGCGACAGGTCCCCGCCAGTGCTCGCGAAGCACCGGAAGGCCGGCGTTGGTGGCATCGATGCTGGTGTGGAACAGGCTGACCACATCGAACGCGCTCAACTCGATCTGGGTCGCGCTTTCGGCGAGTGGCGTGCGGGTGGAATAACCGAGCCGCACCTCACCGTCCTCCAGGCGGGCCTTGAACCCCAGCCACACCGGCAGCCCCGTTGCCAGGCACGCGTCCGCCAGCCAGCGCCGGTGCGCCATGCCGCCGGTGGATTCGATCAGGAGAAAATCCGCGCCGGCTTCTGCCAGCAGCTCGGCCTGCTCGCGCAGGTTCTCCTGCGCCTGGTGCGCCGTGATCTCGCTGCGCGCGGTCGCGTAGCGATGCAGCCCCCGTTCCTCCTCACCGTCGATGACAATACCGAAATTCGAAAGCGATCCGGCGATCGCAACCGGACGGGCGTCTCGCTGACTGTCGCGGGCTTCCCAGGCAAGGCGTACGGCGCGGCGGTTCAACTCGCCACAGAGTTCGCCCAGGCCCAGCGGCTCCAGGTTGTGGCGTGCGGAGGAATAGGTGTTGGTGGTAACGATGTCAGCACCGGCCGCGATGTATTGCTGGTGCATCAGGCGCACCGTGTCAGGGTGTGTCTGCAGCGCGGTCGCCGCCCATGCCACGTTGTTCATCGGTACGCCCATGCTCTGCAGCCGGGTGCCTACGGCGCCGTCCAGGATGACCGTTTCCCGGTTCTCGATTCGCTGCTTCAGTGTCGTATACACGGCATCGCCTCAGCGCGTGGTTGACATCAATGGGGACCCCATTGATTCTGCTGATGCATCATACCGTGAATTGGCGGGGCGGCAGCCGGCTATCCGGGTCAATACCGAGCGCCTCGGGGTGGTTGTGCGCGACCGGGCATCACTCGCCCGGCGAGACGGTACCGGCCGGACGCGACCGGAACAGACCGCACAGTGGCTCGAGCGCACCCGCCAGCGAAATGAGAATCACCCCGGTCAACTCTCTCAGCCCGAACGGCTCGTCGGCGAACAGCGCGGCGGTGACCGTCGCTACGCTGATCTCCGTCATGAACAGCAGGCCCACGACGCCCGGGTTGAGAATTCCGGCGCCGTAGATCGTGGCGAAGCCGGCCGGCAGGATGACCAGCAGCGCGACTGGAACCAGCCAGGGCAGCACGCCCGGCACGCTCGACCACGCGGGTGTGGACGAGAGCCCCTGCGCGGTCGCGAGCACGGCCAGCGCCAAGGCCCCCGCGGCACTCCAGAAGAAGAACAGCGCGCAAGCGTTCAGCGCGCTGGTTTGGTGGTCGGTAAGCAACATCAGGGAGGCGAACGCCCAGACGATACCTCCGCCGAGCGCCATCCAGTCCCCCGCGTTGCGCGGCGCGGGGATACCCGTGTCCACGCCGAGCACAACCAGCATCCCGCACAGCCCGAGGCCGATGGAGAGCCAGCGCACCGGCGTGACCGGATCGCCGATGAACACCCGCGCCAGCAGAAAACCCCACACCGGCGTCAGGTAGAACAGCAGAACGACCCTGACCACCTCGGTGTACAGAAAGGCCGCGGCATACAGCACGAACGTCAGGCCGGCGAGAAACCCGGTGACATGGAAACGTACTCGGACCGGGAACGACGTGCGTAGGATGAGCGCCAGCGATAGCAGTCCCACGCAGGGCAGGACATTCATCGCCACGACCGGCCACACACCGTCGAAACCCTGTTCCGCCAGCGCGCGCAGCGGTATCCAGTAGATGCCGTACACCAGCCCCGCATAGACGGCCGCCAGTTTCGCCAGATTTTCGCGCGCAATGCCCACGCAGGCCGTCGTCCGCTTGCCGGAGGAACCGCGGAGCCTAGCATAATCCCGCGCACTGTCCGGGCGGTACGGGTTATTACGGATTGCGCCGGATTCCATGTCGGTCCAGATTGCCGTATCCATGGACTGAGCGACGAGGGAACGAGATCAACCGAACTGTGCGCGGCCTGCTGACGGCGATGAAGAGCGCGTTCGCCGGGGCGTTGAACGAGAGCCCGCACCGCGTGCTGGCGGGTATTGCACTGATGATCGCCTCGACCGTCGGTTTCTCCATCGCCCACACCATGATTCGCGTGGCCTCGGCGGATATGCACCCGTTTCAGGTCGCGTTCTTCCGCAATTTCTTCGGGATGTTCCTGCTCTCTTACTGGTTCGTGCGCCACGGTTTCATCACGCTGCGCACGCGGCGCCTCAAGCTGCACCTGCTGCGCGTAACCTTCTCCGCCGTGTCGCTGGTCACGTTCTACTATGCGTTGAGCATAGCGCCGCTCGCCAAGGTGACCGCGCTCGGGTTCATCACACCGATCTTCGTGATTATTCTGGCCGCGCTGTTCCTGAACGAGCGTATCGGGCTGCACCGCGCTGTGGCCATCGGCGTGGGCTTGTGCGGGGCACTCGTCGTCGTGCGACCGGGCATGCTGGAGGTGGACCTGGGCACGGCCTTGATGCTGGTCTCGGCGCTCATGTTTGCGGGGGGATTGTTCTGCATCAAGCTGCTGACACGCACGGACCCGACCGTCACCATGACCAGCTACGCGGTGCTGCTGATGACACCGATCACCCTGATCCCGGCGGCGACGGTATGGCGCTGGCCGGCGCTGTCCGAGCTGCCGTTTCTCGCGGCGCTCGGGTTTATCAGCGTCGGTTCGGTGCTGCTGTTCACCAGCGCATTGAAGCGCGCCGCCACACATGTCGTGATGCCGTTTGACTACCTGCGCCTGATATGGATGGCCGGCCTGGGCTTCGTGCTGTTCGCCGAAGTCCCGGACCTGTACACCTGGATCGGCGGGTCGCTGATCTTCGTCAGCGCCCTGGTCGTCAGTGTGTCCGAGTACCGCGGCAGGCACGCGCGTACGCCCGCCGGCACGGAGGACGGGTTGCCCGTCGCAAAGGATTCGGTGCGCGATGAGTGAGGGCTCCGCAGAGGGTTTGCCCTCGCACGTAAATTACGTATAGTTCGGCGCTTGTCCTAGGCACCTTTTGTATCTGCTGTATGGCTTATGCGCCTGCCACCCGGCTGACAGCCGGCGAAATACCGGTGATCGATATCGCCGGCCTGCGCGAGCGCGATCCCGACGCGCTTGCCCGCGTGGCCCAGGCCCTGCACGCGGCGGCTTCGGAACGGGGGTTTTTCTATGTCGCCGGTCACGGCGTTCCCCAGCCGCTGATCGACGACGCGTTCGCCGTGGCGCGTCGCTTCTTTACAGCGCCGCTTGACGACAAGCAACGCGTCGCTATCGATCGCAATCACCGCGGCTTTCTTCGCGTCGGCGAAGCCACCATGCACAGCGGTGCGCGCCCGGACCTCAAGGAAAGCTACATCTTTGGCCGCGAGGTCGCGCACGACGACGCGGATTACCTGGCGGGACACCCTATGGTGAGCCCCAACAACTGGCCCGATTTCGTGCCGGGCATGCGCGAAACGCTGATGCGCTACTTTTCGGCGGTCCACGCCTGCGGGGAGTCGCTGCTGCGCGCGTTCGCCGCCGGCGTCGGGGCACGCGACGACTACTTTGTGCAGCGTATCGACAAGCCGGTCTCGCGCGGATCGCTGGTCTACTATCCTCCACAGCCCGCGGCGGCCGGCGAGCAGCAGTTCGGCGTTGCGCCGCACACCGACTTCGGCACCCTGACTCTGGTCTACCAGGATGACGTCGGCGGGTTGCAGATCCGGGGCCGCGACGGCCAGTGGAAAACCGCCGCACCCATCGCGGGCACCTTCGTGGTGAACGTAGGGGATCTGCTGCACCGCTGGAGCAACGACCGGTTCGTGTCGACGCCGCACCGTGTGGTCAATGCATCCTCGCGGGAGCGTTTTTCGATTGCCGTGTTCGTGGACCCCAACTGGGACACCGTGATCGAGCCGGTGTGCGTCGACGGCGAGCCGGCCCGCTATCCGGCTGTGCGCTGCGCGGATTACATCACCGGCCGCTTCGATAACGCCTTCGGTTACCGCGCGACCTCCCAGCGACCGCCCGCTGAAGCGGAGTAGGGAATGGCCTGCGCCGCAATGGCCGTTGCGGGACCCCCGCACTGTCTCGCGCCGCCATCCAGGAGTTGCACATGTCTGCGTGGATAAGAATGATCTCGGACGCCGAGGCTGAGGGCACCGTTCAGGAGATGTTCGATCTGGTGCGTACTCCGCACGGCACCGTCGACAACGTAATGCGGGTCCATAGCCTGCGTCCGCACACGATGCAGGGGCATGTCAGCCTGTACCGCAGCGTGCTGCACAATCCGGACAATACACTGCCGTTCTGGTTCCTCGAAGTCGTCGCCTCGTACACCAGCATCCTCAACCGCTGCAGCTACAGCTTGACGCATCACTTCACCAACGTGCGCCGGCTGCTCGGCGACGAGACGCGTGCGGATGCGATCTATGCGGCGCTCGAATCGGATCGTCTGGAGGCCGAGTTCGCCGGTAAGGAACTGGCGCTGCTGCGTTATGCGGGGAAGCTGACGGTTGCGGTTGGCGAGATGGCGTCCGGCGACTACGCCGCACTGCGGGCTGCGGGATGCGACGATGGCGAGATACTGGAAGTCAACCAGGTGTGCGCCTACTTCAACTATTCCAACCGCCTCCTGAACGGTCTGGGCGTTACCACCCAGGGCGACGTGATCGGCTACTACAAGGTGGACGACTGAACCGCTTGCGGTGACCACTATGCCAGCGCCATGACCGATCTGACCTCCCTGGCCGCGTCCGAGAACCGCGACCTCATGCCCGTGCTGGACTGGCTGTTGCAGGCCGGCCAGCGTCTCGCGTCCCTGGGTGAGATCATCAAGGAACTCGGTCCGCGGCTGATCGCGGCAGGTCTGCCGGTGGCCCGCATCCGCGTGAACTTCCGCACGCTGCATCCGGAAATCGTGGCCTCAGCCTATGTCTGGACCGCGCAAAGCGGCATCCGCGAGAATCGTGTCGGACACGGTCTTGTCAACAGCGACGCTTACCTCGGCAGCCCCATTCAGACGATGTTCGAGGAACTGCGGGAGGTCCACCATTGCCTGCTGGATACGGATTTGAGCGCAGCGCACAGCATTCTGCAGGAACTGCAGAACGACGGCTACGGCGACTATTTCGGGATCCCGCTGCATTTCAGTGACAGCCGCCGCGCAGCCGTGATGCTCTGTTCGAGCCCGGGCGTGCTGTTCAGCGAGAGCGATCTTGCGCAACTGCGCCTCGTCGCCTGTGTGCTGGCCCCGTTTGCGGAGCTGCATTCGATGCGCCGGATCGCGGGCAGCCTGCTCGATACCTACCTCGGGCACCGTACCGGTCAGAAAGTGCTTCAGGGCATGATCCGGCGCGGCGATTCCGATCTGATCCGCGCGGCCCTCTGGTTCAGCGACCTGCGGGACTTTACCCTTCACACCGAGATGCTCGCGCCGGCTCCGCTGCTGGAGATGTTGAATACCTATTTCGAGTTCGTTGCTGCAGCGGTGGCGGCGCGCGGCGGCGAGATCCTGCGTTTTATCGGCGATGCGATGCTGATCGTGTTCCCGAGCGACCTGCACGGTGACGACACCCGGGCGTGCGATGCCGCGCTGGAGGCCGCAGAGGACGCGTTTGCCGGCCTGGCCACCCTGAACCACCGCCGGCGCCGGCGTGCGGAACCGGAAATCGAGTTCGGGGTGGGATTGCACATCGGCGACGTGATCTACGGCAACGTCGGGGCACCGTCGCGGCTGGACTTCACCGTCATGGGAACCTCGGTTAACCGCACGGCGCGCCTGGAACAACTCACCAAGACGGTCGGCAGCCCGCTGCTCATGTCAGAACGTTTCGCGGCGCTGGTCAGCGCAGAAACCCACCTGCTGGGGCGCCACCCGATGAAAGGTGTCGAAGGCGAGCAACCGGTGTTCGGGCTGGCGGAGCAGTGAGTCTACCGTCGGCGTGGCGCCCGCCATCGCCCATGCATCGAGCGGGAATGGCTCGCTGTTTCAGCACCGCGAGCGGCAGTGCGCGACGTTCAAGTGGTCCCCACTCGGTTCGGCAGCCATTCGGACAGGGCGTTTCTGAGCTGCTCGACGGTGAAGGGTTTGGACAGGAAACCGTCCATGCCGGCGGCCTTGCAGGCTTTCGAGTCGTCTTGCCGCGCGTTCGCGGTAAGCGCCACGATCGGTGTGAGCACACTCCGGCCGCTGTGCGTTTCCCGGCGCCGCAGTTCACGTGTAGCCTCGAAGCCGTCCAGCTCCGGCATGTGGCAATCCATCAGAATCAGGTCGTAGTCGTTTTCCGCCGTCGCTTCGAGCGCCAGGCGGCCGTTTGCGGCGACGTCGACCTCGCAGCCGAGCACGGCAAGCATGCCGCGCGCGACCTCTTGATTGACCTCGTTGTCTTCGACCACGAGGATGCGCGCATCCAGTTTCGCGTCTGGCGATTCGCTTTCGTCGTCGCTGCTACGCGTGGTGTCGACGAGCTGCACGAGCGCGTCGCGGATATCGTTCAGGCGAGCGGGTTTGGTCAGGTAGCTGTCGATGCCGGCTTCCCGCCACACAGTACTGTTTTCGTCGCGCACGCCGCTCAGCATCAGCAGGCGGGTGTGCTCCAGCTGCGAGTCCTGCTTGATACGGCGGGCCAGCGCCAGGCCGTCCATGCCGGGCATCCTTAGATCCAGGATGGCGACGTCGAATCCCTGACCTGCGGTGGCGGCCTCCTGAATCAACGACCAGGCCTCCTTGCCGTCCCGCGCCACGGTCACTTGCATGCCCCAGCTGTGCAGCTTGAGCGAGAGAATGCGCCGGCTCGGTGCATTGTCATCGACGATGATCACGCGCGAATCGAGCACCCGCAGGCCGGTCGTCGTGGTGGCGCCGCTGTGTTGCTGCTGCTTCAGGCGTGCCGTGAACGAAAACGTGGATCCGACTCCAGGCTCGCTGCTTACGCTGATCTCCCCGTCCATCAGCTCCACGAGCTGCCTGCATATCGCAAGCCCGAGCCCGGTACCGCCGTGGCGCCGGGTGGCGGATTCGTCGGTTTGCACGAAGGCGCTGAATATCCTGTCGTGCAGCTCAGCCGGGATCCCAGCACCGGTGTCGCGGACCTTGAAGCGTACCGCCAGCGAATCGTCCTGCTCATCCGCCAGCTCGACCGAGGTAACGACTTCGCCGGCATCGGTGAACTTGATCGCGTTGCCCACCAGATTGACCAGTACCTGGCGCAGCCGGAAGGCGTCGCCGATCAACTGGCGCGGCACATCCGTGCGCCGGACGTTGAGCAGCTCCAGTCCCTTCTTCCGGGCTTCCTCGGCAAACAGCTCGTTCACGTCGTCAAGCAGCTCCTGCACCGAGAACGGTGCGGCGAGCAGCTCCAGCTTTCCGGCCTCGATCTTCGAGAAATCCAGTATGCCGTTTATGATCTGCAGCAGGGCCAGCGCGGAGCGGTTCATCGCGTCGGCATAGCGCTTCTGCAGATCGCTCAGCTCGGTGGCCTGAATCAGCTCGAGCATGCCGAGCACGCCATTCATGGGGGTGCGTATCTCGTGGCTCATGCGTGCAAGAAACTCATCGGCTGCCGTCTCCCGTTGTCCCGGCGCGGTGTTCGCAGGCAGCTCGCTGGCGTCACGGGAACCGGCGTCCGCGGCGCGTATCGCTACGGTCACGTGGGCTGAGTCGCCGGCGTGATCCGGAATGAACAGCAGTTCCACGGGCAGCCGCGTCCGGTCGCTGCAGGTGACCGCCGTTCTCACCGTGAAGCCTTCGAATGCACCGTTGTCGGTGCCGGCTTTTCCAAACGAGACGTCCGGCTGGAGCAGCGCGAGGAAACGCTGCTCCAGCGCCTGCGCTTCGGTCCAACCGAGCACGGCCTGGGCGGATGACGGCCAGCTCACGATCATGCCGTGCTCGATCGTGATCACGGTGAGTAAAGGTACCGCGTGGGCAGTGGCGGAGTCGGCGGTACAGGTGTTGGATGGGCAAGTCACGAGTATTCAGATACCGGGGCCGGGACGCTGGAGATTAGCGGCCGGCAGGGCGTTTTACTTAAGCGGTTACCTGCCGCTTGCCAGCGTTCCCGCGGCCGCGTTCACCGCAAGCACTTATAGACTTAAATCAGCTACTTACCGTCGGTCTGCCACGGCCCTGCGTGCCCCGGGTGACGGTAAAGATTCGGGTGCGGCGGTCGACACAGAGGACAGTGCAGTCCAAAGCGCAGCGTGTATCTATGCCCAAAGCCGTAAAAGCCCCCCACCAGGAAAGGCTCGGGATGATCATCGTCCTGGCCTCGCTGGCCGTGATCGGCTTCATACTCGTGGAGCTGATCCACGCACAGTTGAATGCGCGTGTCACGGAACTGCGTTCGCGAGGCGTCAATCTGATGCGGTTGCTCGCCGAGACGCCATACGCGCAGTTCGTCAGCGACGAATCCCGGCGCGGCATACTGCACGTCATCTACGAGAGTGCCAACGACGGTCAGCTGGCGTACGCGGCTGTGACGGATCTCGCCGGCAAGCCGCAATCGCAGGTCGCCGCGCCCGGTGTAAACATCCCCGGAATTCAACCGGGTGCCACGCCCAGCGACTGGTTGGGCGAGCGCACGCTGAGCCTCGACGGAGCCCGCGAGATCATGGAGTTTCACGCGCCGCTTTTCGCCGAGGGTGACATTGCCGGGCACGTGCGCGTCGGTTACTTCAAGCCGATGCTCGGCCTGGACCGTCAGCAGATCTCGTTTTTTGCCACGCTGTCGCTGCCGATATTCCTGCTTGCGCCCCTGTTCTACTTCCTGCTGCGCCGCGAGGTGCGTCCGCTGCGCGAAGCCAGCGGCGAGATTCAGTCGCTGATCGAGAGCCGCGCGTTGAGCACCGTCGACATCCGCGCGAGCGGTGAACTCGGCGATTTCATCGAGCGGTTCAACTCGCTGATCGAGTTCATGCGCGGACGCATCGACAACCTGGAGGGCGAACAGTCCCGTCTGCTCACCTCCTCGAAACTGCTGACTTATCAGCGCATGCGTGTGGAGACGGTGCTGCAGGCGTTCCCCGAGGCGATTCTGGTGCTCGACGACACCGGAACGACCAACTATGCGAACGCGCGACTGGCCAATCTCCTGGGGTGCAAGATCGAGGACATCGTCGGACGTAAACCCCGGGAATGGTGCGACGATCCGAGCCTGCGCGAGTACTTGAGCCAGCTGCGCGCGAAGGCCTCACCGGCTTACGCGGCGGGCGACCTGCAGATCACACTCTCGCACGCCGCCAGCAAGACCCTGCGCGTCAAGGGCTATCCGCTGTTCTCGCCGAAGGAGTCCGCGGAGATACTGGGTACCTTGGTGGTGTTTCACGACGTCAGCGAAGAGATGCTTGCCAAGCGCGGGCGCGGTGAGTTCGTGGCGCACGTCGCGCATGAGTTGAAAACGCCACTGAACGTTCTTGCCATGTACGCCGAGGCCCTGCAGGGTGAAGACGGCAGCAGCGAAGCGTTCCGCGTCGAGGCGGTCAACGTGATCGGCGATGAGGTTGCACGCCTCTCGGGGCTGATCAACAACCTGTTGAGCATTACCAAGATCGAGATGGGTCATCTCAAGGTCGAGACCCGGCGGGTGAAACTGCGCGAGTTCCTGCAGGACACCTTCGACAACGTGTCGCGCAGCGGACGCGACGCGAATCTGAGTTTCAAGCTCGAGCTCCCCGACGACATCAGCCCTGTGTCGGTCGACAAAGACCTGTTGCGCATCGCGATCAACAACCTGCTCACCAACGCAATCAAGTACAGCAATCCCGGCGGTACGGTGCTGCTGCGCGCAGTCGAGACCGATGACGCCATCACGGTCAGTGTGAAGGACGATGGAATAGGGATCAGTGCGCAGGATCAGGAACATATTTTTTCGAAGTTCTACCGTTCCGAGGACGACGAGGTGCGCAACCGCACAGGCCATGGTCTGGGTCTCGCCCTGGCCCGGGACATTGTGCACCTGCACCACGGTGATCTGCGCGTGGTCAGCGAGCCGGGCGCTGGCGCTGAGTTCATCATCGAGCTCGACAAGGACAGCGGTCTGCTGCAAAAGGCGATCTGATGAACCGGCGCATCCTGGTTGCTGACGATGAGCCGTACGTGCTGCGCGTCCTGATCCACTCGCTGGAACGACAGGGCTATGAAGTGCAGGCGGTCGCTAACGGTGTCGATGCGTTCGAGCGAGTGATGCAGAGAGCCCCCGATGTACTGATCACTGACATCAGCATGCCGAAGATGGACGGCCGGATGCTGTGTCAGCGCGTCCAGGAGGCGATACCGGATCGGCAGTTCCTGATTTTTATCCTGACCTCGCGCACCGAGATAGAACACCGCGAGTGGTCCGCTGCGCTGCCTAACGTTCAGTTCCTGGAGAAACCCGTCAGCACCCGGAAGCTTCTGAGCCGGCTGAAGGAATACTTCGCTGTGCGTGACGGTGCGGTGGTGTGAACGATGTACGGTGATTCCAAAACACTGCTGAATGCGGACAAGTACGCCGAATTGACCCGCCGCCTGCTGCCGGAAAGCCTGGGCGTTAGCCTGGTGTCGCCGACGGACGATCTGTGTGGTGTGAAGCCCGGAACCTCCGTGGTGGAAACGGCACTGCAGCGACTGACGCTGCGTTTCAGCCGCGAGCACCGCGCAGAGGACAGCGGTGTAGAGAATCTCGACGGCAACCACAAACTGCATTACCTGGCCATTAAGAGTCAGTCGGAAGCGGTAATTGCCAATCTCGGCGTCGTGATGCCGGCGCGGGCGGATGCGGCAAGGGTTATCGAGGTTCTACGCTTCGTCAGCCGGTTTGTCTGCGACGACTACCGGCTCAACGAGGAGCTGCTGAACATAACCGACGAGCTGGCGACGCGCTACGAGGAGCTGAACCTGGTCTACGATACCGAGGATGAGCTGAGCGACTTTGGTGAGCAGGACGATGTCCTGTTCAAGCTCGTCGAGAACTGCGTGGACTATCTGGATGTCGATTTTGTCGCTCTGATGGTGCCGGACAAGGGCATTCACAAGTCGCACTATGTCAGCGCCGTGCCTGCGCAACGCATTCCGATCCTGATACAAGAGCTTTCGGGGACGGTGCTGGAAGAGCTTTACGCCTCGGGCAAAGGCATCGTGATCAATAATCCCGCCGATGCCCGGCACGTGAAGGCACCTGCGATTCTGGACAAGCTGCTGTGTATGCCGATTCTCGTGGGCGGTCAGGTCGATGGCATGCTGGCCGCGGTCAGAGGCGTTTCTCACGCCGACTTCACCAACAGCGATCGAAACATCCTCGAGGTGCTGGCACGTAAGGCAAGCAAGGTCATTCAGACGAATTACGACGCCGCCACCGGGCTGATCAAGCGCGTGGGACTGGAATATTATCTGGAGAAAGCGCTGTTCGCAGCACGCCACACCGGCTCCACCTTCACGGTGCTTCAAGCCGA
>JAHELT010000045.1 GCA_024644045.1 Chromatiales bacterium | reverse complement strand
TTAACGCTATGCGAATACCCATCGTTGGCTCTCCAATGAGGCCAGGCAAGGCGCGCAGGGTGCAGTTTGGTCATCCAAATAAGGCCTGCGCAACGCCGCAGGGCCTCATTGGAGAGTCAACTTGCAAGTACGGGGCCGTTTTTCCCCATGGCGTCGTTGCACTTCGCTTAGGTACGGGGAGTACACCGCACTCAGTGCGCCTTGCCCTGAGAAAAAACGGCCTCTGGCGATGAGCATTCGCATAACGTTAACAGGCCCTAGTGTGCTGTCCCATGAATAACGTGCAATGCTGAGCGCGTGTCGCGGGTCAGGACAAGACGTCGTCGTGCAAGTAATAGCCGTCGCTATTGCTAAGCGGCGCAGCGCTGTCATGGCCCGCGACACACGCTCGCGTCGTCTACAGATCGATCAGTTGGGCGCGCCGCCAAGGCCCATCTGCGGTGTTACGCGCTCAAACCCCAGCCGGGCTATGCTTTCTCACGCAAGCCTTGCGGCTGAACCTTGGCGGCACGCAGAATTACACGTTATTCATGGGACAGCACACTAGTACGGGAAGCGATCCAGGCGGGTGATTTCCGCCATTTTCGACTCTATCCAGGACTCCGCCTCGGCGTTTATCTGCAGCGCCGACTTGCCGCGGCTGTCGATCATCGGTCCGACGTGCACCTCGACTTCACCGGGCCATTTGATCAGGCTGTGCCGCGGCCAGTAGTCGCCGGCGTTATGCGCGACCGGGACCACCGGGGCGCCGCTTGCCTCGGCAAGTATCGCTCCGCCCAGCTTGTAGCGCACACGGGTGCCCGGGCGTACCCGCGTACCCTCGGGGAACACCATGACGCTCATGCCGTGCGCCAGCCGCTGGCGTCCCTGCTCCACCATCTGGTCGACGGCTTTGCGCCCGGAGGCCCGGTTGATCGCAATCGAGTTCATGGCCGCGAGACCCCAGCCGAAAATCGGGATACGCAGCAGCTCGCGCTTGACCACCCACACCAGCCGGAGCTGGCTGAGCACGTGATTCAGCGCAAAGGTTTCCCAGGTCGATGCGTGCTTGCAGTAGATGATGCTGCCGCCCGCCGGCTTCTCGCCATGCCAGTGGACGCGGTACCCGAGGCCGCACACTATGCGCAGCAGGTACAGCGTGAGGCGCGCCCACAAGCGCACGATTACATAGCGCCAGCCGATCGGGACCACGGCCGAGGCGCACACCACCGGTCCGAGCACCGCCACGCACAGTGCCACGGGCACCCAGAAGAGCAGGCCGCGCACTTTCAGCGCCAGCTTGAAGTAGCGCCGCGGCGCTTCATTCATGCTCGAGCAGGTAATCGACGAATCCCGCGAGATCATCAAACGTGCGCACCGGCTCGCTCAGCTTGCGTTCCGTCCAGCGGCCTTTTCCGGTGCGCACCAGGTAAGGTCTGGCCCCGGCCCGCGCGGCGGCCAGCAGATCCGCCTCGTTGTCGCCGACCACCGGCACATCCGGCAGGTCCACGTGCAGCCGCATGGCGATGTCGAACAGCATTCCGGGCGCCGGTTTGCGAAACTCGCTGCCGCTGTCCGGCGCCTCCGGGCAGTAGAACACCGCATCGATCCGGCCCCCGATCTGGGACAGCAGCCGGTCCATTTTCACGTGCATCGCGTGCAGGTCTTCGTTACTCAGCAACCCGCGCGCGATACCCGACTGGTTGGTGCACACCACCACGCGGTAGCCGGCCAGATTGAGGCGCGCGATGGCTTCCAGGCTGCCGGAGATCGGCCGCCACTCCTCGGCGGTCTTGATAAACGCGTCGGAGTCCTCGTTGATGACGCCGTCACGGTCCAGAATCACCAGCTTGTTGATCATGTCTCACCTGGCAGCAGCGAGACATCGGCGATCTGCAGGAACAGCCGGCTCAGGCTGTTCAGCAGCGCGATGCGGTTGGCACGCAACGTCCGGTCCTCGTCCATCACCAGCACCTCGTCGAAGAAGCCGTCCACCGCATCGCGCAGCGACGCCATTTCGTTGAGTGCGGAGCGGTAATCCTGGCGTTCGAACAGCGGCGTTGCGGTACGCTCCACCCGGCGCAGCTGCTCGGCCAGCCGGCGCTCGGCGGGCTCGCACAGACGTTCCGCCGCAAACGCTTCAGGCACCTGCCCGGCCTGGCGCAGGATGTTACGGATGCGTTTGTTCGCGGCCGCCAGGCTGTGTGCCTCGGGAAGCTCAGTAAAGGCGACCACCGCCTGCAGCCGCCTGTGGAAATCCAGCGGCGCGCGCGGGCGCCGCGCCAGCACCGCCTCGAAATGCAAGGTGCCGACACCCTGACCCTGGTAGTAGGCTCGCAGCCGCTCCATCATGAAATCGAACACCTCGTCGGCGAGCCCCGGCTGCGCGTCGACCGGCTGCGCGGCGACCGCCTGCTCGATGAGCGCCAGCAGATCGAGCGGCAGCTCGCCCTCGATGGTGATGCGCAGCGCGGCCAGTGCGGCCCGGCGCAGCGCAAACGGATCCTTCTCGCCGCTGGGCCGCTGACCGATGGCGAAAATACCCGCCAGCGTATCGAGCCGCTCTGCGAGCCCCAGCGCGCGGCCGAGCGGCGAGGCGGGAATCGCGTCGCCCGCGAAGCGCGGCAGGTACTGCTCTTCCAGCGCCGCGGCAACGGCTTGCGGCTCGCCGTCATTGATCGCGTAGTAGCGCCCCATCGTGCCCTGCAGCTCGGGGAACTCGCCGACCATCTCGGTCAGCAGATCGCACTTGGCGATGTGCGCCGCCCGGCGCAACAGCGCGGGATCGCAGTCCAGCGTTCCGGCGAGCCGCTCACCGAGCTTCGCGACGCGCGCACTCTTGTCGGCGAGGTTGCCCAGCTGCTCCTGGAACACGACGCCCGCCAGCTCCGACTCGCGCGCGGCCAGCGTCTGCTTGCGATCCTGATCCCAGAAAAACCCGGCGTCCGCCAGCCGCGGCCGGATGACGCGCTCGTTGCCGGCACGTACGCGCTGCGGATCGCGGCTTTCGAGATTTGCGATAGCGATGAACTTGGGCATCAGCTTGCCGTTGCCGTCGAGCAGCGGGAAGTACTTCTGGTTGCCCTGCATGGTGCAGATCAGAACCTCGGGCGGCACGCGCAGGTACTGCGGCTCGAAATCGCCGACCAGCGCCACCGGCCACTCGACCAGCGCGGTGACCTCGTCGAGCAGCGCGTCGTTGCTCAGCGCACGCCCCCCGGCGGCGGCCGCCTGTTGCTCGACTTGCCCGGCGATGCGGGCGCGGCGCCGCGAAAAGTCGGCGATCACGTGGCCCTGCTGCTCGAGAATCTGCGCATACTGCCCCGCATGCGCGATGCTCAGCGGTTCGGGCGCGTGCGCTCGGTGCCCGCGGGTCAGGTTGCCGGCACGCACCCCTAGCAGCTGCGCGTCGAGCACCTCGGCGTCCAGCATCAGCACCACCCAGTGCACGGGGCGCACGAACTCGGTGTCGAGGTCGGACCAGCGCATGCGCTTGGGCAACGGCAGCGCTGCGAGCACCTGCGCAGCAAGGTCGGGCACGACGGACTGCACATTGCCGCCAGGCTGCTGGGTGCGGTACACCAACCAGGTTCCCTTGCCGGATTCGACGCGCCCGAGCTCGCCGACCTCTACCCCGCAGGAACGCGCAAACCCCAGGGCGGCCTTGGTGGGTGCACCCGCGGCGTCGAATGCGGCCTTCAGCGACGGTCCCTTGCGCTCCACCTCGCGGTCCGGCTGACGTAGGGGCACCCCCTGCGCCTGCACGGCCAGGCGCCGGGGCGAGCAGAACCCGATCACCGCGTCGGCGCCGAGCCCGTTACTCTCCAGGCTCTCGCGTATCCCGGCAGTGAGGGCGTCCGACAAGCGGCGCAACGATTTCGGCGGCAGCTCCTCGGTGCCGATCTCGAGCAGCAGGGTCGCGGGCGGGCTCATGTCCCGACCGATTCCGCCGCTGATGCGGCGTCGAGCAGCGGAAAGCCGAGCGCCTCCCGGCCCGCGTAGTAGGCCTCCGCGGTTGCCTGTGCGAGTTGCCGGATGCGCAGGATGTAGCGTTGCCGCTCGGTAACCGAGATTGCGTGCCGCGCATCGAGCAGGTTGAACGTGTGTGAGGCCTTCAGCACCTGCTCGTACGCGGGCAGTGCCAGACCGGCGGCGGTGAGTGCGCGGCACTGTGCCTCGCAGGCGTCGAACCAGGGGAACAACGCGTCAGTGTCGGCCAGCTCGAAGTTGAACTGCGACTGCTCCACCTCGTTCTGATGGAAGATGTCGCCGTAGGTGACCGGACCGTGCACGCTGCGGCCCCAGTGCAGATCGTAGATGCTGTCCCGGCCCTGCAGGTACATCGCAATCCGCTCCAGGCCGTAGGCGATCTCGCCGCTGACCGGACGGCACTCCAATCCGCCGACCTGTTGAAAATAGGTGAACTGGGTGACCTCCATGCCGTTCAACCACACTTCCCAGCCCACGCCCCGCGCGCCCAGCGTGGGTGACTCCCAGTTGTCTTCCACAAAGCGGATGTCGTGCACGAGCGGATCGATGCCGAGCGCCGAGAGCGATGCCAGGTAGACCTCCTGAATGTCCAGCGGCGAAGGCTTGAGCAGGACCTGGAACTGGTAGTAGTGCTGCAGGCGATTGGGGTTGTCACCGTAACGTCCGTCGGTCGGCCGCCGCGAAGCCTGCACGTACGCGGCGCGCCAGGGCTCCGGGCCGATGGCGCGCAGAAACGTCGCCGGGTGGTTGGTGCCGGCCCCCATCTCCATGTCGTAGGACTGCAGCACCGTGCAGCCCTGGTCGGACCAGAAGCGCTGCAGCGCGGAGATCAGGTCCTGAAACGTCTCTGGCGATTCAGCGGTCACGGGTGGCTCGCAGTCGAAGGAGCGCGAAGTATAACCCGCGGCTTGGCGCCATCGGCTCCGTTGCGCGCCAAACCGCGCCGCGGCGGCGGATGCGTGCGCGCCCGTTGTCGCGTCCGGGACCCTGTTAGAATAAGCACCCCCGGAACGGCCCGTGAGAGCATGCAGAACGACCCGCGCAAAGCGCTCGCCCTGATATCGGGCGGCCTGGATTCGATGCTGGCGGCCAGAGTCGTGCTGGAGCAGGGCGTGCACGTCGAGGGCATCAACTTCTTTACCGGGTTTTGCGTGGAGGGCCACACGCACGCGATCCGCCGGGGCCGCGATAGCGCCAGGCCGAGACGGAATAACGCGCTGTGGGTGGCCGAGCAGCTCGGTATCCGCTTGCACATCGTCGATGTCGTAGAGCCCTACAAGGACGTGGTGCTCAACCCCAGACACGGCTACGGCGCAAACCTCAATCCCTGTCTGGACTGCAAGATTTTCATGCTCGGCGAGGCGGTCGAATGGATCGAGGCGCACGATTTCGATTTCATCGTTACCGGCGAGGTGATGGGCCAGCGGCCGAAGTCGCAGCGCAAACAGAGCATGCCGCTGGTGGCGCGCGAGTCGAGCGCCGGCGACCGGCTGCTGAGACCGCTGTGCGCGCGAAACCTGCCACAGACCCTGCCGGAGCGCGAAGGCTGGGTACGCCGCGAGGCGCTGCACGGCTTCAGCGGACGCTCGCGCAAACCGCAGATGCGCCTGGCGGCCCGCTTCGGCATCACGGACTACGCGCAGCCCGCGGGCGGCTGCTGCTTTCTCACTGACGCCAACTACACGAAAAAACTCGAGGACCTGTGGGCGCACCGCGACGGGCGGCGCTACGAGCTGGACGACATCATGCTGCTCAAGGTGGGTCGGCATCTGCGACCGCGACCGCACTTCAAGATGATCGTGGCGCGCGAGGAGGGTGAAGTGCAGTTTCTCGAAGGCTACTGCAAGCAGTTCACGCATTTGCGAACCGTCAGCCACGGTGGCCCTCTGGCGCTGGTCGAGGGCGACACCGATGAGGACGATCTGGCGCTGGCCGCCGCGATCACCGCACGCTTCAGTCAGGGCCGCAACGCCCACACCGTGGAAGTGTCGGTGCACCGCGGCGACCGCAGCAGGAACCTGCGTGTGCGCCCCATGCAGGCCGATAAGATCCGCCCGGACTGGTATCTTTGAGCGGTGGCCGGGGCTGGGAGGGCGGCGTGGAACATGAGCTGGACGCGCGGCGGCTGCTGTGCCCGATGCCGGTGATCCGTACCCAGGACAAGATCAAGACGCTGGCACCGGGCGACGTGCTCACCGTTACCGCGACTGACCCCGGCGCACTGAGCGACATCCCTGCCTGGTGCCGGATCAACGGCCACAGCGTCGACCGCAGCTGGGAGGACGGTACCGAGGTGCATATCCGAATCCGGGTCGGCGACGGATGAGCGTTGCGCTCGACGACGCCGAGCGGCACGTGAACACCGGCGAGCGTCATCGCCAGACGGTGCGCGTGACGCTGGTGGGCTCGGCGGTCGACGCGCTGCTGGCTGCGGTCAAGCTGGCTGGCGGCTGGGCCGCGGGGTCGCAGGCGCTGATTGCCGACGGCGTGCACTCGTTGTCGGATCTGGCCACGGACATGACCGTGGTGTTCGCCTCCAAGCACGCCAGCCGCGCCGCGGACGCCGGGCATCCCTACGGTCACGGGCGCATCGAGACACTGGCCACGGTGGGCCTGGCGCTGGCCATGATCGCAGTGGCCGCGGGCCTTGGCTATGACGCAGTACAACGATTGGTTCTGGCCAGCGAGCTGGTCACCCCGCACGCGTTTGCGCTCGGCATCGCGCTCGTCTCCGTGATCGCCAAGGAGGTGATCTACCGCTATACGATGCGGGTCGCCCGGCGCCTCGATTCGGACATGCTGCGCGCCAACGCCTGGCACAGCCGCACCGACGCCTGGTCGTCGGTGATCGTGATTCTGGGCGTCGGCGGGGCGCTGCTCGGTTACCCGTTCCTGGACACCGTGGCCGCAATCTTCGTGGCACTCATGATCGCGCACGTGGGCCTGAAGCTCGGCTGGGGCAGCGCCCAGGAACTCATGGATGCCGGCCTTTCGCGCGAGCACCTGCAGGCCATCCGGCAGCTCATACGCAACACCGAAGGGGTGGCCGGACTGCACATGCTGCGTACCCGCAGCCTGGGTCACAGCGCCATGGCAGACGTCCATATCCAGGTGGCGCCACGGCTCAGCGTGTCCGAAGGCCATCAGATCAGCGAAGCCGTGCGCCGACGGCTGATCGAGAAAGTCGGCAAGCTGACCGACGTCACGGTGCACACGGACCCGGAAGACGACCTCACAGCGCCCGATACGGAGCATCTGCCCACGCGCTTGCAGGTCGTCCACGACCTGGCCCGCGTCTGGGCGGGTCTGCTCGAGCCGCCGGACCCGGAAACACTGCAGCTGCACTACCTGAACGGCCGCGTCGAGGTCGAGCTGACGCTGCCACTCGCCGCCGATGCGCACCTCGCCGGGCTTCAGCACCGCGAGTCCGAGCTGCGCGCGCGCGCCGGCGAGCTCGCCTACCTGGGCCGCATAGCAATCAAATACCGCTTCGCACTATAATCGCGCGCTTGCAGCGCCGTGCGCACCGAAACGGTGCGACCGATTGCCCGGACGTATTCTAACTCCCTGAATGATATACCGTTTCTTGAGCAATCGAATGGCATAATTACTGCTCTGGCGATAGGCGTCTAGTGCGCCGGCGCGCGACGCCGGTGCTCGGTCTTACAGGTCTGGAGGAATCATCCAATGTCAGTGTCCGATGTGTTGAGCAAGATAAAGGAGGAGGGGGTCAAGTTCGTCGACTACCGCTTCACCGATACCCGCGGCAAGGAACAGCACGTCACGGTGCCGTCGCACGCCGTCGACGAAGAGATTTTCGAAACCGGAAAAATGTTTGACGGTTCCTCGATCGCCGGCTGGAAGGGCATCAACGAGTCCGACATGATCCTGATGCCGGAAGCCGAGACCGCGGTCATGGATCCGTTCTCCGACGAGCCCACGCTCAACATCCGCTGCGACGTCATCGAACCCTCCACCATGCAGGGGTACGAGCGCGACCCGCGTTCGCTGGCGAAGCGCGCCGAGGCCTACATGCAGTCGACCGGCATCGCCGACACAGCGTACTTCGGCCCGGAGCCGGAATTCTTCGTGTTCGACCACGTTACCTGGGGCGACCATATCAACAACGCGTTCTATAAAGTGGAGTCCGAGGAGGGTGACTGGAACTCCGGCCGTGACTACGACGAGGGGAACATCGGTCACCGTCCGGGCGTCAAGGGTGGCTACTTCCCGGTGCCGCCGGTCGACTCGCTGCACGATCTGCGCTCGGCGATGTGCCAGACGATGGAAGAGATGGGCGTGATCACCGAGGTGCACCATCACGAAGTGGGCACGGCGGGGCAGTGCGAGATCGGCACTCAGTTCAACACGCTGGTGACCCGCGCGGATCAGATGCAGATCCTCAAGTACGTGGTGCTGAACGTGGCCCATTCCTATGGCAAGACCGCGACATTCATGCCCAAGCCGCTGGTGGGCGACAACGGCAACGGCATGCACTGTCACCAGTCGCTTACCAAGAACGGCGAGAACCTGTTCGCGGGCGACCTGTACGGCGGCCTGTCGGAAATCGCCCTGCACTACATCGGCGGCATCATCAAGCACGCGCGCGCCTTGAACGCTTTCACCAACGCCTCGACCAACAGCTACAAGCGCCTGGTGCCGGGGTTCGAGGCCCCCACCCTGCTCGCCTACTCGGCGCGTAACCGGTCGGCCTCGGTGCGCATTCCCTGGGTATCCAGCCCCAAGGCGCGCCGCATCGAGGTGCGCTTTCCGGATTCCACCGCCAATCCGTACTTCGCCTTTGCGGCCATGCTGATGGCCGGGCTGGACGGCGTCCAGAATCAGATTCATCCGGGCGATGCGATGGACAAAGACCTGTACGACCTGCCGCCGGAGGAAGAAAAAGAGATCAAGACCGTCGCGTTCTCGCTGGAGCAGGCGCTGGAGGCGCTGCAGGCGGACCGCAACTTCCTCAAAGCGGGCGGCGTTTTCACCGACGACGTGATCGACGCCTACGTCAGGCTCAAGATGGATGAAGTCACCCGCCTGCGCATGACCACGCACCCGGTCGAGTTCGACATGTACTACAGCGTGTAGCGCCGCAACTGCGCAGGCAACGCCCCGCCCCCGTGCGGGGCGTTTTGTTTTGTGCCCCGCATCTGCGACAATCCGGCGATGATGCCGCGTTCATTGCCCGTGTGGACGATCGCCTGGCTGTTCATCGCCGGCGCCGCGATGAACGCGCAGGCGGCGCTGTACAAATCGATCGACGCCGACGGCAATGTCGTTTACAGCGACGTCCCGCCGAGCGAGTCTGCGCAACCCGTGGAGCTGCCGCCGATCAACGTGATCGAGCCGGTCAAGATCACGCCGCGCGGAGACACCCAGCCGGAAAGCGACCTGCCGGTGACCTACGCGATCAGCATCGTGCAGCCCGAGGCCGAGCAGACTTTCCAGAACACCCGGCAGTTTCCGGTCAGCGTCAGCCTGGAACCGGAGCTGCAGCCGGGCCACCAGCTGACCATCTCGGTGGACGGGATCGTGCGCGTGCGCGGCGATCAGCTCAGCGCGGTGGTCACCGACATCGAGCGCGGCGCCCACCGGGTCACCGCCGCGGTTGTCGACGAGGGCGGCAAACCGATTACCACCTCCCAGCCGGTCGTCGTGTACGTGCAGCGCCGTTCGCTGCTTCAATAACCCCCATCCGCACCATTTCGGTGCATAATACCCCGAAGATTTACCGTCGCGATCGCGATCAGTATATAAGTCGCTGTTTTAATTGAATTAGTATTTCTTGCATCAAAACCAGGCATGGTGTGTAAATTGCTCCCTCCACGGGCATGAGCGATACCCCAGCGGCACTGCCAGTCCTCGACAACCTTGCCACCGCGGTGCTGGTGCTCGACGCCGAGACGCGTTTGCTCTACCTGAACGCGGCGGCTGAGCAGCTGCTGACGGTGAGCGCCCGTCAATGCCGCGGCCTGCCGCTGGCCAGCGTGGTGCAGTCGGATGCGGCGTTTCGCGACGGCCTGCGCGAAGCGCTCGATCGCGCGGCACCTTACATCGGACGGGAGGCTGCCTTGACGCTGCATGACGGCACGCAGCGCATGGTGGACTATACCGCTTCGCCGCTGCGCTACGGCGAGCAGGACGGTCTGCTGGTCGAGCTCAGCTCGCTGGACCGGTACCTGCGTATCACGCGCGAAGCCCGTCTGCTGGCGCAGCAGGATGCGGCCCGCGCGCTCGCCCGCGGGCTGGCTCACGAGGTGAAGAATCCGCTGGGCGGGTTACGCGGCGCCGCGCAGCTGCTGCAGCGGCAGCTTGGCGACCCGCGCCTGCACGAGTACACGGACATCATCATTCGCGAGGCCGACCGGCTTCAGGCGCTGATGGAACGCATGCTGGGCCCGAACAGCCGTCCCCGCCTGAGCGCGACCAACGTGCACGAGGCGACGCAGCACGTGCTGGCCCTCGTGGCGGCGGAGGCGCCGCCCGGGGTCGTGATCGCCAGCGACTACGATCCCAGCATTCCGCCGGTGCTGGTCGACCGGGACTGGCTGATTCAGGCGCTGCTGAACATCGCGCGCAATTCACTCCAGGCGCTCGGCGATGCGGGCAACATTCAACTGCGCACCCGCATCCTGCGCCAGCACACCATCGGGCAGCGCAGGCATCGACTGGTGGCGCAGATCCAGATCGGCGACGACGGTCCCGGGATCGCGGCGGACATGCAGGACAAGATGTTCTTTCCCCTGGTCACCGGGCGCGCGGACGGCACCGGGCTTGGACTCAGCATCGCGCAATCCCTGGTCGGCCAGATGGGGGGACTGATCCAGTGTACCAGCGTCCCGCAGCGGACGGTTTTCGACGTTTTGATTCCGGTGGAGAACGGCGATGGCTGAACAGCGCCACGTATGGGTGATCGACGATGACCAGTCGATTCGTTGGGTGATGGAGCGGGCGCTGCAGGAAGCGCAGTTCGGAGTGAGCAGTTTCGTCAGCGCAGACGAAGCGCTGGCCGCCCTCGGCGCGCACGCGCCGGATGCGATCGTCACCGACATCAGAATGCCGGGCACCGACGGGCTCGGATTCCTGAAACGGCTGCAGAACGATCATCCGGAAACGCCGGTCATCATCATGACCGCGCACTCGGACCTGGACAGCGCGGTGGCCGCCTACGAGGGCGGCGCTTTCGAGTACCTGCCCAAACCCTTCGATGTGGACGATGCTGTGGAGCTGGTGCGCAGGGCGTGCCGGGCGGCTGCGCCGGTTGCCACCGCGGCGCCCGCCGAGACGCAGCTCGAGCACGAGATCATCGGCGCCTCGCCCGCCATGCAGGAGGTGTTCCGGGCCATCGGCCGGCTGACCCGCTCCAGCGCCACGGTGCTGATCAACGGCGAGTCGGGCACCGGCAAGGAACTCGTGGCGCGCGCCCTGCACCGGCACAGCAGCCGCGCCCGGCAACCGTTCGTGGCGCTCAACATGGCGGCGATTCCGAAAGACCTGCTGGAGTCGGAGCTGTTCGGGCACGAGAAGGGCGCGTTCACCGGCGCCGCGGGGATGCGCCGCGGGCGGTTCGAGCAGGCGCACGGCGGCACTTTGTTTCTCGATGAGATAGGCGACATGCCGGCGGAGCTGCAGACCCGCCTGCTGCGCGTGCTCGCCGACGGCGAGCTGTACCGCGTCGGCGGCTACTCGCCGGTGCACACCGACGTGCGGATTATCGCCGCCACTCACCAGAACCTCGAACAGCTGGTCGGCGCCCGCCGCTTCCGCGAGGACCTGTACCACCGCCTGAACGTGATTCGCGTGCACATACCGGCCCTGCGCGAGCGCCGCGAAGACTTGCCCGCATTGCTGAGTCACTTCCTGCAGCAGGCGGCAAACGAGCTTGGCGTACCGGTGAAGAACGCGCTGGCGGAAACCCGCGAGTTTCTGGCAGGCCTCGACTGGCCGGGCAACGTTCGCCAGCTGGAGAACGTGTGCCGCTGGCTCACCGTGATGGCGCCCGGGAAGGATATCGCTGTTGCGGACCTGCCCCCGGAGCTCGTCGCCCGCCCGGGCGCGGCGCCGGGGCACGCCTGGGAGCAGGCGCTGCGCGGCTGGGCGGCGCGGGCGCTGGCCGCTGGCGACGCCACGCTGCTGCAGACGGCGCTGCCGGCATTCGAACGGGTGCTGATCGAGGCCGCGCTGGCGAAGACCGGGGGTCGGCGTCAGGAAGCAGCGCGCTTGCTCGGCTGGGGCCGCAACACGCTGAGCCGCAAGATCAAGGAGCTGAACGGCTGAGTCCGAGCGGGCCGGCAGAGCCGGCCTTCTACCCGCCGCCCACACACCGCAGATACGCTTCCTCGAGCGAGGAGCACCGGTAGTGCGCCATGCATGCCTGCGGGGTGCCCAGGTAGCTCAGCACACCGCCGTTGAGGATGCCGATGCGATCGCACAAGGCCTCCACGTCGCTCAGCAGGTGGGTGGTGAACAGCAGCGTGGTACCGCGTTCGTGCAGCTCACCCAGATGCCGCTTGATGCTGGCGCGTGCAGCCGGGTCCAGCCCGCCCAGGGGCTCATCGAGGATCAGCAGCTCCTTGCCGCTCAGAAAGATCGCGGCCAGCCCCAGTTTCTGCGCCATGCCCTTGGAGAACTGACGCACGGAGCGCTCCAGCACGCCGCTGTCGAGCTGCACTACATCGAACACCGCATCGAGGCGCCGCTGCTCGAGCCGTACGCCGTGCAGACGCGCCACGTAGGTCAGAAAGTCGCGCCCACGAAGAAAGTAGGGCGGCACGAACTGCTCGGGCAGGAACGCCAGGCGGCTGCGCGCGCGCGGCTGCTGCGACGGGGTACCGAATATCCTGATCTCGCCGCCGTCGGTGGCGACGTAGTCGAGAATCGATTTGAGCAGGGTCGTCTTGCCGACCCCGTTAGCCCCGACCAGGCCGAACGATTCGCCGGCGCCGATCTCACAATCGATACCGCGCAACACCCGGTTGCCGTCGAAGCGTTTACGAAGCCCGCTGACTGAGATTGCGCTGACCATTGACCCCTGCTGCAAAGGGACGCCGCGCCCCGGGCTTTCAGAAGTTGCGGAACACCACCGCGCAGTCGCCCGGATCGGCCAGCACGGCGTACCCGGTGCCCGCGCTGTCGAGGCACAGCGACGCATTCGCGGCCGACCAGCCCGGACCGCCCTGGCCGAGCTGCATGCGCCCGCCGTTGGCCTGCCCGTCGTCCACCTTGCGGTCCATCTCGGCGAGGATCAGCGCCGGGATCTGATTGCCCGACCAGAGCTCGTTGCCCTCCACCGGGTTGTTTATCGCCTGGTTGTCCCGGGTGATCATGAAGCCGCGGTTGAAGGCGTTCTGCGGACAGGTGGCGGGCGGGCAGTCGAACCCGCCGGCGACCGCGGCGCCGTCGTAGTTCCCGGCCAGGATTCCCGAGGCACCGAGATGCGCCCACAGCTGGCCGCGTTCCTGGTCGCTGTCGATCACCCCGTTTCCGTCCCCGTTGCGCAGCCCCGCTTTGATCTGTCCGCTGGCGTTCACATAATCACCCGGCAACCCGCGATAGCGGTCCTCGAACGCGAGCCACGCGGCGGTGATGTTGTTCGTCTGATCGGCGAGCGAGCGCACGCGGGCGCTGGTGATCAGCTCCTGGCCCTGCAGGATGCCGCCGAGTATCAGGCCGATGATCACGAGCACGATCGCAATCTCGATCAGGGTAAACCCCGACTGCCGCTTTGTTCTTCGAGTTAGCCGGTTGCCGATCAACCGCATCTTAATCCATCCGCCCTGGGGAGCCGCTACCGCGAAGTTGCAATCTCTATGCCGCTTTGCGCTCGGCATGCGCCCCGCGCCTTGACGCCGGGCCGGGGGTTTTGCGTTTGTTTTTCAACAAGTGTTCATTTTTCAACGCTGGTCGATTCGCGTGTTTTGCGCAGCCGTTCGAGGCGTTGGCGCAGGAACCGTTGCTCTTGCGCGCTGGTGATCGCGCCGCTGTCCAGCGTTCCGCCAATCAGCAGGCGTGCCGCTTCGTATTCACCCATGTCCTCGAGCACGAAGATCTGCATCTGGCGGGCCCAGCCGGGTATCCCGGTATCCGTATCCGCCTGCGTCAGCTGCCGCGCCAGGCTCAGCGCAAGCGCCGGGTCGTGCAGCCGATGCCTCGCGACGAGCACAGCGTGCGCCATCCAGCGCCAGCGGCGTGCCGGGTCGAGGGTGAACTCCCGCGCAACGAAGTGCAGCATGCGCCGCGCCCTGCCGACATCCACGACGTCCGCGTAGAGATGGCTGGCCGCCAGCAGCGGGTAGGTGTTTCGGGGGTCCAGGCGCAGGGATGCCCGTAACCAGCCGACCACCCGTTCGTAGTCCAGCGCCACAAACGGCAGGCTGATCCCGGGCTGGTTATCGAACGCCTGCAGCCACAGCGAAACCAGGCGTGACAGCACGGCCGGCTCGCCGAGCCCGAGCAGACGCAGGTACTCGACCGGCGGCGGTTCGGGCAGCGCCCGGGCGCGCGCCTGCGGCTCCGGAAGGCTGGCGTGCCAGAGCAACTGCGCCAGCAGAGCGGTGCTCAACAACCAGACGCAGGCGCGAGGCGCTTGCCTGCGTGGGCGTGGTTGTGTGAGCCGGGTCAAGAGCACGAACGGCACGCCCCAGCAGGGTCAGGCTTCAGCGACCGGTACGCAGGCGCACGGAACGACCCGGAGCCACGCCGCAGGGCTCCAGCGCCGCTCCACCAGGCGCGGGTCACAGCGATTTCCGGTACAGGTCGAACAGCGCCGCCGCGGATATCAGCGTGGCGTAGATCACGGTCTGCACGAGCACGCCGAGCAACGCCCCGTCGCTGCTGGCCGGGTCGATCAGCCAGTCGGCCCGCGCGAACAGCGAGAGCGACGGCAGCAGGTAGGCGAGCGACTGCATGAACAGCGCGACGAACTGATCGGCGAACGAGCTGCTGTCGAAGAACGGGCCGCGCGCCATCAACTGAAACGACTCGATGCTGCGCGCGAGCACGTAGATGCCCATCAGACCGCTGACCGCGACGGTCACCTGGCTGAAGGTGAAGACCAGGAACAGGGACAGGCAGATGATCAGCAGCAGCTCGCAGAACAGCGAAACCATCCACAGCAGCACCGCCGGCAGCGGCGCGTACATAAGCAGCAGCGGCACCGCCACGATCGCGGCAAGCGCGGCAAGCGCTGCAAAGCCCGCGAGCTTGCCGAAGTAGTAGGCGGCCCGGTGCATCGGGAACGAGAACAGCAGGTCCATGCCTTTGTCGGCGGCTTCTCGCGCAAGGCTCGAGATCACCGCCAGCCCGATCAGGAACACGGAGACGATACGCCACCCGGCCGACAGCACACCGACCTGTATGGCGCGGTCCTCGGTGATGGCGATGCTGCCGAGGAACTCGGCGAGCGCGAAGCCGGCGAGCGCCAGCGCCAGCATCACCCACAGCAGGCGGCTGCGAACCGCTTCCACGAATGTGAAAACGCCTATGGTTATAATGCCGCGTCTCATGTGACGATGCCGGCCTGCCGTGCTGGCGGGATTCGCCGCGCATTTTAGCCGAGCGCCGGCTCACCGACACGCCGCCGGATTCGATATTGCCGACGACTGCGAAGATAATTGGCGATTCGACGCGGCTCGACGCGCCAGTTTCCGGCGAAATCGCCGATAACCAGGGACGACCACGCTCAGAACACCCGTGCAAACGCTGACCTCCAGTTCCCCTCTGCAATGGATCTACCGGCCCAGGCACCGCTACCGCGTGCTCGGCCTGTCGCTGCTGGCGCTGCATGCCGGCGTGATGCTGGAAGGACCCGCGGCGCTGCGCTCGGCGTTTCTGTTCGTGCATTTCGGGCTGTTCCTGCTCTGGCAGCCGCTGGTGTCGCGTACCACCCGGATCTCGCCGCGCACCGGCGCCACCCTGCTGGCGACCGCGGCGCTGGTGATCCTGATACCCAGCTGGGCACCCCTGGCGGTCTGGCTGCTGATTCTGATCGGCCTGCTGTCGGGCGAACACGTGGTCGGACGCCGCGATCGGCTGGCACAGCTCAGCGCCATCGTTTTCCTGTTCGTCGAGCTGCTGCTCGGCGTGGTGCCGGTGCTGTTCGAAATCGAGACGCTCGGGACGATGCTCAGCGAATCGGCACTGCTGGCCAACCTGGTGCCCGCGGCCCTGCTGCTGTGCCTCAACGCCTGGGAAAAGGAGGGCAGCTACTCCTACGTAGACTACATCCGCAGCCTGGCGGTGCTGTTGTTCGCACTGATGCTGTCGGCGGGCAGCGTGCTGTGGATGTACCGGTTCCAGATCGACTACCCGGTCGCGCTGTTCCAGACACTGGTGGCGACCACCGCGGTGCTGATCGTTCTCAACTGGGTATGGCGCACGCAGTCGAACCACAGCTTCTTCCAGCTGCTGTGGAACCGCTACCTGTCGAACCTGGGCAGTCCGCTGGAGCACTACCTGATCAAGCTGTCTGATCAGGAAGTCTACAAGCTGTCCGCCGAGGACTACCTGGACGCGGCGTTGCGTGAGTTCGCGCAGCTCGACTGGGTGTCCGGCGTCGCCTGGTCGGTGGAAGGCAGCGAACGTATCATCGGCAATCGCAGCGGATTCGTGACCCGCGCCGAAGGCAAGACGCTCACTATCCACGTCTATACTGAACAGGAAGTCGGCCCGACGCTGGTCCTGCATATTCAGCTGCTGGCGCGGCTGACCGAGCAGTTCTTCCTGGCGCGCCTGCACGAAAGCCAGCTGAAGCAGCACAACCATCTGCAGGCCATCTACGAAACGGGCTCGCGCCTTACGCACGATATCAAGAACCTGCTGCAGTCGCTGCAGTCGGTGTCGGCCGTGGCGCAGGCGGCTGCGCCCGAGCAGGCCGAGGAAGCGCTGAGCCTGATAAAGCGGCAATTGCCGGAGATCAACAAGCGCCTGCAGCTGACGCTGGACAAGCTGAAACGTCCCAACGTGGCACGCGAAACCCAGGAGCGGGTCGACAAGTGGTGGGAACACCTCAAGCAGCGCTACCAGGAGCGGCGCATCCGATTCAGCGAAAATCTGCTCGACGGCACACCGATCCCGCGCGAGCTGTTCGACAACGTGGCCGACAATCTCCTCGAGAACGCCCACTACAAGCAGAGCATGAACAAGGACGTCGACGTGGTCGTGTCCCTGACGCTGGTCGGCGGGCACATCGACCTGTCGATCACCGACGACGGTGAGGCGGTTCCCGATGAAATCGCGCGCGAGCTGTTCAAGCAGAATGTGAGTTCGTCGCGGGGTCTGGGCGTGGGGCTGTTCCACTGCCACCAGATGGCGGATCGCTCCGGGTTCAACCTGCAGCTCAAGACCAACCAACCCGGCAACGTATGTTTCAGCCTGTCGGGACGCACTGACTGAAGGCACCCCGGCTCGCCTCTGTCTTGTGCCGTGGATCACGGCAACCGACCCGCCTGCACCATGAAGCCACGCACTTCGAGGCCGGACAGCCAGATCACGATGTCGTCGAACTGCTCGACACCGCCGTGCAGGTCGAGCGGACGGCTGATGAACAGAGCGTCCTGATCCGCGTTCTCCGCCTCGTGCGCGTTCACAACCGGCGGTGCTGGCTGCGCGATCCCATGCTCGCTGACGGCGCCGAACCGGTTCTTGCCCGCGGACCACACGACCGCTACCGCGCCCGCCGTGCCTGACGTGCCGATGAGTGAGTTGCCCGTGCCGTCCCGTACGACCACACCCGTGCCCTGCAGGTCCGGTGCCGTCAGGGTGAAGCCGCTGGCTGAACCGGCGAACCCCGGGGTTATCGCGTAGCCGTAGCGCGAGCCCCAGGGATCCGCGGCGCCGAGCCCGAGCGTCACCCACGGCAGATTGCCGGTACCCACGGTGCAGTCGCCACCGGCATCGCGATCTTCGATGCCGTCGCTCGAGGTCTGATCTGCGCAAGCCCCCCTGCAGTCGGGGCAGGGTAAATAAACCGTGCCGGGCGGCCGGCTCGCCGCGTATCCGAGCAGTGCGCGCCGAACCGTCTCGTCGAGCTCGAATCGCGCCGCTTTGATGCGCGCCCGGTCGATTGTCGAGGTCAGCGGCAGGATCGCGCCCGACACCAGAAACGCGATGATCACCAGCACGATCGCCAGCTCGATGAGACTGAACCCGGCGTCCCGACAAGGCCTGTTCATGCCCTGCTCACGGCGCGGCCAGAATGCGCAGCGTGTCGTTGAACGCGGGACCGGCAAGGTTCGCCTCGAACACGTCGTCGCCGGGACTGGCGTTGTCGCCTTCCAGGTAATCGCCCAGGCGCGGCGACGGGCGCGGCCCCGCCAGCGGCGTGCCGGGCATGATCAGCAACGCCGGCTTGTTGTCGATCGACGGCGGCCCGTTGACCAGCGTCAGGCACCCTGGCGTGCAGTCGTTCGGCCCGCCCGGCGCGTAGCCCGGCGCGACAGCCGCGTAGATCAGCCGATGCCAGCGGTTGTCCAGGTACCATTCATCACCGCCGCGCAGGGCCCGGTCGAAAACCGGCGCGAGGTGCAGACCCCGGACGGCCAGGTCGCCACCGGTGGCGCCGTCGAAAGTGATGCTGCCACCGCCCAGCCGGGCACCGTCCGCAGCCCGGTCGGTGACGCGGATCACCCAGCCCGGCGATGCCGCGAACACCGCGTTCCTGAGCCGCACGCTGCGCGAGGCGACCCGCAGCGCCGAGGGGGGATCGACGCCGTAGCCCGAATCACCGGTAAACGGCGGCAGGTCGAACTCGAAGGTCCGCGTCGCGACC
This sequence comes from Chromatiales bacterium, assembly GCA_024644045.1. Lineage (GTDB taxonomy): Bacteria > Pseudomonadota > Gammaproteobacteria > JAHELT01 > JAHELT01 > JAHELT01. The sequence continues at coordinate 13,342 of JAHELT010000045.1, read as the reverse complement.
CCGTGGGGCAGGCCGGTGCTCTGCACGGCGACAGCGGGCTGCACGCAGTCGAACAGCTCCAGTGCGCCGCCCGCGTCGAGGCAGGTGCCCGCCCGGACGGTTTGCGCGTTCTCCCGCAGGGCGGCGCTGGCAAGCGTGTTGGTGCCGGTATCGAGCCGCACGCCCGCTCCGGCAAACGACCACGCAACGGTATAGTCGGTCCGGTACGGCTCCCCGGTCACGTGCAGCGGCATGTGGCCTTCGCGCACCCCGGCGACGGCCATCCGCGTGGCGGTGGCCGGGCCCTCGAACGGTGCCAGCCAGATGTAGCTGTGGAATCCGTGAGCTGCGAGGTGCGCGCGCAGCAGTTCCTCGGCCAGCGCCAACGCGCGCTTGTGCACGCCGTGCATGATTTCGGCGACCGAGATCGCCAGCACGGTGTCGTTACGGGCCGGGCCGGTGAGCGTAGAGTAGACGCCGTCCCGGTCGGCGTTCTCGCCATCCAGGAACTGGCCGACGTCGGTGGCATCGACGCTGCGCCGGCGTTGCACGCCGAGGGCGGGCCCGGGCGCGATCACCAGTGCGGCCACCCTGCGCGCCTCGTCCAGCGTCAGCTGCCCCCGGACGTTACTGTTGAGCGGCCGGGACGCCGGCAGATCGCTGAAGTTCGCCGACATCGCATACCACAGCGGCTCGCCGGCATGATCGCGAAGCTCCGTTACGTCGAGCGTCAGCCACGGCAGCCTGCCGATCTCCGCGCAAGGAAAGAGGTCCGCGTCGCCGTCGTTGTCGCCATCGGGACAGGGTAAAGCGCCGGGCAGGCTCTGGTTCAGCACCGCCCAGTCGATCAGCGCCCGTTTGGCCCGCAAAAGCGCCTTTCGATCGGCGGCCTCGCGCGCCAGGCGCACGTGCTCGAGCCCGTCACTCGTGACCAGCAGCAGCGTCGACCCTGCGATCAGTACCAGCGTCATGAGCAGCAGCGCGGCCCCCCGCCGGCGCGGCGCCGACCGCAGGCTGGCACACTGCCGGGTCACCGGATTTTCCGGATCCGGATGCCGCCAGGCTTGCCGCTGGCGGGCGTGTACGACTGCCCGGGAAGCAGGGTTACGGATTCACGGTTCGGCAGCAGGATCCGAACCTCGACCCCGGCGCCGCGTTGTACCAGCAGGCCACCCACCGTGCGCGCCCCGTGCAGGACGCTGTGGCCGTTGACCCAGGCGGTAGCGGGACCGGCGCTGCGCAGCACTACACCCTGCACGTTCACCACCGGGATCGGCGGCGTGTTGTGATCCACGGGCGGCGGCCGTGCGGATTTACGGCCGGGCTGCCTGCGAAGCCCGTCGAGGCGCTGGCGCTGGTCCGGCGTGGTGAAAAGCCGGCTGTGCATGACGCCCGGTTCGGATTGCGCCGGCGCCGGCACAGCGGCCGCAACCAGCGCAGCGAGAATTATCCGCATCGCTGCGCCGGTTACCACGACGCCGGAGTCCCGCGTGCCGCGCCCGGTTCGAGCCTGAGCGTATACCAGTCGATCGCGCAAACTGCGGTCAGGGTCGCCCGCCCGAGGTCGAGCGGCACGCCGCGCGGGGGGTTGGCGAACTTCACGCCGCATTCGTGCACCTCGAAGCGGCCGCTGGTCAGGCGGCGCAGCTCGTGCAGCAGCGCGATCAGATCGCCCTCGTGAAGCAGCCCGGCGGTGAGCGACATCGAAGAGCGGTAAAGACGGACGATTTTCGCGTCGTAGCGGTCCGGTGGCAGCGTAAGGAGGGCCTGCGGCTGAATCTCGTAGCGAAGCACCGGCAGTTTCAGCCGCCGGTTGATCTGCTCCAGGGCCTCTACCCAGTCGAGCCGCGGCTCGATACCGATCACGCCCTTACGCACCAGTTCCCGGTAGCGCGAGACGTACTGACTGTACAGCGAGCGATCGGTCTCCGCGGTCCGGTACAGGCGGGCCGCAGCGACCAGCCCGGCGCGCTGTCGCAGGTACGTTGCCTGCGTATGCGCGAGGTACGACCGCGAGCCCAGCAGCAGAATCGCGCTGACGGCTGCCGCAAGCGCCAGCAGCCCTGCGGCACTGCCCAGCAAGCGCCAGTCGATGCTAGGTCCGGACATCGCCGTGCCTCAGGCGTAACAGCAGCTCGTAGCCGGCGCGATCCCGGCTGATGCGGGGCGCGCCGAGGCCGCTGTCGCCGGCAATGGCCGCCTGCGGATCGATATCGAACGGTGTACGCCGCACCGCGATCAGGACAAACCGCGCGTCGCCGCGCAGCTCGTGCACGAACCGCTGGAACAGCTCGACCGCGCCGCGGCGGCTGCGACCGAAGTCGACCACCTGTCCTCTGAGCACGGCGATCTCGTGGCGCGGCCCGGGCACGAACGCGGTGTCCTGCCGGCCGCGGGGCGATTGCGCTGGCTGCCCGGGGAGCACCGTCGCATCGGTGTCGGACAACCACTGCAGCTCGTGCAGCGTGATGTTCGGGTGGCGGTCGAGCAACGCGCCGACCCGCCTCATCAGCGTTTCGGGCGTGGCGTGGATCGAACCGTCGAGCTCGCGAACCAGGTCCACCGCCTCTTTCACGTACGCAGCCTGCAGCGGGAAGGCGCTGATCCCGCGCAGCAGCCTGGCGTAAAGACGCTCGTAGCGCGCCGCTTCACCTTGTGCCGCGAGCGCGTAGCGCTCGTAAAGGCGGCCTTCGATCGTTGTTGCGCCGCCGAGCACGACCGCGGCGAGTACCGCTGCACATGACAGCGCATTCAGGGCGATACGCGCCTGGCGATGGACGTAGTGCCTGCGCATCTCACTGGTGGCATAGTGATTGACGGGCCGCCACCGTCGGCACAGCAGATGCGCGAACAAGCCGTCGGCGAAGTCACCCGGCAGCGCGCCGCGGAGGCCGGCGCGCCGGGCGGCCGCGCCGTAGTCCCAGGTCCTGTAAAGCAGCGCCCCCTCATCCACCGGACCGCGTTGCAACGCCGCGAGCCGGCGCGCCGGGCCGACCACGTGCACCTGGATCGGTTCGCCGGACCGCAGCAGACCCTGGCTTTCGAGAAACTGCAGCGTGCTGCGCGTCTCGCGGCGCACGAACCCGGCGTAGCCTTCGTAGCCTCCGTGCCTGAGCGGGAGCAGACGACTCAAGCGCAGCCGCCCCTGCTGGTAGAACGACTGGCGCACCGCACCGGACGATTGCTGAGTAATGAGCAGGCAACTGGCACGCTGCACTCCCAGACAGGGCAGCAGCCACGCACCAACGAGCGCCAGGGAGTAGACACCTTCCAGCGGAACACCGCTGTGCCGGATGATGTCGACCCAGCCGTTAAGCGGTTCGGGGTTCGTCAATCCACACAGCAGCACCCGCAGATCGCCGCGGCCGCTCCGCTGCCGCTCCTGCACCTTCAGATGGCGGTATTCGGTGGCACGGAAGTGGCGGGCCAGGAGCCGCTGCACGAGCGCTCTGCGATCCGTGCCGAACACGCGCGGCATGGTCTCGAGCCGGAAGCCCTCTTCGACCATGTCCACCATCAGGCGCAGGGGTGCGGCCGGCAGCGCCTGCAGAAACCGTTCGAATTCCCGGTAACCCGCGTCACCGGGCTCGAACGCGTGCGCCGCGCGGAAGCGATTCGCGGACCAGCGGTAGGCGAGCATGCGATGGCCGGCGAAGAACAACAGGTGTTGCATGGCGTCAAACGGGGAATGCGGTTACCGCCGCGTACAGCGGCGGCAGGATGGAAATCACGATCCAGCCAAGCAGCGCGGCTATCACCAGGACCATGACCGGGCCGAGCAGCGTGGTGATCCCGCCAATCGCCTGTCTGACCTGCCGGTCGTAGAAGTAGCTGACGTTGAGCAGCGCCTGGTCCATCGCACCGCTGGTTTCGCCGACCTTGAGCATGCGCACCACCAGCGCCGGGAACAGCCACGACCGCGCGAAGCTGCTGCTGATGCCGCCGCCGTCCGCAATCCGCCGGTGCACGTCGGTCAGTGCCTCCTCCAGCACCGCGTTGCCCAGCAGCTCGCGGCTCAGCGCAATCGACTCCAGCACCGTGATGCCGGAGGCATACATTAACGCGAAGTAGTTGGCGAAGCGCGCGATCTTCAGCTTGCGCAGGATCGGGCCGAGCACCCACAGACGCAGTGCGAGCCCGTCGAGCAGGTAGCGCAACTTCCGGCTGACGCCGGCCGCGAGCGTCAGCCCGGCGACGGTCACAACCGGCGCGGCCAGCACCAGACTCCACCAGTCGACCAGAAAACCGGATACTGCCAGCAGGATCTTCGTATGCACAGGCAGGGTGCCTCCCGTAACAGCGAGCAGACCGGTGAGCTGCGGCACGAGCAGCACCATCAGCAAGACGACGGCCGGTATCACGATGACGCCGACGAACACCGGATACAGCAACACGCGGCGCGCCTGTGCGGCAAGCTCGTCCTGCCACCGCAGCATCGCGACGAGGTCGCCGAGAATCTGTGCCAGGCGGCCGCTTTGCTCGCCCACCCGCACCATGCTCACGTAGACGCTGCCGAAGACGTCGGGAAACGCGCTCAACGCCTCGGAGAGCGTGCGCCCCCCCTCGATCGAGGTGACCATCTCGGCGGCCAGCTCGTGCATGCGCGGGTGCGCGATGCTCTTCCGCAGGTCGCGCAGGCCGTCGACGATCGACACCCCGGCAGCGATCAGCTGCTCGAGGTGAAACGTGAAGTTGACGAGCTCGTGGCGCGGCACGCGCCCGGCTCCGAATAGCCGTCGCCGACCCGCGGCGCCACGGCAACTGATAAGGTCCAGACCCTGCTTGGCGAGACGCCGCTCCAGGTCGGCAGGATTGGCGGCGTCAATGGTGCCGCGCAGCATCCTGCCGCTTTCGTCCATGGCCTTGTACTTGAACGTGGTGGCCATCGGCTAGAGACCGCGGGTCAGATCGATGACGCGGGACACTTCCTCCAGCGAAGTGAGCCCCTCCCGCACGCGCTTGACGCCGTCCGCCGTGATCGGCCGGAAACCGCTGCGCGAGGCCACCTCGGCCATTGCGCCCGCGGTCGCGCGCCGCGCGATCAACTCGTCCAGGTCGGCATCCATGCGCAGCACTTCCATCAGCGCCACGCGTCCGCGGTAACCCTGGTTGTCGCAGGCCGGGCACCCCCGGGGACGGTAGATGATTCCCTCGGGGTCGCCGTCATGGCTGGCGAGCACCCGGCGTTCCAGGTCGTCCGGCCGGCTCGGCCGACGGCACGCCGGACACAGCTTGCGGACCAGGCGCTGGGCCAGAACGCCGATGATGTTTCCCGACAGCACTTCCGGGCGCACGCCGATGTCCACCAGACGCGGTATCGCCCCGAGCGCGGATCCGGTATGCAGCGTGGTGAACACCTGATGGCCCGTCATCGCGGCGCGAAAGGCCATCTCGGCGGTCGCTTCGTCGCGGATCTCGCCGACCAGGATGATGTCGGGGTCCTGGCGCATCAGCGCGCGGATGCCGTTCGCGAAGTCGAGCTTGACCCCTTCGTTCACCGAGGCCTGGCGAATCATTGTCATCGGGTACTCGACCGGGTCCTCGAGCGTCATGATGTTGCACCCCTCGGCGTTCAGCCCGTTGAGCATCGAGTACAGCGTGGTCGTCTTGCCACTGCCGGTCGGACCGGTGACGAGCACCATGCCCGCCGGACGCGCCATCATCAGCCTGACCACCGACAGCGTGTCCCGCGCCAGTCCCAGCCGTTCCAGGGGCACGATGCCCCGGTGCCGGTCGAGCACCCGCAGCACGATGTTCTCCCCGTGCGTGGTGGGCAGCGAGGAGACGCGGAAATCCACCGGATGGCCGGCGATCGACAGCGAGAACCGGCCGTCCTGCGGCGCCCGGGTTTCCGCGATGTTCATTGCCGACATCACCTTCAGGCGCACCGCGATCGCCGACCAGTAGTCGCTGTGCAGGCTGCGGATCTGGCGCAGCACGCCGTCGATGCGGTAGCGCACGCGCAGGTAGCTTTCCTCCGGCTCGAAGTGCACGTCCGAGGCGCCGTGCCGCACCGCGTCGGCCAGCACCGCGTTCACCAGCCTGACCAGCGGGTGGCTGTACTCTCCGGTTTCGGCCGACAGGCTGTCGTAGTCGATCTCGCCGGTTTCGATCTCGTGCAGGATGCCGTTGATGGACAGCTCGTAGCCGTAGAACCGGTCGATCGCCTCGCTGATCTCCGCCTCGCCGGCAAGCAGCGTGTTGAGCTGCATGTCGCCGCCGATCTCGGCGCGCAGCCGGTCAAGCGTGTTCAGATCGGCGGCGTCGCGCATCGCCAGCGTCAATACCCGCCCGGCCACGTCGAGCGAAACCGGCACCGTGTTGAAGCGCCGCGCGAGGGTGCGCGGCAGCCGCTGCAGCGCCTGCGTGTCCGGCACCGCGACGCGCAGATCGACGCTTTCCTGGCCCAGCACCTCGCCGAGCGCCTCGCGCATTGCCGCTTCGGTCACGAAGCCCAGGCGAATCAGCAGTCGACCGAGCGGCTCGGCCGACTTCTTCTGCTCGGTGAGCGCTATGTGCAGCTGATCGCTGCTGACGATGCCGTGTTCGATAAGCAGCTCGCCCAGCAGGCGCCGTTGCTTGTCCACGGCCGTCACCCCGGCTCGCCGCGCAGCAGGCGCAAACGCGCTCGCGCGGCCTCGCGGTCGAAACCGGAGGCGCGCACGCCGGCCGCGTGCAACGCCTTTCGGTAGTACTCCCGTGCGGCGCGCGCCTGGTTCAGATGGTCCAGGCATACGGCCAGGTTGAACATGAAATCCGGATTGCCCGTGTCGCGCCGGTGCGCCGCAAAGAACGCAGCGCGCGCCGGGCCCCAGCGCCGCTCGCCGCTGTACAGATAACCGAGCGCGAAATGCAGCTCGGCGGCACCCGGATTCTTGTGCAACAGGCGCTTGAGCTCGAGTTCCCGCGTGTGTTCGCCGCCGGCACCGGGCAGCACGTTGAGCGCCGACGCGGCAACCGCGTCGGCAGGGTCCTGCTGCAACAGCGTGCGGTAAACCGCCAGCGCGCGACGGTCGTCGCCCCGCCGGCTTGCCACCGCGCCCAGCCCCAGCAGGGCGTCCCGGTTACGCCCATCGATGCGCAACGCCGCCTCGTAGTGAAGCTGCGCCGCATTCGTATCGCCGCCCAGGAAGGCGGCATAGCCGCCGGCCAGCGCATCGGCGATCCGTTCGCGCGCGCCGTTGCGCACGATGCTCGGCGCGCGCACCGGCGGCCGCGTGATCTTCGATGCCGGCAAGGGCGCGGTCGGCGCCGCAGATCTTTTCGGTACCGCTGTTACGGCGGCGGCGGGTAAACGCCCGTGCACAGGCTGCGCAACGGCAGCGGTCGAGCGGCCGGACGGCGCGCCGATCGAGGCGGGCTGCGCACTGTGCGCGGGCGCCGAGCCGCGCATCTGAATCGTCGGAGCAGCAGCTGTCTGCTCACCCGCATACCCCGCGCCGATGAGCTGTGACCGCAATTGAGCGTCGCGCTGCCGATGGTGTACCTGTCCGAGCAGAGCGAGCAGGCCACTTAGGGCACACAGCGTCGCAGCGAAGAACAGCACTGCGCGCAACCGCCCGCCGGCGGGCCGCCCCTTGCTTTCGAAGACGTTGTGCGCCAGGCGCCGGGCCGCCGCGGCGTTCCTGTCGGAGACGGCAACCGGCTCGGCGGGCGGTAAGCTCCGCTCGCGGTCGTCGCGGTCCTGCGACTCGCGACACCGGGCATCGGCCGCCCGGTCGAGCGCTTCGAGCAGCAGGCTCACGGCAAGCCGCCGGGCGCCGACAGGTAGGGGCGAAAGTCGCGCAGGTCGGCATCCACGTCGGCAACGTGAACAACGCGCGGCCGCAGGAACACGATCAGCTCGGTTTTCAGCACCCGATCGCGGCGGAAGGTGAACGCCGGGCCGATCAGCGGCAGCCCGGATAGAAACGGCACGCTTGCGGTCTGCGCATCGACCTTGTCCTGCATCAGACCGCCGATCACCGCGGTCTGGCCGGAACCGACGCGCAGCATCGACTCCATTTCACGCACCTGAATCTCGGGTATCGGACTCGCGACCGGCGGGTCGGACCGTGCCAGCTGCGGGTTGGGATCGTTCACCGTGCGCAGCACCCGCGAGATGGTGGGGCGCACGTTCAGGATGATTTCCTCGACTTCGCTGATGAACGGCGTGACGTTCATCACGAAGCCGACCGGCACCGTGTGCACGGTGGTTTCGAACGTCTGGCGTTGCGTCTGGTCGCTTGTGGTGGTCTCCACGTCGGTCGTGAAGTACACGACATTATCGACCACCTTGAGAATCGCCGTCTGATTATTGAGCGCGATGATCTTCGGGCTGGACAGCACCCGCACGCTGCCGAACTGCTGCAGCGATTTCACGGTGGCCGTCACGTCGCCGGCACCGGTCGCAGCGGCGTAGGTGAACGAGAAGAACGGCGCGGCCGCGAGGTTCGCGCCGAGCAGACTCTGCGTGACGTCCACACCGTTCGGGTCGGCGCCGAGCAACCGCCAGTCGATGCCGGCCTGGAAGTCGTCGCTCAAAGTGACTTCCACGATCGTCGCCTCGATCAGCACCTGGCGGCGGGCGCTGGCCGTGACGCGGTCCACATAGCGCTCGATCTCGGCGTGCCGCCGGGCCGTGGCACGCACGCTCAGCAGACCGGCTTCACGGTTGACGATGATCTGCGTGGTGCCGAGCACGGTGTCGCCGGTCCGCTCGAGATCGTCCACGCCGATGATCGCGGCCACGCCGGTTACCAGCGTGCTCCAGAACGCATTGCGCGAGACGTTCTCGATCCGCGCCTCGGAGTTGTTGTCGCCGGCACCACCGGTTGTTCCGGTATGCGCGCTGCCCACGGTGCCGATCTGCGTGGCCAGGGCCACGCGGCTGGTGCTGAGGCGCTCGATGTTGAGGTAGTCGACCGCGTAGCTGTGCAGGTACGGCTCATCCGCTGCGATCGCCAGCAGCCCCTCCTTGACCGCGTAGCGCAGCGGCACCTGTGTGGCGATGCGATCGAGAATCTGCACGAGCGTCTGCTCAACGGCGTTGAGCGTCACCCGCCCCTGAATGTCGCCGGCGATGTCGATATCGATCCCGGCATCGCGGGCCAGCGCGAACAGCAGCTCATCTGCCGGCACGCGGTTCACGACTACCGTGTAGGTCTCGGCGGCCTCGCGCAGCGCGCGCGGCCGTGGCAGGAAGGTGGCGGGGCTGATACTCGGAATCGCCACCGGCGGCGCGTCACCGGCGGGCCTGGCGGCCTGCTGCAGATGCCCTGGCGTTTGCCGCGGCGGTGCCTTGACGGCGCAACCGGTCGCGGTCACGGCACCCGCCAGCACGATGCCTGCGCAGATCCTCCGTCGAAGCCGCAGCACCGCGTCAACCCTCGATTTGCTCACGCACGTCGCCGATTGCGCGCACAAACGGGCGATTCCGATGCAGCGCCGCGGGCAGCGCAGCGATAGCCGCAAGCGCGTCGGCGCGCGTTGCATAGTCGTTGTACAGCACGGTCAGCGCCGGGCGCCGGTCGACCTCCGTTGCGTAGACGTAGACCTTTTCCAGCGCGATCTGTCCGCCGAAGCCGTGCAGGTCACGCTGCAGTCGCGCGCCGCGGTTTCGCGCAACGGTAAGCAACTGAATGCTGAAGTGATGCGGCGGCGCGCGGCGCAACCAGACGCGCGCGGCGTCCATCCAGGTCTCCAGCTTGTAACCCTTCGGAGCACGCGCCGACAGCGGTTGCGCGGCCGGCACCGTCCGTGCGATCGCGGTGTCGGGTACTTGCGACGGTGCCAGCGGCGTGCAGACCGGTCCGATCAGCAGCAGGACTGCCAGGGCGCAGCCCGAACGCAACTCTGGCGGCAAACAGAAGGCGCTGTCGCGCGCGGCGCGCATGACGTGCCGCCTGCTGATTGACCGCGTGCCCTGCGCGAACGCCGCCAGCAGCGCCTTGTCGGCAATGATGTTCACGCGACGCACCAGCCCTCTCGAATAGCGTGTCACCAGGCGCGCGGTTCTGCGCTTGAACAGAACCGGCCCGCGGTGACCGGCGCAACGCAGGCGGAAGTTCAGGTAGGCGCGCACGTCTTCGGCATTCAGCGGTGCGAGTGCGAAACTGTGCACGATGCGCTCGCGCAGCTGGCGGATCGCGTGGTGCGCGAGCCTCGCGTCCAGCTCGGGCTGCCCGAACAGGACGATCTGCAGCAGCTTGCCCCGATCGGTCTCCAGGTTGCTGAGCAGGCGGACCTCTTCCAGGGTCGCCAGCGGCATGCTCTGCGCTTCCTCGATGAACACCACCATCTGCCTGCCCAGTGCATGCTGCTCGAGCAGCCGGGCCTGTAACAGCTGCATGGCACGCAGCCTGCTGATCTCGTGCGCGGCGAGCCGCAGCTCGCAGGCGATCACCTGGAGAATGTTCTCGGGCGAGAGGCTGGGATTGGCGATGTAGACGCTGTCGACGTGCGCAGGCAGGCGGCTCTGCAGTATGCGGCACAGCATGGTCTTGCCGCTGCCCACCTCGCCGACGACCTTGATGATGCCCTCGCCGCTGGCGATGGCGTACACCAGTGCGTCCAGCACCGCACCACGGCGACCGCCGCGGAAGAACAACCGCGAATCCGGAGGAATCTTGAAAGGTGGGCACGTCAGCCCGAAATGGTCGAAGTACATCCCTGTTCAACCGCAGCGGAAAATCCGTTTTCCGAACCTGCAGTTTGCACCCTACGACATGCGCTTGTCCAATTTTGCGCCTCGGGGGGATTGTTGCCGCGGCGCGTTCAGCGACGTGCGCTCGTCACTCGTCGTCGCGGCTGTTCTCGAGGCGCTGGATCTTGCTGTACAGTGTGGTGCGATTGACCTTAAGCAGCTTGGAAGCCTTGCTCAGGTTGCCGTCGCAAAGGTTCAACGCGCTCTGAATGTAGCTCCATTCGATGCGCTGGATGTACGCATCGAGATCGAAGTCACCTGCCTTGAGCACGGCTTCCACGTCGACCTCGGGTAACGCCTGGCTGTCGTGCCAGGGCAGCTTCTCGAACTCGTCCTCGAGACGGTCGCGGTCGATGACCTGGCCGGGAAACTTGGTGCCCAGACGGATCACGATGTTGCGCAGCTCGCGCACGTTACCCGGGAACTCGTAGCTCAGCCAGGCTTCGGTCGCCACCTCGTCCAGCGAGAACGGCGGCACCGAGCCGCTGTACACCTGCTGAAAATGCTCCAGCAGCCGCAGCCGGTCGTCGCCGCGCTCACGCAGCGGCGGCGCCTGCATGGTGAGAATGCTCAAGCGGTAGTACAGGTCCTGTCGAAATTTGCCTTCGCGCACCTCGACCGCCAGCTCACGGTTGCTGGCAGCCACCAGCCGCACCTGAGACACGCGCGGCTTGGTCTCGCCGACCCGGTAGTACTCGCCGTTCTCGATCACGCGCAGCAGCTTCGACTGCAGCTCGAGCGGCATCTCGCCGATCTCGTCGAGAAACAGCGTGCCGGTGCCGGCTTCCTGGAAAAACCCGGCGTGGTCGCGCGATGCGCCGGTGAACGAGCCCTTGGCATGACCGAACAGCTGCGACTCCAGCAGCTCCGAGGAAAACGCTGCGCAGTTGACCGCGATGTAGGGTTCGCGCGCACGGCTGCACTCCACGTGCAGCTGCTTGGCGACCAACTCCTTGCCGGTGCCCGACTCGCCCTCGATGAGCACCGGGAAGGGTGCATTCGAAAACTGCGCAATCTGGGCGCGCAGCGAGTCCATGGCCGCGCTTTCGCCGGCCAGCGCGGTGTCCTTCTCGACCCGGGCGTCCTGTTCGGCCTCGAGCAGCACCAGCTGATGCTGCAGGCGTGACTTGAGCAGATCCGGATCGCACGGCTTGGCGATGAAATCGGCGGCACCCAGTGCCATCGCGTGACGCAGGTTGGCCGGCTCGCCCTGACCCGAGAGCACCAGCACTTTCATGCTGGGGTTGGTGGTGAGCAGATCCGAAATCAGCGCGAATCCCTCGCTGGGATCGTGCGGCTTGGGCGGCAGACCGAGGTCGACCAGCGCGATGGAAGGCTGCGGCTGCAGGTCGTGCAGCGCCTCGCCCGCCTCGCGGCGGGTCTCGGCGAGGTGCACCTCGAACATCGGGCGCAGCAGAAAGCCCATGCTGTCCCGGATCAGCGGATCGTCGTCGACCAGTAGAAGCCCCGGCTTGGCGCCTTCCGCGGCTGCCCCGCTTTCGGCCATTGCACACTCTCCCACCGCCTCCGGCGGCTGGTTTTGTCAGACCTGTGAGCCCCACTGCTTCAAGGCGGCGGCAAAGCAGTGTGGAGAATTCGTCAATTTAGGGCGAGCCAGCAGGAAAAGCAAGTAACTGGTTGTGGTTATTGAGTTTTTGATGCCAACCGACGGCCGCTGCGGACCGCCGTTCCGGTCAGAAGACCTCCCGGATGTGGATGTTGCGGTTGTTTCCGCTGTGGATGCCGAAGGTCACCCGGCCGCTCGGCTCCTGCTCCAGATCGTCGCCGTCCCAGTCGTAGCGCAGCCAGTCGATACCGGCGCCCGCCAGCGCGCCCGTGACGTCGACGAAACCGGTTGCGCACGGGCTGGCCAGGCTGCAGTTCCAGTCGAGCGATCCGTTGCCCATGGCAAACGGAGTCACGGCGTCGGCGACGGGCGTGCCCGCATAAGTGAAGTCCCCGACCGCCACAGCGGTGCAGCTGTCGTCGGTTACGGTGACGAAGTTGGTGCCGTCGAACGTCTGCAGGATCAGGGGCGCGGACAGATCCAGCACCTCCGAGCCGTGCGCGCTCTGCAGGCGCAGGCGCCCGTGACGCACAAGGTCCTGCGCTGCCGCCTCATTGATTGCGAAGGTGAACGCAGCGCCCGCGTTATAGGTCACGCCGTCGGCGTCGGTGACCGTGAAGCTGAGCGTCGGCGCCGCGTTGAACTGATCGACGCCCGCACCGTCCGCGTAGGGCAGCGTCTTGGGGTAAGTGAGCGTACCGACGAAGTTGACCACCACCTGTCCGTTGGCGCTCGGTACCGCGCTCGAGTTGTGTGACGGGCCGGCGCCCGAGTAGGCGAGGTTGCCGCCCGGGTCGAGGTAGGTCTCGGTGATGTCGCCGAGCCGCCACCAGTCGTCGGTGTTGCCGAAATCGAAGTAGTTCAGCGTGGTAGCGCCCTGCGCGTTGACGGCGGTGATCGTCGCCTGCGGGCGCGCGCCGGCCGAATAGTCGAACGGCTGCCCGAGATAGGTGAATGCCGTGCACGCGGCATCGTACGTTGCCACGTTGCCGGTTACGTCGAAGGACGCGGGCGAGAACCGCCCGACCGCAGCGCTCCGGCCCTGCACCGCGAGGCCGGGTTCGCCCAGGTAGGCGTTGGCGCTGGCGGCGATGAACATGCTGCCCACCTCA
>JAHELT010000192.1 GCA_024644045.1 Chromatiales bacterium | reverse complement strand
GTGTGAGCGGCCGACCCGCCGTCGGCTGCCCGTCCGTCCGCGAGCAGGCTTCGGGCAACGCCTTTTTCAGCGTGCCTTTTTAGCGTGGGAATTGACTGCTCTGAACGCCAACTCCCACTTACCGGCGGCCCGTTCGGGTTGGCAGGCGCGAAAGGAGTCGAACCTCCGACGCCGTTTCGTGATGAGGGCGTTCTTCACTGAAGGCGTCATACCGCAACGGCGCTCTGCCACTGAGCTACGCGCCGGTCACTTCCCGAGAAGCCGCTCCTCACGCATATCGCATCCGGCTCTCGGCCCGGCCATTACTCGTCGCCTGACATCGATCTTGTGCGGCGCTTGTCGTTCGCGACTTGATCACGCTGGCCTGTACCCGAGCAAAGACCGCCAATGCTAAAGTTGTGTTTTCGTACTTGTGCTGATTTAGGCTCGGCGTCAGCCGGGAAGATGCAAGGCGAAGCTACAGGGGGAGGCGATCGCCATGACTGACCGGCCCGACTACCGCAGCTTCTACGATCGCTTTGATGCCACGACCTTGTCCGACGCGCTGCACGGCGATCTGGCGACAGCGGTGAATGCCTGCGTCGAATGCTGTGACCGGCATGTCGGGCAGAACCGAGTGGCGCTGAACTGGGAAAGCGCGTCCGGAAAAAGCGCCACCCGCACGTTCGAGGATTTCAAGGCCAAGTCGGCGCAGGTGGCGAACCTGCTTGCGGCCAGCGGTGTGCAGCCCGGCGACCGGGTGGCGGGACTGTTGCCGCGGGTGCCGGAACTGGTGGCGCTGATCCTCGGTGTGTGGCGTGCGGGCGCGGTGTATCAGCCGCTGTTCACCGCCTTCGGGCCAAAGGCCATCGAGCACCGGCTGGGGACATCGCAAGCCAGGGTGGTTGTCACCGATGCGGCCAACCGGTCGAAGCTGAACGATCTGGCTGATCCGCCCGTCATCATGTGCATGGGCGGCCATGGCGGCGACATAGACTTTACAGCCGGTGTCGAAGCTCAACGCGACAGCTTTCCGCCCGCGATGCGCACTGGCGACGATCCCTTCCTGATGATGTTCACGTCCGGTACGACGGGGCCGCCCAAGGGCATGAAGATTCCGCTGCGCGCGCTTACCGGCTTCGACGCCTACATGCGCTTCGGGCTGGATGTGCAGCCCGACGATGTGTACTGGAACATTGCCGACCCGGGCTGGGCCTACGGGCTGTTCTACGCTGTGACCGGGCCGCTACTGATGGGCCATCAGACAACCTTTTACGACGGACCGTTCAACGTCGAGAGCACAGCGGCAAACGTGCAAAAGCTGGGTGTGACCAATTTCACGGGCGCGCCCACGGCCTACCGCATGATCATCGCCGCCGGCCCCGAGGCCGCAAAGCCGATGGCCGAGCATCTGCGGGTCGCTTCCAGCGCGGGCGAACCGCTGAACCCGGAAGTCATGCGCTGGTTCAAGCAGCACGTCGGCTGCGATCTGTTCGACCAGTACGGCCAGACCGAGTGCGGCATGGTGCTGGCCAATCATCATGGCTTGCGCCACGCGGTGCGCCCCGGCTCGGCGGGTTTTCCAATGCCCGGCTTCCGGCTGGAGGTCGTGGATGATCAGGGCAACCCGGTGCCACGGGGGACGCAGGGCATATTGGCCATCCATCGCCCGGACTCGCCGCTGTTCTTCTTCGACGGTTATCTGGGTGTCGAGGGCCAGGGCTGGACCGGTGATTACTACCTGACCGGCGACACGGTCGAGCAGAATGAAGACGGCACGATCAGCTTCGTCGGGCGCAGCGATGATGTGATCACGTCCGCGGGTTATCGGATCGGGCCGTTCGATGTGGAGAGCTGCCTGCTGGAACACGACGCCGTCGCCGAAAGCGCCGTGGTCGGCAAACCGGATAAGGAACGCGGTGAGATCGTCAAAGCGTTCGTCATTCTGCAGCCGGGTCATCAGGGCGATGAGGCATTGGCCGAGGACCTGAAACAACATGTTCGCAACCGGTTAGGCAAGCATGCCTTTCCGCGCGAGATCGCGTTCCCGGCGTCCTTGCCGAAAACGCCGAGCGGAAAGATCCAGCGTTTCATTCTGCGCAAGGAATAGATCGCCCGCGCAGCACGCGATGGCACCCGGGAGAGCGACAAAGCGGCGGCTGCTACACTACCCGATCCTCCTGGCGAAGGCCGTAGTGTCAACGGACCATTTCCAGTGTCCCGCGCGAGGTCGGAGACCGCCGGGAATGGGTTCAGTTGGCAAAAGGACTCTCAATGCGCGCCATCGAAGCGCCCGTATTTTCCGTCGACGGACTGCGGTTGGTGGACCGCCCGATGCCCGAAGTGCGCCGGGGCGGGATCCTGATCCGGGTCGCCGCCGCGAGCTTGAACTACCGCGACCTGGCAGTACTGTCGGGTACCTACCTGCCCGATCTACCGCTGCCTTACGTGCCGGCGTCCGACGCCTGTGGTGTCGTAGAGGCGGTGGGCGAGGACGTCACGCGGTTTGCCGCGGGTGACCGAGTCATACCGTGCTACATCCAGGGCTGGCGCGATGGCGCGCTGACACCCGAGCAACGCTTCGAGTGCACACTGGGGGGACCGCTGGCAGGCGTTCTGCAGGAGTATCTTGTCGTCCCGGCGGAGGACGCCATTGCCGCCCCGGCACATCTCAGCGATGCCGAGGCCAGCACCCTGCCGATTGCCGCACTCACCGCGTGGTCGTGTCTGATGGAAGGAGGACTCGCCGCGGGTGACAGCGTGCTGGTTCAAGGTACTGGCGGCGTTGCGCTGTTCGCGCTGCAGTTCGCGAAAGCCTCCGGCGCCCGCGTGATCGCGTTGACCTCAACGCAGGAAAAAGCGGAGCTGCTGCGCCGGCGCGGCGCCGATGCTGTCATCAACTATCGCCAGACACCGGACTGGGCGCCGGCGGTCAAGGCGGCCACCGGCGGCAGGGGCGTCGAGATCGTGGTGGAGACTACAGGCAGTTCGTTGCCTCAATCGCTGGCGGCAGTTGCCTTTGGCGGTTTCATCGGGGTCGTGGGTTTTGTCGGAGGCTACGAAACGCCGCTGAACATCCGCCAGCTCATCGGCCCCATGCTCCGCATGCAGGGCATCGTGGTCGGCTCCCGGGCCCGCCTCGAGGCAATGGCGCGTGCAATGGCACTGCACGATCTGAAGCCGGTCATCGACTCGACGTTCGAGCTGGAACGCTCGGTGGATGCCTTCCGCTACATGGAACGCGGCAACCATGTGGGCAAGATCGTCATCACGATGTCGCCCACTGGGGTCGGACCATAGGCAGACCCGACGGACCGAGCGACAGAGCACTCGGCGTTTCCCTTGGATTCCATTGCGCTTGGCGGGCGGGTTGGCGTGGTTTGCGGTAGGGGTCTAAACTGACGCGCCGAACGCTGACAACAACAAAACAGGCTGAACGATGAAGTCGACTGACACCGAAGCGCAGTCTTATGAACCTGCACCTGTTGGATCGCGGCTTGCGGCACAGGC
This sequence comes from Chromatiales bacterium, assembly GCA_024644045.1. Lineage (GTDB taxonomy): Bacteria > Pseudomonadota > Gammaproteobacteria > JAHELT01 > JAHELT01 > JAHELT01. The sequence goes on along the minus strand of JAHELT010000192.1, from coordinate 5,130 downwards.
GATCGATTGCCTGATTGTGGTTGCCATCCTGTACGCGGCGTTCGCGAGCCTCATTGACCTGTTGCCGGACCTCATTGATCAGTATCGGGATCAGTTTCAGGTCGGTTACTTGATTCTGTGTGCAATGTTGCTGTTCACCGTCTATCACACGGTTTCTCTCTGGTTGGTGAAGCAAACACTCGGGAAAGCGTTGCTCGGCATCCGAGTCACGCGCTTCGGCAAGAAACCAGGATTGTTCTGGGCACTCGGACGATCGAGCTTCGGCTACTTTATCGTCGACATGTTCGGGATCGGATTGATCGTCGCGTTGTTCAATCCGGCGCGTCAAACGCTGCACGACTATGTTTTCGGCAGTGCCGTTATCAAGCATGAGTCGGGTTCCCTGAACATCCGGGATTGGCCTGCTCGTTTCACGCATAGTGTTGAAGAACTGCGCGCCGCCGCAAAGAAAAAACACAACGTGATCGGCACAGTATTCGAGTACTGGGAAAAACTCTCCGGGTACTGGGAGAAACTCGCTGGTTACTGGGCAGCTTTTCAGTCTCTCGTTGGCGCACCGGTTGCCGCCGCAAGCGCAACTACGGCGGTCTCAACCGCGGCTATCGCGACCGCCGCTCTGACATTGCCAGTAGAGGAGCTGGTCAAAACACCGCTTTGTCCCCCCAACTGCCCCGTTGTGGTTGCCCACCAGCACCCTCCTCTTATTGCTGCGCTTTCGTCTCCTCCCTCTATCGCGACCGATCCTCCACCTCCAGCTCCACCCCTACCCGTGCCTCTACGCCTTCCCGTCAAGGATGACTTCGTAACGGATGCGGGAGGGTGGACCGTATCTGGCGATGCACGTGGCCCAGTACTTGGGGTCCGGGAAATTTCGGCTGAAGACAAAGCGGAGGTTGGTAGTAACAACACGTGGTACTGGGAAGCGCCAAACAAGTATCTCGGGGAAAAGGGCGATGCTTACGGGACACAGCTGCGCTTTCAGCTCAAGACGAGCAGCAGTTTCGCCGACGCCTGGTCCGGCTTTAATGCTGACGACGTCGTCTTGCGGTCCGGAAAGCTCACACTCGTTTATGACATCCCACACCCCGACTCGGAGTGGGAACGGTACTGCGTGCCGCTGGACGGTTCGGCAGAGTGGCTTCACCAAGGTACGAAAAAGCGCGCAACCGTTGAGGAGATGCAGACTGTCCTGAAAGATCTCAAGGGATTGCAGATCCGAGGCGAGTACAAGAGGCGCCCAGGAGATCAGAGCTGGTTGAAAGCCGTCGAGTTTGGTGATCCGAACAAGTGTGACCAGGTTGATCGCCCACCCGGCGAAGCCGGCGTCAAGACTAAGTGAACTCCCGGTCTACAAACGTGGGGTCGGACCACGCTAACTGTTTGTTCTGAATCAGAAAGACCTCCAAAATCACGGCCTCTCAGGCCTTAAACCGTCGATTTTCGGCAGGAAAACCGGTCGCTAAGGGTCCGTTACTGACATGGTTCTGCTAGCGGTAGGCATTGAGCCCAATGCGGGGGTTCTATCTCTAAGAACCCGTGTTTCGGCGCTGAAATCGATAGTCTAACGTTCGAATACGTCTGATTCGCGGCACAATTTCTATTGAATTCAGACAGCTCCGCTGGTCCGACCCTACGACCCTACCTACGACCCTGGTCCGACCCTACGACCTCATCGCAGGACGATCACTGGGACAGCCCGAGCTCTGGCAGAATGACTTCGATGAAGTGCTCGGCTATTCTCCTGTGCCCTTCGTTATCGGGATGAAAGCCATCGATATCGCTGGTCAGCTCCTCGAGCATATCCAGCTCCGATAGTCTGGCAATAGATGCGTTGAAGTTACTTGCTTGCCGCTCGATGGCGGCGTTGAAAGCGCTGACCCGCTCAACTGTGACGTCGCTGTCGGGTTCCTGTATAAAACGTGGCAGCCTCGTCAAGTCCGGGAGGTCTCCAACAACAATCAATGCGGAGGTGCGCTCTCGCAACTCGCTCAGGATATCTTCCAGGTCTTGCTCGAAGTTCCCAGGATCGTCGCCGTCGATAAGGTCGTTGGCACCCGTCCATAGAGTCACGAGAGTAGGTCGCGTGCCGGCAACCAGCACCAGTCTCGAAACCCTCTTGATATCGCCAATCCCAGCGCCGGGAATGCCCAGGTTAAGCAATTCGACCTGGCGTCCCCGGTTCACCAGGTCATCCCGGATTCGAAAAACATAGCCGTTCCGCAAAGGGAACGCGCCTATGCCCACAGCGTCACTGGCTCCCAGGGCCGTATAAAAAATCTGGCCGGGCTGCGGTGGCATCTGTACACAGCTCGATAGTGGAACGCCAACAGACACCAACACCAGAACCGCTAGCAGATGTTTCACTCTCATTCCGACCTCCTCCGATACTATCGTGTGACGTCTGGCGAACGCAGCACGCAATTCTATTGATATCGTCCATAACGGACAACAAGCTCGAGTTGTTCTGCCCGACGGCAGTGCAGGGCACGATCGTGCCGCGCCAGTAAGATATCGCGAATGCCTTACACGGCGGCCAATCCCGCTCGATTCCTCGTCCTTAGACACAGTTCATCCAAGCGGATGAAGAATCCTTTGCACCTTGTATATCACTGCTGTATCGGCAAAGGAGCAGGTTTCACCGCCGTGCAGTTGGGCGGCTATAACCGCACCCAGTTCCTCAGGTGGGCGTGCTCGAAGATCATCTCCTTCTGGATCCGCAGGTCTTGGCCGAAACCCGCCTGGCTGGCACGCTGGAACATTGCATAGGCGATGGCGATATCGGCGTAGGCGAGGCCGACCGCGTTGAAGTAGATGCGCTCGTCGGCATTTTCGCGACCCGGTTTCTGGCCGGTCACGATGGCCACGAGGTTGGCGTGGATGTCGGCGTCGCTCAGTTCACCGGCCTGAAACATGCGGCTGAGCGTCTGCGTGCGGTGTTTGACGGTCTCCCAGTCGTCGCAGACGATCTTGTCGCATTGCTTTGCCACGGCGTACTCGTCTTCCCAGCCACCGACGTGGCTGTAGAAGGCACCGGGTGCAAACCACTCGGCCCGGAGCAACGGCGCCTGCGCGCTGGTCGCGGTGACGATCACGTCGACACCGTCGACGGCGCGTGCTAGATCGGTCTGCGTCGCGGTGATGTCGACGTCAGCGAGTATCGGCGACATCTCGTGCACGAACTGGTCTTCCTCCGCGGCAGTTTCCGCGGCGACCCGGCATTGCCGCAGCGACGGCAACGCGGTCTTCATCGCCAGCAGGTGCATCTTGGCCTGCTCGCCAGCGCCGATCAGGCCGATCGTGCGAGCGTCGGGCCTGGCCAGATACTTGGCGGCGATCGCACCCATCGCGCCTACCCGCAGGTTGGAGCACAGCGTTCCCTCCATGAAAGCAATGGGAAATCCGTGCTCGATCTCGGACAGGATGATGACGGCCGACAGGTTCTGGATCCCGTGTTTGACCGGATTAGGGGGAAACACCGATACCCATTTGACGCCGCACACCTTTTCCTGCCGAAACGTGGCCGGCAGGCAGTTGATGCGCTCCTGGGTCGCGTCGTCGAAGATCTGCACGATCTTGTCCGGGAAGATCACGTCACCCCGTTCATAGGCCTGCAAGGCGTTTTCGGCCGCGGCCATGGCCATACGCACGTCGAGACAGCCGGCGGCAAGAAGGTCTTCCTGGGAGAAGTACTGGCAGTGAATCTGATGATCTGGCATTTCAGCGAACCTGGCGTATCTTCGTCAGGCTAGATGTTCGATCCGCGCGAGACTTGTCCTGGATCAATCTTTTCGGGCGTTTTGCAGTTGCAGGACAACAGCGATGACAGCATTGTTTCGGCTCAGTGAAAGAGACCGGCGCGCTCTGCGACACCTGCGGCGGTCGATCCCGGGAGAACTGTTTGGCGGCTTCAGAAGAACACGCTGCGCAACGCCGTCACGCACGGCGAGGTGCCGAACCGGGATCGACGCGGTGACGGCGTTCAGGCGCCTTGGCGGGGCCGGCGGCAACACCGTCACTGTCGACATCGAAGGCGATAATGTGCAGGTCCCATCGGGCGAGAGTGTTGCCGCTGCGGTTCTGGTGCACGCCCTGGGCCACACTCGCACCACGCCGGTCTCGGGCGCGCCACGCGCGCCTCTGTGCATGATGGGGGTGTGCTTCGAATGCCTGATGGAGATCGACGGTGTCGCCAATCGTCAGGCCTGCCTGGTGCCGGTTGCCGAGGGCATGCGGATCCGACGCCAGCACGGTAGCGGCCGCACCGATGACTAGGGCACGTCAACTGGCGGTGATCGGAGCCGGCCCGGCTGGCCTGAGCGCTGCTGTCACCGCCGCCCAACTCGGGTTGGACGTCGTCCTGATCGACGAGCAGGCGTCCCCCGGCGGGCAGATCTACCGGGCACTCGCCGATGCGCCCGCCGAGCGGGTCGGCCTGCTCGGCGCCGACTATCAGCGCGGCCGTGCGCTGTTCGACACCCTGCACCAGAGCAGCGCCGAGTACTGGCCGGACACCGGCGTCTGGTCGATCGATCGGGGGCGCCAGCTGGGGATCCTGCGCGCCGGGCGCGCCGCCATCGTGCAGTTTGACCATGTGATCATCGCTGGAGGGGCCATGGAGCGGCCGGTGCCGTTTCCCGGATGGACGCTGCCCGGTGTGATGAACGCCGGCGCGGCTCAGGTCCTGCTCAAGTCCGCCGGCGTGGTGCCGGCCGATGGCACCATCCTTGCCGGTGCCGGCCCGTTGCTCCTGCTCGTGGCCTGGCAGTACCTGCGCGCCGGTGTGGCAGTGAAGGCGGTGCTCGAAGTCTCTCCGCAGAGCAACATGCTGCGCGCGGCACCCCGCCTGTTGCGCGCCGCCAGCGCCGGGGCCTACCTGTGGCGCGGATTGAAGTACACCATCGAGCTGGTGAGAGCGGGCGTCCCCATCCACTACGGCGTTTCGCGGTTGCGTGCCCGAGGCGACCAGCACATCGAGGCGGTGGATTTCGCCGTCCGGGGTCGATGGCGCGACCGTGATCGCACGCTGGCTACCGACAGCCTGCTGGTGCATTTCGGGGTTACGCCGCGGACTAATCTCGCGCGCGCCGCCGGCTGCCGGCTGGCGTGGGATGCGAGCCTGCAGTGCTGGCG
>JAHELT010000191.1 GCA_024644045.1 Chromatiales bacterium | reverse complement strand
TGTCGTGCAATACGGGCAACGGACGCCCCAGTATTTTACAATTAAAACAACAGGTTATGATCTACTTAGTTAACTACGAACTAGGGGGTCGGAGGTTCGAATCCTTCCGGGCGCGCCAATACACCTTTCAAAATCAAGCGGTTACGCTTTCCACGCCAACCGTTTTTTACTTCAACATCACCAGTGCCGGAGGTTTGCCGGACTTTTCTGCACAAACCTTGTCGGCCGCATCGATCAACTCGCTCAATTCGGGTGCGGAGTAATGCGTGGTGATATTGCCATTGCGGTGACCGAGTAACACCTTGCGTGTCTCGAGCGGTACGCCTGCCGCGCGCAGCCTACGCCCGAACGTGTGCTTGAGATCGTGCACCCTCACCTGCTTCAGTCCGACCTTTTCACGAGCACGTTTCCACCCGTTGTTGTTGATGCCTTGGACCGGTTTGCCTAGGATTCATTGTGGCCAAGCTCGAGTACCGCGAATCCGTTTGTAGAGCTCTCGGAAGTATTGCGGAACTCGACCCGACGGCCCAAAGGAAATGCTTTGTCTTTGGTTTGATGATCTCTATTTCTCGGGGCAAGAATGCTTCAAACCGACAGTGATGAGTGGAAGAATTGCTTTTCCACGATCAGAGCTAGCGACGCTTGAACGGTTTCATGGTCAGTACGCCGCTGTAGCCGGCAAGCTGTCCGAAAGTACCTTGTCTTTCTATAAGGATTCTAATTGGATGCACATAGCACAACTAGACCCTCGCAGGGTTTGGCGGTGAAACCTAACACGCTGCAACGGACGCGGCTTGACGTCGGCTGGTTTCGGAGACTATCGGTGCCTCGCCGCCGAGCGTTGGCGTTAGACGTACAGTGATCTTCTAGATGTCTGGTCTCTCTTGGCGCAATGCAATTGCCTATCTAAAACCGCGGCTACCCGACGGTCATCATGAGCCCGTGCTGGCCCTCACCCAGGAGGAATCGCCCGTACTTCGCGACCTGGGCAACGGGCTCCTCGTCGCATACCTTATCGATGAGGGTGATCAGTTCTCTTACGTCCAGAACGAAGATTTGTCTGCGACCGGCGCCTCAGAGGCCAAGCTACACAAGTGTGCCATCCACAACCTATATGATCTCGCGGACAACAAGGGCGTCCGAGTGCAGCCGTACGGTTCAATCTTCGCGGTGTTTTTAGACGGGAACTTCGAACGCAGCCTGCTTCTTCTGGACACTCTTTGGGATCAGTCCCTAGCGGAACATGTGCCGGACGGCGTGGTCGTCGCGGCGCCCACGCGTGACGTCTTGGCGTTTGGGAATCGAGCAACTCCGGGGGTGATGGAAGAGCTTCGCGCGGTAGTGGACCGCGTCAGTGAGGACTGTGATTGCCCCGCTCCCTTCCTTGAACGAAGAGACCAGGCGTGGGTCCAGCGGGACACCGCCTAACGAGGCAATGAAGCAGACACTGAAGTCCTCGACAGCGCAGCCTCGACCTGGCTTCGGGTTGTCCCGAACCAAGTAGGGCCTGTGCGAATCTCCCGTTGAAAGGCTGCCAGCTCCCGGCCGGGGGCTGCCATGTGCGGTGCACGATAGTGGCGAGTTTGCCACGGTTCGTCATTGACCTGCGGCGGGTATTCTTCCAAAAACACCGCCAGAGAGCATCACTCAGGAAAACATAGCGTTACATGTTCCGAGATCGCATTTTTTGGAAGCTCACGCATTGTCTCTTTTTCGGTCACGGTTGTGCTGTTCCATGTGTTCCTTGCACCGCCGTGTCAAACGTATAAACGCGTCCAACTTCTTACTCTGTTCGCTTGCACATTACCCGGCTTTATTCACAACTAGCGCATCGGAAAAATCCACCTCCTTCTTTTTGCCGCCAACGTTGACCGGTTTCGCCTGCGTGTAGTCGTTCCACGCTCGCTATACGACTTGCCCGTCTTCGAAGCCGATACTGGGTTCCTCGAACAGCGAGATTGGTTTCGCTAACTCACTTTTTACCTTTTAGGGTCCAGAGCGTTTCAGCCAGGACGAAGTCTGTTATGAGCACGTGCGTAGAGCCGTTAATCAGCTTGTCGGCTTTGGTCGCTTGTTCGTCATCCCACAGTAAATAGCGCAGTAGTACATTGGTATCGACGGCAATCAAGCAGTTCTCCTGGCATTCAGAGTGGCTCTCCGAGAACTCTTCATCCGATAGCGAGGCATCACCCTCTACATCCCGGAGAATTCACTTCGCTGCACCAGGTATCTTCTTAACAATTGTTATCCGCCCTTCGGCGACATAACTCTGATACTCGTCACCGGGTTCAATACCCAGTTCCTGGCACTGATCGACTGGCAGCGTGATTTGTCTTTTCGAACTGACTTTTGGCATCTCTCATCTCTTTACAAATCGGGACCAGTAAAGAAAAGCTTGGGTACGGGGACCGAGCAGGCTGGCAAGGCTCCACCGCTTTCCCGTGGCCGTTCTTGAGCCATGAAATAGTGATTCGCCACCCACAGGGCGCGGCGGCCTCCGAGAATGGCCACTACCCTCTAACGCGAGAGCAAGACCGTAGGGCACGGCCTCTGCCGGTGCCCAGGTGTGGGTGGTGGAAACCGGCGTATCTCCGAATCAGTTCGTTGGATTCGATACCCGCGCTGAGCGCTTCGTCTCGGTGACGCCGATACCGTCGGGTGGCGGCGCCGTACGCCACATGGACTATCATCACGGCACCGCACCGTAGGGTTCGGTACGGATAGCGGCACGATCGCACGCGCTGATGTGATGCGCGAACAGATTCCCGCACCTGGATTGCCGACTTCTCTGGACATCGCTGGAATTCGGACTGCCGAGGTCTGTATCACGTCGCAATGCTGGGCGACCAGTCGACACGGCGGCACTACAACGGCACGCGGAAGCGTTGCCGGATTTGACAGCATTTTACCAGCGTAGAACGCTGGCCCATTGAAATGTAGAGAAACACTGTGCGTTCGATTCCCGATGACCAAGCGCTGGCGCCGGGCTCGCGATCAGCCGCCAGGGCATGATTCGGTTGCGCGGCTCACACAAAAAACGCCGTGACGGTGTGCCAGAGGTACGGCACCGCCTCGAACACGATCGCCCACACTGCGCCGACGATAATCACGGTCCAGATGCCCATACCGGTCACCGCGTAGAGGCGGTTCCTGACGGGCTCTTCTTTCACCGGCGCGGGGTCCGGTAGATGCTCAACGCCGTAGGTGCGCCCGAGGATGTAACGCAGCACTTCGACTTTGTGCCAGTAGGCCACGTGTGCTGCGCCCGGGATCTCGAGCAGGTTACGCAGGTGAATGTTTACCGGACCGGGTTGCCCGGCCGTGATCATGGGATGGCTCAGCGACCCGCTGACCGGATCGAGCACATGGTAGTAGTTTATCCACCAATCGGGCTGGTCACGGTCTTCGAATTTCTCGCATCCGTCGAGGAGCTGGCTGCGCGGCACTGCAGGCCATGGCCGCACGGCGTTCTCGAACAGGAAAGCGAACTTGTCGAGCGGGCTACCGAGCGTCACAAAGCGCCGCAGCCGCCGGCGGAAGAGCTTCACGCCTTTCTTCTGGTCGGCGTCACCCTTCTTCTCAAGATCCGCGGCACGGTGGAAAAGATCCGAGAGCACGTTATAACTGATGACTGTCCCCAAGCTGTGGGCTACCCAGATCACGCGATCGAAACGCAGTGGCTCGCCTGAAGCCGTGATGCAATGATCGTCCTCGAGCTCACGGAACTGGCGGTCGAGCCCGATCATCTGCAGGAAGAGATCGCCCACGCGCGCGTCGATGCGCTGGACGATAGCGCGTTCCGTGACGCCCTCGGGCTCAGCATACATGCGCACATCCGTGAGAAAGCCGCTGACCAGATTGCGGGCGCGGAAATAGAGCGCCACGAGGATGAACGGCGCGACGATCTGCAGAAAGGTATAGATCACATAGGCAACCGGCCCCATCTTCTGAAGCGTGCGCCGATGCAGCAGCCGCAACTGCTGCTTGAGAAACCACAACACGGTATCCAGTGCGTTGCCGGTGCGCTGCTGCCAGAGGCTGCGGAAAAAATCCTTTTGACCCTTCTCGAACTTCTCCCAGTCTCTCGGAAACGTGTTCTCCACGTCAGAATAATTGGCCCACCAGCCGTCGAGGACATAAGGTGGCGGCAGCACGGTTTGGATTTCCGCCGGGTCGCAACGATTGATCGCATCCCACGCGTAGTCGAATCCGCTCCGCAATACGGCGGCGACTTCCGCCTGTGTCTGCGAGCCGATGCCGTGCACGACGAAGATGCCGCAGTGCCATGCCGGATGTGGCTGGGACGACGGATCCAGCGTTTTGGGCACCATCTCGATATGCCAGGGATGAGCGCCGTCCTCGTAAAAGCGACTGCGCTGTTTTTGCCGAAGTGGAGACTGATCCATCGGACGGATCCAAAGGTAGCTGATCTGTGTTTACAGCGGGATGCTATGCTACTGCACAACCCCGGAGATGAAAACCGGGGCACAGTAGAGACAGAAGTAGATAATCGGTCTGTTTTTTTGTTTGCCGGTCATTCGCGAGAGGTTGTGCGATTGTTCCAGTGGTCAGAGCACCGAACAGACCGCCCGGAGGTTCCACACACGATAATGTGCAACGATCTCCGGATCGAGCGACGCCCAAGCCCGGTGAATCCGACGCCCGTACCTGTTCTGAGGCATGGGGAGACTCTCAGTCGACCATCTCGAAGTAACGACCTTGGACCGCCTTTTTGTCAAACGTATAGGTCGCGGAACACCCGGCAGCATGATTGCCGTGTGCGATCAGGCAGTCGGCAAAGTCCGCGCGACTATTCTCAAAATCGCCAAGAGCAGCCCAGGCCAACGCCGGGGCCTCCACGGTGAGCTCGGCCGTCTGTAGAATCTGTCGAACCACCGAAACAATGACGCCTTTATCGTAACCGTAGGCACCACGCAGTACCCACACCAGCTCTGCGAGGACAATGCTGCTGACCCATCCCGGCAACTCACGCGTACACTGCCCCTCGATCAGTCGTCCGGCAGCCTCTGCCTGTTCCACGTCGTCCTGAACCACATAGCGCACGAGCACATACGTATCCAATCCAATCACGGTTCGGATGCGCCTTTCGAGATCGCTTCCTCCATCTCGTGCAGGCTGACGACTCGATCCGGCTTACGCACCATGCCCTTCAACTGGCGGAGAGTCGCAGTGACGGGGATGACACGTACTGTGCCGTCTTCGTCTACCAGGAACTCGATCTTATCGCCGGGATTGAGATGCAACCGGTCCCTCACTGCCTTGGGAACCGTGACTTGACCCTTGCTAGTGAGTGTGGCCTGCATTTTCCTTACTCTTTATCATATTCCTTACATAATGGTAAGTATCTGATGCCATTAGGTCAAGTGCCCGGGCCATGTGCACGATCAGTAGTGCTGATCGGCGCTTTGATTGGTTTCGCCGCACACAGCACCAAGGTCCCGATCCTTCACTCAACGCCCAGCAGCCCGAAGTGAAAAACTCACGCCCCGGTTGCTGCGTCCCAGAACACCCGCAAGGGCGAGGCGCGGGTTTGGAACCGTCGCGTTCTCGCCGGATGGCAGTCGCATCGCCAGTGCGGGCGCCAACGCCCGGCTTTTGGATGCTGTCACCGGCGCTCCCTCTCATCGCCATTAACGCACAAGCAACTCGTCAACACGGTCGTTCTCCCACCAGACGGAACCCGGGTCGCAACGGCAAGCATGGACGTAACTGCGCAACCCTGGGATGCCAGGAACGGCTCACCGGTGCGAACTGATCAAAGCGGTCCTCGCGATGCAGCAGATAAATCCGGATTGGGGTTGTCCCGAGAGTGCCCAGCAGATTGCGAACCGGCAGGTTTGATTACCTGCCCATGATCGCGGGTCTGTGCTGGCGTTTCCGAGCAGCCAGTGGGGATCCGAACCTGCGGCAAAAGCGGGGGGATAGTGTTTCAGGCCGTCGCAGTTCAGGGCGAACACTGGCAGAGTACGTGCTTGCCGCGTACACCATGATCATAACTCACGAATCCGGCTGGAGACGCTGAATGACCGAACAGGACGAACAGGCGCTTATCGTCAGAATCAGCGCCGATGCACGCAAATCCAGCGGCAGCTGCACACCGGAGACGCCCAAGGTGGTTGAAGCGCTGGTCGCCCATGCCATGGCCGGCGGCGTTTCGCCCGAGTTCGATGCAGCAGTGGATGAATACGAGCACCAGCTCTCGGCAAACGTCGAGTGCAGTGCATCCTGGCGTCATGTGCAACGCATCCGTGCGGTGCGTAACCGGCTGCAGGGCATCTTTTTCTTGGAGGATGCGTGGGGCAAGCAGCTCAATGCGTGGATCGAGTCGCTGGGTGAGCTGCCGCCGCTGGTACCGGCGCTGGATGATCTGTACCGGCTTGCGCCCAAAAGCAAGCCGACCAAAAAATGGCACAAGCAGGTTCAGCAACTGTTCGACGCGTACTCCGAAGAGGCGGTGCGGTCCACGGTGCTGCATGCCATGACGTTGCTGGCGGACGTGGGCGCTGCGGGCGGGTTGAACGCCGACAACGAAACCAAGCTGCGCGGCATGCTGATGCTGTTGTCGGTCAACGCGCAGGAATCCGACAGCGAACTGCTGCGCAAACTGGCCATGATCGCCTACACCAAAGTGCCTTACGAGGGTCCGGTGTCCACCTCGGTGGGCAATCTGTGCCTGCAACTGCTGAGTGAACTGCCGGGCACGCAAGGCCTGGTGCATCTGAGTGAACTTGCCAGCCAGCTCAAGTATCCGACCAACGCAGTGGCGCTGGCGGAACGCAGGCTGGAGGAAGCTGCCAGCGCCAAAGGCTTAACCGTCAACCAGCTGCAGAGCATGAACGTTCCGGACTACGGGCTGGAAGACTGATGCCGCGTACGGTCGAGGCAGTCGGTGACTGCGAGGCGGTTATCGAGGTACAGCCGCCCGGCGTCGCCAGCCTTTACTGGCAGGATGCACGCGGCCGGCAACTCAAGAACGCGCCGGCGCGAATCGCCAAGGCGCACCGCGGGCAATGCCGGGCCGTGAAAGACAAACTCAAGGCCATTCGCAACACGCTGCGGGTGCAGACGCGGCGCATCGAGTCATTCTACCTCGATGGCACGGCGATGGCTTTCGCCGACTGGCGCAGGTATTTCGCCGAGCACACGCTCATGAAGACCGTTGCTCGCAGTCTGATCTGGCGGTTCACCGGTACAGCCGGCAGCAACACCGCAATGTTGCGCGACGGAACACTGATGCAGGCCGACGGCAGTGAGCTGCCGCTGCCCGCAGACACCGCACAGGTCCAACTGTGGCATCCATTGCATGACGATACGCAGACCCGGGATGCCTGGCGCAACGCCATCTGGCAGAATGCCGTCGCACAACCGTTTCGCCAGGCCTACCGTGAGATCTACCGTGCCGCCGACGTCGCGGAGATCAACAAGCTGGTGTCAGGACTGTATGTGCGCCAGCACCAGTTGCGTGCTTTGCTGCTGCAGCGGGAGTGGCGCTACCAGCTGCACGGTAACTTCGAGAGCGAGTCATTGCCGACGCTGGCGCTGTCGGACGGCCTGCGCTGCGAAATCGGTATCGGCCGTGAGAGCCGCAGCATCTCGGGACGGGGTATCTCGCTGGCCGTGGAACTCGGGGGCATCAGGTTTCTGCGCGGATTCGACGAGGTCGCTGCCGACACGTTGCCGCCGGTAGTCTGCTCGGAGATCCTGCGCGATGTCGATCTGTTCGCCACCGCGGCGGGCATCGGCTACCGCTGCGACTGGGAGGATGTGGAAGCCGTCGCCGAAGAACTGGCCGAGGTCGAACTGCTCAAATCGCTGGCCGATGCGGAAACGGGCACGGCTGACGGTCTGCTCCGGTTGCTTGAGCGCGAACCGGCATTTTCGGCGCTGGCGCAACTCATGGCACGGCTGGATGCGGCCATGGGCGGCATGCCGTTGCCGGCCAGCGTCAGGATGCGCGGTGAACTGCTGCAGCGGCTGCTGCAGCAGTCGCCGCTGGAACAGTGCGCTCTCGTGGACGGCCGTTGCGTGCAAGTCGATACGCCGCAGGGGCAGTACCGTATCAACCTGGCGTCGGGACTGATGTTCAACGCCGCCGACAACAGCCTGCAGGGCAGCGTTGCTGCGCAACCCCAAGCCGACCTCGCCGGTGAGCCCGGCGGGGACATCCTGCTGGCGCGAATCTACAGCACCATCACGCAACTGTGTCAGCCGCGGCAAGACCGCAGCGACTGAGCTACAGCCGCGTGCCCGCGACCCGCGTTGGTTCGTGGCGAGGATTTATGCGGCTTGCAGCGGGTAAAAACTGTCAGATAGCATCACTTAGGAACACATAGAGTTAGATTTTCGAGATCACTTCTTTTGGAAGTCTCTCGCGCCGAAACGGCCCCCGGAAACTCGGCGGGCATCCCGCAGTAGACCTGCCGCCGGTTACGATGATTGGCAGCGCGTGTCTGGCAGGCTGATATCTGCCGGGTGCAGCGCAGCAAAGTCGTGATGCTACGCCCTTCCGCGCTGTCCGGATTGTCGGCATCCCTGCCATCTCCAAAAATCAGATTCCGTCCGTTTTGATGGAGCGATAGCCGACCGACGTGCCACGTGGCATGTTCCCGAAAAGAGGGACAATTAGCGGCCGACCACCGGTACGGACAGGTTTTTGC
>JAHELT010000044.1:28107-32610 GCA_024644045.1 Chromatiales bacterium | reverse complement strand
CCCGGCTTCGTGGCGATCCGGGACTTCGAACCCTACACGCCCTCCTACGAGAAGCCGGCGCTGTTCATGGCCACACCGATTTTCAACGGCGCGGAGCGGATCGGCGTGCTGGTTTTTCAGCTGCCCATCGATCGCATCAACGCCGTGATGACCAGCAACGGCGAGTGGCGGCGCGTCGGGCTGGGTGAGAGCGGCGAAACCTACCTGGTCGGCGCCGACCAGACCGTGCGCAACATGCGCCGCCTGCTGGTGGAAGACCCGCCGCGTTACTACGACGCGCTGCGCAGCGCCGGTGTTGCGCCGGGCACTGTGGAGGCGATACGTATCCACACCAGCAGCGTCGGGGTGCAGCGCGTCGACACACCGGGTGTACGCGCCGCGCTGGCCGGGAAAAGCGGGTTCGCGGGGTTTCCAGACTATCGCGGCGTCCCGGTTCTCTCCGCCTACGCGCCCCTCGACATCGCCGGCCTGAACTGGGCGATACTGAGCGAGATCGACGAGGTGGAGGCGCTGGCCACTGAAGCCGAGCTGATCGCGCGCCTGCACGCCACTTCCGGCCTGATCGCCGTCATCATGGTCGCGCTGGCGTCGCTCGGCGCGTGGATCGCGGCGCATCGGGCGAGCCGTTCGGTCAAGGCGCTGCAGCAGGTCATCGGGGAGATCGAACGCGACGCAGATCTGTCGCGCGAGATCGACGTACGCGCCCGTGACGAGATGGGGCAGATGGCCTCCGCGCTCAATGCGATGTTCCAGAAGTTCCGCGCCACCGTGTGCAGCATCGTCGACGCCAGCGAGTCACTCACCGTCGCTGTGCGCGAAGTGGCGGAGACGACCGCCGAGACGAGCGCCGGCGTCAACGAGCAGCGGCGTGAAACCGACCAGGCGGCCGCGGCCATGGACGAGATGTCCGCCACCGTCAAAGCGGTTTCGGCCAGCGCCTCGAGCGCTGCTGAGGCGGCCAAGCGGGCCAAGGAAGGGGCGGAAACCGGTAACCGCCTGGTCGCGCGCGCGATGCAGGACATCAACGACCTCGCAGACGGGGTCGAGCGTACGGCGAAGGTCGTGCACCAGCTCGACTCCCACAGCGAGCGCATCGGCCAGGTGCTGGACGTGATCGGCGGGATTGCCGAGCAGACCAACCTGCTGGCGCTCAACGCAGCGATCGAGGCCGCGCGGGCCGGCGAGCAGGGACGCGGGTTTGCGGTGGTCGCCGATGAGGTGCGCACGCTCGCCAGCCGCACGCAGCAGTCCACGCAGGAGATCCAGACGATCATCGAGCAGTTTCAGGCGGGCACGCGCGACGCCGTTTCGGCGATGGAGCAGAGCCGCGAGCAGGCGCACGGTAACGTTGCGCAAGCCGCCAAGGCGGAGCAGGCGCTCGGCGACATCACGGCGGCGGTAAGCGAGATCACCGAAATGAACGATCTGATTGCGCGCGCGGCGCGCGAGCAGTCGGCCATGACCGACGACGTGTCGGCCAGCATGGTGTCTATCGCGCACATCGCCGAAGGTACGGCGGAACGCTCCTCGGGGACCGCCCAGGCAACCCGCCAGCTCAACGAGCTTGCCGTTGCACTCGCCACCCTGGTCAAGCAGTTCAAGGTGTAGCTGCCGCGCGGCGCGAGCCCTTACCGGCCGGTAACCTGTGGGTAGACAAACCGCGTGCTATGCTTCGCTGCTGTCAGCAGGATACCGGGGACGAGCAATGAGTGTGCAGCGAAAGGCACGCGGATTCACGCTGATCGAGATCATGGTCGTGGTGGCGATACTCGCGATTCTGGCCGCCGCCGTCATCCCGCGCATCATGGACGAGCCGGACAAGGCGCGCGTGGTCAAAGCCAGGCAGGACATCCGCGCCCTCGAAGCGGCGCTCAACATGTACCGCCTCGATAACTTCACCTACCCGACCACGGATCAGGGACTCGATGCCCTGGTCAGTGCGCCCGCGATCGAGCCCGAGGCGCCGAATTACAAGGAGGGCGGCTATATCAATAAGGCGCCCAAGGATCCGTGGGGCAACGAGTACCAGTATCTGAGTCCGGGCGAGAACGGCGAGGTCGACATCTATTCGCTGGGGGCTGATCGCACCCCGGGCGGCGACGGCTTCGCCGCCGACATCGGCAACTGGAACATCGACTAGCCTGCATATTGCATGAAGGATAACTCCGGGCATCCCTGCGCCTTGCGCCTGCGGGCCAAAGCGACTCGCTGTTCAAATTGTTCCAGACAATTCAGTCGTCTTCTCAGGGGAAATGTGGCTGAGCAGATCGGACTATCGCCTGCGCAAGCATAGCCGGACCAGGGTGCAAAGGGGATCGTTCGATTTGCAACGCCGGATTTTTCCTGAAAGTGAACAGGTACCAAGCGTCACTCGGCAATATTGCTCAAATAGATGCTCAACAGTCTGATTCGACTGACAAACGCGCACGCTCGGAACCGCCTTCATGCAACAGGCGGGCTAGGCCCGCGGCACAGGGGCACGGCATTTCACCCGCATCGGTGCGCGCCCCCGTGGCGCCGGCGTCACCCCTGATCTCTTGTCACAAACCTGCGGTGATCACGGCCGATGGCCGTGCGCGCGGGTTCACGCTGGTCGAAGTGCTGGTGGTGGTGCTGATCATCGGGTTGTTGTTCGGTATCGCCGTGCTGGCGATCAATCCGGGCAGCCGCGAGGCGCGCCTCGAGAAAGAGGCGGCGCGACTGTGGCGGCTGATGTCGCTGGCCGGCGAAGAGGCCCTGCTGCAGGCCCGCCAGCTCGGCCTGCGGGTGGCCGATTCGGGCTACGCCTTCTACGCGTTCGAGGACGGCCAGTGGAAAGTGCTGCAGGGCGACAAGCGGTTGCGCGAGCGGGAGTTTCCGGAGTTCGTGCGCGCAGAGGTCGAAATCGAGGGACTGCGCATCGTACTCGATGAGACACCGGTCGCGGCCAAGCCGCAGATCATGCTGCTCTCGAGCGGCGAGATCATTCCCGACTTCGCGATATTCCTGCGCGATCGCGAGACCGATCGCAGCTACCGCCTGGCGCCCAGCGAGGAGCTGGCCATAGTCATGCGCCTGGAAGCCGAATGAGGTCCGTTGGCGCGAGCCGCCGGCGCCGTGCAGGCGCGTTCACGCTGGTCGAGGTGCTGATCGCGCTGGTGGTGCTGGCGATCGGCGTTATGGCCATGGTCAGCGGCGCCTCCGATTTCGCGCGCAACGCCTCGGACCTGCGCCTGCGCGCGATGGCACGCTGGGTGGCGGAGAACCGCCTGACCGAGGTTACGCTCCAGGCTACCTGGCCGAACACCGGCAAGAAGACGGGCAGCGAGCGCATGGGCGGTGTCGAGTGGGAATGGGAAATAGAGGTCGAAAAGACGCCCAACAGTGAGATCCGCCGCGCCTCGGTGTCGGTGCGCCACGAGCAGCATGACGTGGTGCTGGCTCGCCTGGAGGGCTTCATTGGCAGCCCCCGGCTGCGCGGGCGCCAGTAGCATATGCGCAGCAACTATCGCCAGACGCGCACCGCCCAGGCCGGCTTCACGCTGGTGGAGCTGCTCGTGGCGAGCGCCATTCTGGTCGTGCTGGGCGCGGCGGGGTACCTGGCGCTGGATGTGGTGCTGGGCACCGCCGATCGCGCCACGCGGGAGAGCGAGCGGCTGAAACAGGTGCAGCGTTGCTTCACCCAGCTGGCCATGGATTTCGAGCAGGCGGTCGCGCGGCCGGTCCGCGACGATCTGGGCGACGAGCAGGCCGCTTTCGTGCACGAGTCGGGGCTGGAGTCGCTGGAATTCACGCGCGGCGGGCTGCCCAACCCCGCCGGCTGGGCGCGCAGCAGCCTGCAGCGCGTGGCCTACACGCTGGAACGCGGCACCTTTGTCCGCATCTACTGGCGTGAGCTGGACCGCCTGCAGGGCACGGTGCCGGTGCGGCGCGTGCTGCTCACCGACGTCGCGAATCTCGCCTTCCGGTTCCTGGACGACAAATCCGAATGGCATGAGCAGTGGCCACCGCTGCGGGGCGGTTCGCTGCAGGAGAGCAGCCTGCCGGCGGCGGTCGAGCTGACGCTGGAGCTGGCGGGCTGGGGCGAGCTGCGGAGGGTGTATGCGCTGCCGGGATAAAGGCGCAGCGCTCATCACCGTGCTGATGATCGTGGCGCTCGCCACGGTTGCTGTGGTCGACATGGTCGCGCAGCAGGACATGGATCTGCGCCTCACGCGCAGCCGCGAAGCGCTGGGACAGGCGCGCTACGTGGCGCTTGGCGCTGAACGCTGGGCCGCGGCGGTGCTGTACCAGGACCGCCAGGACAGTACGGTCGACAGTCTCGACGAAGACTGGGCGACGGTGCTTCCGCCGGTGCCGATCGAGGGCGGCCAGGTCGGCGGTCTGGTCGAGGATCTGCAGGCGCGCATCAACCTCAACAATCTGTTGACCACCGAGGGTAAGCAGAGCGGCGTGGACCTGGACCGCTTCCAGCGCCTGTTGAGCATCCTCGAGCTGGACCCGAATCTGGCGTTCGCGGTGCTC
>JAHELT010000044.1:27668-28097 GCA_024644045.1 Chromatiales bacterium | reverse complement strand
AAGGATCAGGCGCCGAACGAGGTGTTCGGCGCCGAGGACGACTTCTACTCGGGCCTGGAACGCCCGTACCGTGCCGCTAACCGCCTGTTCAGCAGCATCACCGAGCTGCGCCTTGTACGCGGCATCGACGATGAGGCCTACCGGGCGCTGGCGCCGCACGTAAGCGCGCTGCCCGAGCGTACCGGGATCAACGTGAACACGGCCGGTAACATGGTAATGCGCACGCTGGCGGTGCACATGAGCGAGCTGCTGGCCGAGCAGTTTATTGGCGTTCGTGAGGAACAGCCCTTTGACAATGTGCAGGCGTTCACCAACCATTCACTGCACGGCGAGAGCGAGATCGAGGGAGCAGGTTTGTCCGTAAGCAGCAACTTCTTCAAGGCGCGCGGCGAGGTCGAGATGGGGCCGGTGCTGCTACAGGTTTCGAGC